>NZ_CP162006.1:637153-955729 GCF_040822085.1 Rhodoferax sp. WC2427 | reverse complement strand
TCTATTCCGCAGGCACAACCAAGGTGGGTACGCGGGAAATGGGTGACGCTGTCGTTGCCGCAATTACCAAGACAACCAAAGGCTGATCCAGCCCGGTTCGTCACGCCCTCCCCGGCTCGACGAGCCGGGGCATAAAAACTTTTTAAAGGGCGATGACATGAAAGTAGGAAATCTCGTAGGTTTGGTCGGCTGGCGCGGCATGGTCGGCTCGGTGCTGATGGACCGCATGCAGGCCGAGGGCGACTTTGCCCTGATCGAGCCGATGTTCTTCTCCACCTCCAACGCCGGTGGCCCCGCCCCCGCGCAAGCCAAGAACGAAACCACGCTGCAAGACGCGTACAACATCGACGCGCTCAAGCGCTGCGACATCATCCTGACCGCCCAGGGCGGCGACTACACCAGCGAAGTCTTCCCCAAGCTGCGCGCTGCAGGCTGGAACGGCCACTGGATCGACGCCGCCAGCACCCTGCGCATGGAAGACAACGCCGTCATCGTGCTCGACCCGGTGAATCTGCCGGTCATCCAAAAAGCCCTGACCCAGGGCGGCAAAAACTGGATTGGCGGCAACTGCACGGTCAGCTGCATGCTGATGGGCGTGGGCGCGCTGTACAAGGCTGGTTTGGTCGAATGGATGACCAGCATGACCTACCAGGCCGCATCCGGCGGTGGCGCCCAGCACATGCGCGAGCTGCTCACGCAGTTTGGCACGCTGAACGCCGAAGTCCGCACCCTGCTGGACGACCCCAAATCCGCCATCCTGGAAATCGACCGCAAGGTACTGGCCAAGCAGCAAAACCTCAGCGCCGCTGAAATCGCCAACTTTGGCGCACCGCTGGGCGGCTCGCTGATCCCCTGGATCGACAAAGACCTGGGCGACGGCTCCAGCAAGGAAGAATGGAAAGCCGGTGCCGAAACCAACAAGATCCTCGGCCAGGGCCCCAGCTTCGGCACGGCCATCACCCCGGTGGACGGCTTCTGCGTGCGCGTGGGGGCCATGCGCTGCCACAGCCAGGCGCTGACCTTCAAGCTGAAAAAGAACGTGCCCCTGGCCGACATCGAAGCCCTGATCGCCCAGGACAACGACTGGGTGCGCGTGGTGCCCAACACCCGCGAGGCCACGGTCAAAGACCTGACCCCCGTATCGGTGACCGGCACCATGGGTATCCCGGTGGGCCGCCTGCGCAAGCTGGCCATGGGCCCAGAGTACCTGGGTGCGTTCACCATTGGCGACCAGCTGCTGTGGGGCGCCGCCGAACCCTTGCGCCGCATGCTGCGCATCTTGCTGAACGCATAACGCGCCCAGCGGCAGCCTACCGGTCGGTTAACCCATGTTTGGTAGTATGTAACTTAATGCAACATCAGCGTAAGCTGGTGTTGCCACCGTCAGCGCCTTACGTCAGCTTGTCAGCCTAAGACATTGATGTTATGGTAATTTTTCATGTTTCAGTGTCGTAGTGCATGCCCGAATGATGAACAAAAATTGCCCGGTTGGTAGCGCCCGAAGCCCTCTTTCCGCTCACCGCTGGAAGACATCTGCCGTGGCATCTGCTGTGGTGGCAACCCTGGTGGCATTGGCCAGCGGCCCCGCCATGGCGCTGTCTTTGGGCCGCATGACGGTGCTGTCCGGCCTGGGTGAGCCGCTGCGCGCCGACATCGAACTGCCCGACATCACGGCCGACGAGGCCAGCAGCCTCAAACCCGAGGTGGCCCCGGCCGAAGCCTTTCGCGCCGCCGGGCTGGAATACAACCCGGCACTGGCCGATCTGCGCATCGTGCTGCAGCGCCGTGCGGACGGCAAATCCATCCTGCGCCTGAGCAGCACCCGCACCGTCACCGATCCGTTCATCGACTTGATTTTGCAGGTCAACTGGTCCTCGGGCCGGATCGTGCGCGACTACACCATCCTGCTGGACCCGCCTTCCACCCGGCAGGCGCCCGCCGCTGCGGCCACGGCGCCGCAGATCACAGCCCCCGCGGCGGTAGCGCCCGCTGCTGCGCCACCGGCACCGGCCGCGGCACCAGCAGCCACGCCAGCAGCCACACCCGCTGCGGCATCGCCTGCGCGTGCCGCCCCGCCCAAACCGAGCATGGCCAGCGCCCCCAAACCCGCCAGCAGCGATGCCAAACAGGTTACGGTAAAAGCAGGCGACACGGCCAGCAAGATCGCTGGCGCCACCAGGCCCACCAACGTGTCGCTGGACCAGATGCTGGTGGCCATGTTGCGCGCCAACCCGAATGCCTTCATCAACGGCAACGTGAACCGGGTCAAGGCCGGTGCCGTGCTGAACCTGCCCGACGCTAGCCAGGCGAGCAGCACCCCGCCGGTGGAAGCCACCCAGATCATCACTGCGCAAAGCCGCGATTTCAACGCCTTCCGCAGCAAACTGGCCGGTGGCGCACCATCGGTGCAGGTGGCCGAGGCCGACCGCAAGGCCAGCGGCAAGGTACAAGCCCAAGTAGACGAGAAAAAGCCGTCCACCGCCGCACCCGACAAGCTCACCCTGTCCAAAGGCGCGCTCAAGAGCAAGACCGACGAAGACAAGATTGCCCGCGACAAAGCCGACCAGGAGGCCTCGGCCCGCGTCGCCGAACTCGCCAAGAACATCACCGAACTGAACAAGCTGGGCGCCTCCACCACGGTGCCGAGCGCACCGGTGGCCAGTGCGGCCAAAGCGCCGGTGGCGGAATTGCCCGCCATCCCCGTGGCGGTACCGGCACCGCCGGTGGCATCGGCCCCGGTAGAGCCCACGCCCGCCGTATCGGCTCCTGTGGTGGCCGCTGCTGTGGCCCCGGTAGCCTCTGCGCCTGCTTCCGAACCCGCTGCGCCAGTCGCCGCGCCCGCTTCGGCCCCAGCCTCCGCCGCCAGTGCGGTAGCGCCAGCCCCCGCCGCCGAAGAGTCCGACAGCTGGATGGACACACTGCGTAACAACCCTCTGGTGCTGGCTGCGGCCGGTCTGGTCGCCTTGCTGGGCGGCTTCGGCGTGTACAGCGCCCGCAAACGCAAGCAAATGGCCAGCGCCGACAGCTCGTTCCTGGAAAGCCGCCTGCAGGCCGACTCGTTCTTTGGTGCCAGCGGTGGCCAGCGCGTGGACACCCATGCCGACGAGGCCCCGGCCTCCAGCATGTCGTATTCGCCCAGCCAGCTCGATGCCGCCAGCGATGTCGATCCGGTCGCCGAAGCCGATGTCTACCTGGCCTATGGCCGGGACCTGCAGGCGGAGGAAATCCTCAAGGAAGCCTTGCGTGCCACGCCGGACCGCATGGCCATCCACAGCAAGCTGCTGGAAATCTACGCCAAGCGCCGCGACATCGCCAACTTTGCAGGCCTGGCCACCATCGCCCATGCGCTCACCGACGGCCAGGGCCCCGAGTGGGAGCGCATCGCCGCCATGGGCCACGGCCTGGACCCCAATAACAGCCTCTACCATTCGGCACAAGCCCACGCGGCGGCCACTGCTGCCGACAGCCCAACCTGGATGAACAGCATCCGTACCGAACCTGCTGCCGACGCGCCCATTTCTGGATTTGCACCGGTCGCCGCGATGGACCCACCCGCAGGCCTGGAAGGCCTGGACCTGGATCTGGACCTGGACTTCCTGGACAGCGATCTGCCTGCCACGACCGATGCGCCTGCGGCACCCTTGGTGTCTGACCCTCTGGCGGCATCGCTCACCCTGCCGGCTGCGCTGGATCTGCCGCATGCGGCCGAAGACGAGCCGTTTGACGGCCTGGACTTTGATCTGGACCTGAGCACGGCCTCCTCCCCTCTTTCGGGCCCCACCGCCGCAGCGCCCGCAGCAGAGGATGCACCAGGCGCCATCGGGTTCGACCTGAGCTCTCTGTCGCTCGATCTGGACGAGCCAGCCCCCGAGCTCCCATCCGAAACCGCAGACACCCCGGAAGCGGAAGCCGAGACGGACCCCATCGACGAGAGCGACCCCTTGGCCACCAAGTTGTCGCTGGCCGAAGAATTCAGCTCTATCGGCGACGAAGACGGTGCCCGCGCCCTGGCCGAAGAGGTGCTGGAAGAAGCCACCGGCGCGCTGCGCGCCAAGGCCCAGAAATTCCTGGACAGCCTGTCCTGATGCCTCTGCACGGGGGACCTGCGCTGTGCGGATAGCCCTGGGCGTGAGCTACAACGGCCAGGGCTACGAGGGATGGCAGAGCCAGTTGTCGGGCAATACCGTACAAGACAAGCTGGAAGCCGCGTTGGCATCGTTCAGCCAGCGCAAGGTGTCCACCCTGTGCGCAGGCCGCACCGACGCGGGTGTGCACGGCCTGATGCAGGTGGTGCACTTTGACACGCCCTTGCAGCGCCCCACCGCCTCGTGGGTGCGCGGCGTAAATGCCTTTTTACCGCGCGATATCGCCGTGCAATGGGCCCAGGAAATGCCCGACAGCTTCCACTGCCGCGCCAACGCCGTAGCCCGCCGCTATGTCTACGCGCTGCTGGAGTCGCCCGTGCGCCCCAGCGTCGAAGGCGGGCGCGTGGGCTGGATCTACCGGCCGCTGGACCGGGAGGCCATGCAACAGGCGGCGGCGCATTTGCTGGGCGAACACGACTTTTCATCATTCAGAGCGGCGCGCTGCCAGGCCTTGTCGCCGGTCAAGACCATTCGCCGCATCGAGATCAGCCAGCGCGGCGTGTACTGGCGCTTCGAGTTTGAAGCCAACGCGTTTTTGCACCACATGATCCGTAACCTGATGGGCTGCCTGGTGGTGGTGGGCCAGGGTTTCCAGCCGCCCGAGTGGATTCTGCAGGTGCTGGCCGCACGCGACCGCAAAGCCGCCGCGCCCACCTTCTCGCCCGACGGTTTGTACTTCATGGGGCCGGTGTATCCGGCGCACTGGGGCCTGCCCGAGCGCACAGCGGCCTATGATTGGCTGCCATGACACCATTCCAAGCCCCCACCCGCACCCGTATCAAGATCTGCGGCCTGACCCGCGAGCAGGACGTGGACGCAGCCGTTGCCGCCGGGGCCGATGCCGTCGGCTTTGTGCTGTACCCACCCAGCCCGCGGTACGTCACGCCCCAGCGCGCGGCAGAGCTGGCCAAGCGCCTGCCGCCCTTTGTCACGCCGGTTTTGCTGTTCGTCAACGAGAGCGCTATTAATGTAATAGCTGCTTGTGCTTATATACCAAGCGCCACAGTCCAATTTCATGGTGATGAGTCGCCTGCGGACTGCTGGGCGGCCAGTGCCAACGGCACCCGGCCCTTTTTGCGGGCGGCCCGAATTCCCCTGGATGACAGCCAGCCATTCGACTTGCTAAAATTCGCATCCGATTACGCAACAGCCCAAGCCATCCTGCTCGACGCACACGTCGATGGATATGGCGGCGGCGGAAAAACATTCAATTGGTCACGTCTTCCTCCAAGCGTCAGCTCTCACCTCGTCTTAAGTGGTGGACTCACGCCTGCAAACGTGACCGATGGCATTTTGCAGGTTCGGCCACGCGCTCTGTCGCTGTCCGTTGATGTGAGCTCCGGTGTCGAAATCTCCAAGGGGATCAAAGATGCCGCAAAAATCCACCAGTTTGTCGCCGCTGTGCGCGCGGCAGACGACCCACTTGCAAAGTACCACCATGACAACCTACCAACAGCCTGATGTCTCAGGCCACTTCGGCATGTACGGGGGCAGTTTTGTCTCTGAAACACTGACCCACGCCATCGACGAGCTGAAAGAGGCTTACGCCCAGTACCAGCATGACCCGGCCTTTCTGGCCGAGTTCGCCTCGGAACTGGCGCACTTTGTGGGCCGCCCGTCACCCATCTACCACGCGGCCCGCACCAGCCGTGAAATGGGCGGCGCGCAGATCTTCCTCAAGCGCGAAGACCTGAACCACACCGGCGCACACAAGATCAACAACACCATCGGCCAGGCCATGCTGGCCAAGCGCATGGGCAAGCCGCGCATCATCGCGGAAACCGGCGCGGGCCAGCACGGCGTGGCCACGGCCACCATCTGCGCCCGCTACGGCCTGGAATGCGTGGTTTACATGGGCAGCGAAGACGTGAAGCGCCAAAGCCCCAACGTCTACCGCATGAAACTGCTGGGTGCCACCGTGGTGCCGGTAGAGTCGGGCAGCAAAACCCTGAAAGACGCGCTGAACGAAGCCATGCGCGACTGGGTGGCCAATGTGGACAACACCTTCTACATCATCGGCACGGTGGCGGGCCCCCACCCTTACCCGATGATGGTGCGTGACTTCCAGAGCGTGATCGGCAACGAATGCCTGGTGCAGATGCCGGAGATGCTGGCCGCCGCCGGTTGTACCGGTGCCCAACCCGATGCCGTGGTCGCCTGCGTGGGCGGCGGCAGCAATGCCATGGGCATTTTCTACCCCTACATCGACGTGGCGACCACCCGGCTGATCGGCGTGGAAGCGGCGGGCGAAGGCCTGGAATCGGGCAAGCACTCGGCATCGCTGCAAAAAGGCAGCCCGGGCGTGCTGCACGGCAACCGCACCTACCTGCTGCAAGACGCCAATGGCCAGGTCACCGAAACCCACAGCATCAGCGCCGGGCTGGACTACCCCGGCGTGGGCCCCGAGCATGCATTCTTGAAGGACATCGGCCGCGCCGAATACGTGGGCATCACGGACACCGAAGCGCTGGAGGCCTTCCACTACCTGTGCCGCACCGAGGGCATCATCCCCGCGCTGGAGTCCAGCCACGCCTTTGCCTACGCCATGAAGATGGCCAAAACCATGCGGCCCGACCAGTCGATTCTGGTCAACCTGTCCGGCCGGGGCGACAAAGACATTGGCACCGTGGCCGATTTGTCCGGCAGCGACTTCTACGACCGCCCATCCATGCGCGGCCTGACCGTAAAGGGCGCCAACACTGCCAGCGCCAGCAAGGAGGCCGTATGAGCCGTATTGACGCGACCTTCGCGCAACTCAAAAAGGACGGCCGCACCGCGCTGATCCCCTACGTCACCGCAGGCTTCCCCTTCGCCGACATCACGCCCGCGCTGATGCACGGCATGGTGGCTGCTGGGGCCGATGTCATCGAGCTGGGCATTCCGTTCAGCGACCCCATGGCCGACGGCCCGGTGATCCAGAAGGCGGGCGACAAGGCCCTGGCTTTTGGTATCGGCATGGCCGACGTGCTGGAGATGGTGCGCCAGTTCCGCCTGCAAGACGCGCACACGCCTGTCGTGCTAATGGGCTACGCCAACCCGGTGGAGCGCTACGACCAGACCCACGGTGCCGATGCCTTCATCCAGAACGCATCGAAAGCCGGTGTGGATGGCGTGCTGGTGGTGGACTACCCGCCCGAAGAATGCGTGGACTTTGCCGCCAAGCTCAAGGCCCACCACATGGACCTGATCTTTTTGCTGGCCCCCACCTCCACCGAAAAGCGCATGCAGCAGGTGGCCCAGGTGGCCAGCGGCTACGTGTATTACGTGTCGCTCAAGGGCGTAACGGGTGCGGGCACGCTGGACACTGGCGCGGTCGAGGCCATGCTGCCGCGCATCCGCCAGCACGTGCACATCCCCGTGGGCGTGGGTTTTGGCATCCGCGATGCCGAAACCGCCCGCGCCATTGGCCAGGTGGCCGACGCGGTGGTGATCGGCAGCAAGATCATCCAGCTGATCGACAACCAGCCACGCGACCAGGTGGTCGCTACCGCCACCGACTTTTTGCGCGGAATCCGCGCGGCTCTCGACGCATAATCCCCGGCGCGCCCCTGGATGGCCAGGGCGCGCCCACAGTACAGAGGAACCCACCATGTCTTGGCTTGAAAAACTGCTCCCCACCAAAATCCAGCGCTCCGACCCGGCCGACCGGCGCAGCGTGCCCGAGGGGCTGTGGATCAAATGCCCAAGCTGCGAAACCGTGCTGTACAAGACCGACCTGGAGCAAAACCAGAACGTCTGCCCCACCTGCGGCCACCACCACCGCATCAGCGCCCGCGCGCGCCTGAATGTGTTTCTGGATGCCGAAGGCCGCTACGAGCTGGGCCAGGAGGTGGTTCCGGTCGACCCGCTGAAGTTCAAGGACAGCCGCAAGTACCCCGAGCGCATCAAGGAAGCCATGGAAAACACCGGCGAGACCGATGCGCTGGTGGTGATGGGCGGCTCGGTCCACGGCATCAACGTGGTAGTGGCCTGCTTTGAGTTTGAATTCATGGGCGGCAGCATGGGCAGCGTGGTGGGCGAGCGCTTCGTGCGCGCCGTGCACGCCGCCATTGAGCAAAAAGTGCCGTTCATCTGCTTTACCGCCACCGGCGGCGCGCGCATGCAGGAAGGCCTGCTGAGCCTGATGCAAATGGCCAAGACCAATGCATCTCTCACCCGCCTGGCCAAGAAGGGCCTGCCCTACATCAGCGTGCTGACCGACCCGACCATGGGTGGCGTGAGCGCTGGCTTTGCATTTGTGGGCGACGTGGTGATTGCCGAGCCCAAGGCGCTGATCGGCTTTGCCGGCCCCCGCGTGATCGAGTCCACCGTGCGCGTCACCCTGCCCGAAGGCTTCCAACGGGCCGAGTTCCTGCAACAAAAGGGTGCGATCGACCTGATCTGCAACCGCAAGGAACTGCGCAAAACCATCGCCCACACGCTGGCCATGCTGCTCAAGCAGCCGGTGGATGCCGTAGTGTAGTTTTCAGGCCGATTTTTAGAGATAAAAATCGGCCGCCTGCGCTTATCTAATAAGCGTAAGAAGCTATCAAAATGATAGTTTAAATGTGTAGCAGCGCAACGGGCTTACACCATCACCAGCACTGCAGGTAGCGCGTAGTTCATCACGATAGATGCCACCTGCAGCAGCACCAACAGCACCAGCGCCGACAGATCAAACCCTCCCACCGGTGGCACGATGCGCCGCACCGGCAGCAGCAGGGGGGCACACAGGCGCTCCAGCACGTCGGACAGCGGTGAGCGGGCCTGCATCCACGACAACACGCTGTAAATCAGCAGTATGCCGATCAGCCCGGTGATGGCCATCGACACCACACCAAACACCGCCAGCACCGGCACTGCCAATATCCCCGCTACGCCGCCCGCCCACAGCCACAGCAAGAAGAACTGCAGCAACTTCAGCAAAAACGGAGCGATGGCACTGGACAGGTCCCAGCGCCCGACCGCCGGCACCATGCGCCGCAGCGGCAGCACCAGCCAGTCGCTGAGCGCAAACACCAGGTTACCGACCGGATTGCGAAATGAGATGCGCTGGTATTGCATATACAGGCGCAACAGGCAGGCACTGCCGACCAGACCGGTGGCGACTTCCAACAAAAACGAGATGATTTGGTACAACATGCAAACGCCTATTCGGGTCGTGGGATGATAGCGCCTGTCACCGTTTGCCCAGAGCCCCCTTTGTCCACACCCCGCGCCTACGCCAACCTGCCTCTGTTCCCCCTGGAAACCGTGCTGTTCCCCGGTGGTCTGCTGCCACTGCGCATCTTTGAAGTGCGCTACCTCCACATGGTGGAGCAATGCCGCAAGGCGGGCACACCCTTCGGTATCGTCTCGCTGCTGAAGGGCTCTGAAGTACGCCGCCCCGGGGTAGAGAGCGAAACATTTCTTCCGGTGGGTACGTTGGCCCGGATCACCCATTTCGATGCCCCGCAGCCCGGTTTGATGGAGATTGACTGCTTGGGCGGCGAACGCTTTCGCATCCAGTCCAGCCGCCAACTGGCCCACGGCCAATGGGTGGCGGATGTCGAGTTGCTGGACGACGAGGTCGCCACCCCCATCCCCAGTGACCTGGCGCATGCATCCAAGACGCTGGGCCAGCTGGTACAGACACTGCGTGAGCAGCATGTCGCAGAAGACCGCTTTCCGATCCTGCCGCCCCTGCAGTTGGACGATTGCGGCTGGGTGGCCAACCGCTGGTGTGAAATGCTGCCGCTGTCGGTGCAGCTCAAACACAATTTGCTGGCCCTGGACAGCCCCCTGGTACGTTTGGAACTGGTGGCCGATGTGCTGGTCAAAGCGCATCCGACTCCACAGCGTCCCGAATGATGAGGGTATTTCTTTCGAACCACCACGCGATTCTGCAATGGCCCCGCTCGACCAAGCGGCTGGTGGTGGTCTCGCTGGACGTGGTCTTGGGGCTGTTTGCCATGTGGCTGGCGTTTACCCTGCGGCTGGACAAGCTGCACTGGCCCGTTGGAGCCCAATGGGCGGTGTACGCACTCGGCCCCCTATTGGCCATACCGATTTTTGTACGCTTTGGCCTGTACCGTGCGATCTTTCGCTACACCGGCATGGCCGCGCTCACCGCAACCGCCCAGGCCGTCGGTATCTACACCCTCTGGCTCTTTGCCGTGCTGCAGTGGATGCAGTGGATGCAGTGGGAAGTCATTCCCCGCAGCATTGGCATTTTGCAGCCCCTCATTTTTTTGCTGCTGGTGGGAACCAGCCGATCGGTCGCCCGGTTCTGGCTGGCCGGGCTCGACATCGGTGCGCGGCGCACCGACGCACGCCTGCTGATCTATGGCGCGGGCAACGCAGGCGTGCAAACTGCCGCTGCACTGGGCAGCACGCGCACCTACACCATTCTGGGTTTTGTCGACGACGACCCGGCCAAAACAGGCCGCAGTATCAACGGCGTGCCGGTCTACGGACCACAGCAGATCCCCGGCATCGTCCACCGGGAAAATGTCACCGACATCTTGCTGGCCGTGCCCAGCGTCAGCCGGGAGCGCCGCAACGAAATTCTGCAAACCTTGCAAACCCTGCCGGTGCACGTGCGCACCTTACCGGGCTTGTCGGACCTGGCCAGTGGCCGTGTCACCGTGCAAGACATCCGCGAACTCGACATCGAAGACCTGCTGGGCCGCGAGCCCATTCCGCCCCACCCCGAACTGTTGGCCCGCAACCTTACCGGTAAAACCGTACTGGTGACGGGTGCCGGTGGCAGTATTGGCAGCGAGCTGTGCCGCCAGATCGTGGTGGAGCGGCCCCTGCGTCTGGTGCTGGTAGACCACAACGAGTTCGGGCTCTACACCATCCATGCGGAGCTGCAAACCCTGTGCACCCAGCGCGACCTGGCCGTGGAACTGGTGCCGCTGCTGGGCAGTGTGGGCAACTATGCGCGCATGCTAGGCATCTGCACCCAGTACCGACCCGCCACGGTCTACCACGCTGCCGCTTACAAGCATGTACCCCTGGTCGAAAGCAATCCAGCCGAAGGTATCTTGAACAACGTGTTTGGCACCCTGAACATGGCGCGCGCGGCTGTCAGCACCTCGGTGGCGCGTTTTGTGTTGGTCTCCACCGACAAAGCCGTGCGCCCCACCAACGTGATGGGCGCCACCAAACGCATCGCCGAACTGATCCTGCAGGCCCTGGCAGCCAGCCCGCTCGTGCAGTGGGATGACAACACCAGCAGCCCCAACACCACCGTCTTCGCTATGGTGCGGTTTGGCAATGTGCTGGGCTCCAGCGGCAGCGTCGTACCATTGTTTCGCAAGCAACTGGCCGATGGTGGACCACTGACTGTCACCCACCCTGAGGTGACCCGCTACTTCATGACCATCCCCGAGGCCGCGCAACTGGTGCTGCAGGCCGGTGCCATGGCGCATGGGGGGGACGTGTTTGTGCTGGAGATGGGCAAGCCGGTAAAAATTCTGGACCTGGCACACCGCATGCTGGCCTTGTCGGGTTTGACACTGCGCGATGCGCTCAGTCCCGATGGAGATATTGAAATCTGTATCACCGGTTTGCGACCGGGGGAAAAGCTGTATGAGGAGTTGCTCATTGGCGACAACCCGGAGGCAACCGAGCATCCGCGGATATTGCGGGCGCATGAGGAGTACCTGACTTGGGTTACCTTGTCCAGCCATCTGCAAGAGCTCAACGCCGCCGCGCGCCTCTTCGACAACAAACGCATGTTGGTGCTGCTTCAACAGTTGGTTCCAGGTTTCCAACCCGATGACGCAGTCTCTGCGGCAGACCGCACCCAGCCCGCCACAGTCTAGTGGGCACGCGCCATGGGACTCAAAAACAACATTCTCGCCAACTACCTGGGAACCGGCACGATTGCCCTTGCCCCCATTCTGGCGTTACCGTGGTACTTGCAGGCGCTGGGACCGAAACAATTCGGCTTGATTGGTTTTATCACCATGCTACAGGCGTTGTTGGGCATCATGGACGCCGGAACAAGCCAGGCGCTGGTGCGCGAATTTGCCATCCGATTCAACGCCACCGACGGCGGAAAACGCGATACCGCGTCGCTTTTATACGGTGTTGAGCGTTTGTATTGGGTATTCGGCCTGACCATCGGAACGGCCATCCTGCTGCTAAGTAATGTGATCGCCACCCACTGGCTTGTCTTGGACGATCTACCGCTCTCCCTTGGCACCTATGCCATCTGCGGCGCCGGCATACTCTTCGCCGTTCAGTTCCCAGGCTCGGTGTACCGCAGCCTGCTCGTTGGAACACAGGCCCAAATCCCGTTGAACGCCATCATGCTGATTGGAGCACTGGCGAGGCATGTAGGTGGGGTGATGGTTGTGTTGTGCTGGCCCACTCTATACGCTTACCTGGTGTGGCAAGCTGGTGTAGGACTGCTGGAGACCCTGGCGCGGGGACACCGGGCATGGCGGACGACGGGCGTAAAAAGAAGCGGCCTCAGGTGGGAGCCGCAAAGCCTGCTACCGGTTTGGAAAACAATTGCCAACTTGACGGGTACAGCCTGGCTGGCCGCACTGACTGTGCAAATGGACAAAATAATTTTAAGCAAGATGGTGGGTCTGCAGCAGTTTGGCTACTACACCATTGCAGCCAGCATCGCATTGGGTGCACTGCAACTTGTCTACCCGCTGATTCAGGCGGTCATGCCCATGGCTATACAACTGCGGTTTGATCCGAGGGGGCTGCGCAAGCTCAGTATCAAACTACTCTGGCTATTTGGAGGCCTGGTTGCCATTGGCGGCCTGCTTTTTGCGGCAATGGGTGAATGGATGCTTCATTTTTGGGTGCGAAATGCAACAGCCGCCACTGCCATCTACCCGGTGCTGTCGGTGCTGCTGATCGGTACCGCTTTGAATGCTTTTTACAATGTGGGCTACATCCATTGGCTGGTCGTTGGAAAAGTCGACCGCATGCTCAAGGTCAACCTTGCCGCTCTGGTTCTGTCGATTGCGATCATCCCCCCCTTGGTTGACCGGCTAGGCATCATCGGCGCGGCTTTTGGATGGCTGTCGATCAACCTGATCGGCTTCACGTTCAGCCTCGAATGGCTGCGAAACGTTCGCTCCGAAAACGGCGCGTAAGTAATTCATACAGTCAATCCATGAAAATCTCGAACGCTTTCGCCCTCGTTATGCAGCCCCAGAAATTGGGTACCAAGATCTTCAACCGGATCAACTACCTCTACCAATTGCATATTGTCAAAAAGCCTTTCTTCGTCGCACACAGGAAATGGGTTCAGGACAAGGGCGATAGCACACTCAGACTGGCGTACACCTTGAACTCCGGCAGCGTAGTGTTTGACATAGGTGGCTACAAAGGTGACTTTGCAAATGCCCTTTACCAACAGTACCAGTGTCCCATTTATATATTCGAGCCAGTCAGCGACTTTTATCAAATATGCGAAGCCCGATTTTCAGGCAACACCAAAATAAAATGCTTCAACTACGGCTTGTCGAATACTGACAGCGAGATTTTCATATCCAGAGATGACGACGCGTCCAGCACCGCACGCCAAACCAGTGGTCATCTGAAAGAAAAAATTGCATTAAAAGACATGGCAACCACCATGGAAAATCTTCACGTGCATGAAATTGATTTACTTAAAATAAATATCGAAGGCGGAGAATATGATGTACTCCCGCGCCTCATCGAAACCGGATTTATTAAGAATATACGATTTTTACAAATTCAATTTCATGACTTCATACCGAATGCGGTGGAGATGCGTGAAAAAATCAGGGGACAACTTGCCTCCACACACCGAGAGCAATGGAATTACCCATTTGTATGGGAATCATGGGTCCGTTTGTAATGGGCCTAGCGCAAAAATGATAAAAAAATTCCATGTTCTACGCTAAGAAAATAGTATCCATCCAGCCACAGGACCGCGTTCTGGAAATTGGTCCGGGGTCAACGCCGCATCGCAGAGCCGATGCATTCTTGGAGTTGCGATTTGATTCGGCACAGGAGCAGGTAGCGCAGCGCGGTGGCGTTACCCAGGCCGGTCATTTTGCTGGTCGGCCAGTGCACTATTACGACGGTGGTCGGTTTCCATTTGACGACGGTCAATTTGACTATGTGATCTGCTCACACGTCATTGAGCATGTGAACAGTCCCGCGGACTTTCTGCAAGAGATTTTCAGGGTTGGCACCGGACGTGGTTACCTTGAGTACCCAATGATCACCTACGAGTATTTATATAACTTCTCGGTGCACCTACATTTCATCAAGTTTGATGCAGAGAGAAAAATTCTCCGCTACTTGCCCAAGCGCGAAACCGGTATGGCGTCCTTTTCGCCTGTAAGCGCGTTGTTCAACAAGACACTTGTTGATGGATGGGATGAGCTCTGTGCGGCAAACCACGCGTTGTTCTTTGAAGGTTTCGAATACCACCAGCCGTTTGCGATCGAGAAATCAGCCGATATCGAGGCCCTCTGCCCTCCACCAAGCTATGTGGGACCGAAGAAAAAAATCCGTAAACTGGTGGGGCAAATCTTGAACCACACGGGCCTGTAAAGCTAGCCGTGATCATTTCCAATATTTTGGGCGGCTTAGGCAACCAAATGTTCCAGTTTGCAGCAGGGCGCGCTCTAGCGCTGGACCGGGGGCAAGGTGTCAAGTTAGACATCTCCGGTTTTAAGAACTACAAATTGCACCAAGGGTTCCAGCTTCAACAAGCATTCAAGGGACGGTTCGATGTCGCATCCGAGTCCGAAATAAGCTCCCTCCTGGGATGGCAGCGCACACCGCTTGTCCAGAGAATCTTGTCCCGCCCCAGCGCGGCGGCACTGCGCAAAGACAGCCTGGTCGTCGAGCCCCATTTCCAGTATTGGGGCGGTATCCAGGATGCACCGGATGACTGCTATTTGAAAGGCTACTGGCAGTCCGACAAATACTTCCAGGCGCATGCTGCGGCCATACGCACAGATTTCTCTTTCAAATCGCCATTGGCAGGCCAAAACATCTGGCTCGCCAGGGAAATGGGCCAGGTCAATGCGGTCAGTTTGCATGTTCGGCGCGGCGACTATGTCAAAAATCAGGCAACTACAGCCTTGCACGGCGTGTGTTCACTGGATTACTACAACGCCGCCGTTGAGTACCTTCTCCACCGCGTCGATAAACCTGTTTTTTACATTTTTTCAGACGACATGCCGTGGGTAAAAGCACACCTGACCATAGCCGCCAAAACGTACCATATTGGCCACAATGACCAAGCCTACGACGACATGCACCTCATGAGTCTGTGCAAACACCACGTGATTGCCAACAGTTCCTTCAGTTGGTGGGGTGCTTGGTTGAATGCCCGCCCAGACAAAATAGTCGTAGCACCAAAGCAATGGTTTGCCCAAGCGCGCAACACTGAACACCTGCTGCCCCAGGCGTGGGTAAAGCTATGAGCAACGCCGGGGGCTTACCGCCATTGGTGACGGTCGCCTTACCGGTATACAACGCGGGCAGGCATCTGAGGCTGGCCATTGCGTCCATTGTGAGGCAGACGTTCACCGATTGGGAACTCCTTGTACTGGACGATGGCTCCAGCGATGGCGCCCTGGACCACTTGACCCAGGAACTGGGTGATTCCCGCATCAAGGTGTTGCGGGATGGCTGCAATATGGGCATTGCCGTACGTCTGAACCAGGCAGTGGATCTGGCCAGAGGCCAGTATTTTGCCCGCATGGATGCGGACGACATTTCTTTTCCGGAACGCTTCGCCAGGCAAGTTGCCGCGTTGCAAGCGGATGGCACGCTGGACCTGGTAGCCACCCGGGCCATCACGGTTGACGAGTTCAACCACGTCAGTGGCAGTTTCCCGTACGCCCTTTCCCATGCCGACATTTGTGCCCGTCCCTGGCTGGGGTTTCACCTCCCCCACCCCACCTGGATGGGGAAAACAGAATGGTTTCGCTCCCACCGCTACACCGTGCCCGCGCCTTATTTATGCGAGGACCAGGAGTTGCTGCTGCGCACCTACCGCAGCAGCCGGTTTACCACCATCGACGAAGTACTGTTTGCCTACCGTGTCAACACCAGCATCGACTGGCACAGGTTTCCGAAAATTCGCCGCGCCATGGCCAAGTACCAATTGCGATACTTTGTGCGGTCGGGCCAGTGGCATTTCGCGGTGATGGCATTGCTGGCGTTGCCGGTAAAGCGGTGCTTGGACCAATGGAGGCAATGGACATGCGACCCCCACCTCCCTAAAACCCATGGCATTTCCACAGAAATGGAGCACCACTGGCGTGGCGTACTCCAGCGCGTGGCGGATGACCCAAGGGCGTCATGAAAAAGAGGCGAGCCAGTTCAACCGACGCTACGCTTCAAGCATCTGTGTGTGGTGTGCCGTTGAAAGGTGTGGCGACCAACCGTTGGTAGAGTTCCAACGTCTGTTGGTTGATATGGGTACCGGAAAATTCTCGCTCGACACGGGCCCGCGCGCATCTGCCCATATCAGCACGCTGTAACGGCTGCGATATCAACTGCGCCAATGCGTCAGCCAATGCGACCACATCCCGCGCAGGCACCAGCAAGCCCGTCAGTCCGTGCTGCACCGCGGTGCGGCACCCCGGCACATCCGTGCTGACAACCGCCAGTCCGCTGGCCATCGCTTCCAACAAAAACTTGGGAAGACCCTCGCGGTAGGAGGGCAAACACGCGATATGGCAACGCTGCAACAGGCTTGGCATATCGTCTTGGTGTCCCAGCCACTCCACATCACCCTGCGCTTGCCAACCCATCAACTCCGCCTTCGTCAACGACGACGGGTTTCCTGGATCGGGTGCCCCCACCAGCCAAAACCGCGCGCCAACGCCCCGCTGCCGCAGCAGCCGCGCCGCCGCTACAAACTCGACCACTCCTTTGTCCTTCAACATCCGCGCCGCCATCACCACAATCGGGTCGCCTTGGGGCGCCGCGACGGGATGGAACACCGCCGTATCCACGCCCGCCCCTTGGATCAAGACCGCGTCCAGCGGCCGAACTGCCTTGCGCAGCACATGGGCCTGCAGATCTTCGCTATTCTCAAAAATAACTTTGCTGCCCTGCGGATTGAGCAAATTGCGAAGAAAAAGACCCACCAACGGCCTAAGCCAACGCACCTTCTTGTCTTGCGAGGTGAAAACGTAGCCCATACCAACCGGCGCATTCACCACCGCACGCAATCCACGCAGCCGGGCCACGAGGCTGCCATAAATAATAGGTTTAAGGGCGACGTGGTGCAGTACATCCGGCTTTTCCTGACCGTACACGCGCCATACTTGGCGCAGTACCTGCCACTCCTTCCAAAGCTGGGTGCTGCTGCGCTCCATATCTAAACCCACAATACGAAAGCCAGCATCTTTGATACGCTGGGCGTGCCGACCTTCACGGGCCAAAACTACAATTTCAAAACCTTGAGATTGCGCGAGTTTGGCCCGGTCTAGAAAATGCGAGCAAAAAAACCAGTCTTCGGAAATGAAATAGAGTAGCTTGGCCATTCAATACTTGATATTTACGTGCTACATACCCCGGCATCCCCAAGACTTCCGCAGTAACCCATGCACAAGCTACACAGTATCGCCGACCCCCGTAACGGTCTCTGTCCACATCAACCAATGCCAATTTCGCCCCGTTTTTTTGGGTACCTTCGCCCGTGAAAGTACTGGTAACAGGAGCCACCGGCTTCGTGGGACGTGCCCTGGTGGCGCATTTGCTGACGCTGCCGCAGTTTGAGGTGCGGGCGGCGGTGCGGGCATCTGGGGTGGAGCGGCTGCCTGCCGGGGTGCAGCACGTGCAGGTCGGCGATCTGGATGCCTCCACCGATTGGCATACGGCCTTGGCGGGCATCGACGCGGTGGTCCACTTGGCGGCGCGGGTCCATGTGATGCATGAACAGGCCGTTGATCCATTGCATGCGTTTCGGCAGGTCAATGTGGTGGGCAGCACGCGCCTGGCGCAGATGGCCGCGCAAGCGGGCGTGCAGCGCCTGGTGTTCCTCAGCTCCATCAAGGTTAACGGCGAATCCACACCGGCCCACCAGCCGTTTTGCGAAACCAGTCCTTGCGCGCCCCAGGACGGCTACAGCATCAGCAAACTGGAAACCGAACAGGCTTTGCAAAACGTCGTCCGCGGCAGCGGCCTGGCCCTGACCATTTTGCGACCGCCGCTGGTGTACGGCCTGGGGGTGGGGGCCAATTTTGCGGCACTGGCGCGGGCCGTGGCGCGTGGCACGCCGTTGCCGCTGGGCTACATCGACAACCAACGCAGCCTGCTGGCCGTGGACAACCTGGTGGACCTCATCGCCACCTGCCTGACCCACCCTGCGGCGGCGCACCAGACCTTGATGGTCAGCGATGGCGAGGACCTGTCCACCACAGCACTAGTCCAACGCATTGCCCGCGCCATGGACCGCCCCGCCCGTTTACTGCCCGCACCCATCTGGATGCTGATGACCGCAGCCACACTGCTGGGCCGACGTGCGGCAGCGCAACGCCTGTGCGGCAACCTGCAGATCGACAGCCGCAAAGCGCGCACGCTGTTGGGCTGGATACCACCCGTCACGGTCGATGAGGGTCTGCGCCGGGCGCTGGTGGACTACCGGCCATGAAACGGCTGATCGACCTATTTCTGGCCCTGCTGGCCCTGCTGGTGCTGGCCCTGCCCTTGCTGCTGGTGGCCCTGGCGGTGCGCCTCACCTCCCCCGGTCCGGTGTTGTACTGGTCTGACCGGGTGGGTAAAAACAATAGCATTTTCTCCATGCCAAAGTTCCGCTCCATGCGCATAGGTACGCCTGCAGTAGCTACGCATTTGCTAGCAAATCCGGATACCTACCTGACGCCCATCGGTAGCTTTTTGCGCAAGAGCAGCCTGGACGAGTTGCCCCAACTGTGGAGCATTCTGAAGGGCGATATGGGCTTTGTGGGGCCGCGCCCTGCGCTGTTCAACCAGCACGACCTGGTGGCCCTGCGCACCGCCCAGGGCGTGCACACCCTGGTGCCCGGGCTGACCGGCTGGGCGCAGATCCACGGGCGCGACGAACTGCCGATTCCGGCCAAAGTGGCACTCGACGCCTACTACCTGCAACACCGCTCCCTGGCGCTGGATCTGCGGATTCTGGTGCTGACCTTCTTCAAGGTACTGCGCCGCGACGGCGTTACCCACTGACCACAGGACCCACTGGCGGCGTTTTAGAATGGCGGGTTCGGCGCAACCCGCCCTTTCTCCATCCAAAACGCTTCCATGTCTGAAAACACCCTCCCCCCCGCACCCGTACAAGACGAAAACCAGCTGATTCTGGAGCGCCGCGAAAAGCTCAAAGCCATCCGCCAGCAGCAAACCGAGGGCAAGGGTGTCGCGTTCCCCAATGACTTCAAACCCAGCGACCACGCCGCCAGCCTGTTTGAGCGCTTCAACAGCCTGTCCACCGAAGAACTGGCCGCCCTGGGTGCCACGGCCAAGGTCGCGGGCCGCATGATGCTCAAGCGCGTCATGGGCAAGGCCAGCTTTTGCACCCTGCAAGACGCGTCGTTTGGCGACACCGGTGGCCGCATCCAGATCTACATCAAGGGCGAAGACGTGGGCGCGGAGCTGTACGCCAGCTTCAAGCACTGGGACCTGGGCGACATCGTGGCGGCCGAGGGCACCGTCTTCAAAACCCGCACCGGCGAGCTCTCCTTGCACGCCACCAGCGTGCGTCTGCTCACCAAGAGCCTGCGCCCCATGCCCGACAAGTTCCACGGCATGGCCGACCAGGAAACCAAGTACCGCCAGCGCTACGTCGATCTGATGACCGATGTGCAGGCCCGCCAGCGCTTCATGGCCCGCAGCAAGGCCGTCAGCGCCCTGCGCGATTTCATGGTGGCCCACGACTTCCTGGAGGTGGAGACGCCCATGCTGCACCCCATTCCCGGCGGTGCCAACGCCAAGCCGTTCAAGACGCACCACAACGCGCTGGACCAGGAAATGTTTTTGCGCATCGCGCCCGAGCTCTACCTCAAGCGCCTGATCGTCGGCGGCTTCGAGCGCGTGTTCGAAATCAACCGCAGCTACCGCAACGAAGGCATCTCGGTGCGCCACAACCCCGAGTTCACCATGATGGAGTTCTACGCGGCCTACTGGAACTACCAGGACCTGATGGACTACACCGAAAAGCTGATCCGCGACGCCGCCCAGCGTGCCACTGGCTCGTTGCAGCTCACCTACGCGGGCAAGCCAGTCGACCTGAGCCAGCCCTTCGAGCGCCTGACGATTGTGGAAGCCATCCAGAAGTACACCGAAGCCGGCGACAACGTGTTCGATGCCAACTGGCTGACCAACGCGGTGAAAAAGCTCGGCCTGACCGAGGCCAAGAACAAGCTCGCGGGCCGCACCCTGGCCAGCCTGCAGGTGCTGTACTTTGAAGAAACCGTGGAAGACAAGCTCTGGCAGCCCACCTTCATCATGGAGCACCCCACCGAAATCTCGCCCCTGGCCCGCGCCAACGACGACCGGCCCGAGGTCACCGAGCGCTTCGAGCTCTACATCACCGGCCGCGAGTTCGGCAACGGCTTCAGCGAGTTGAACGATGCCGAAGACCAGGCCGCCCGCTTCCAGGCCCAGGTGAACGCCAAGGACAGCGGCGACGACGAAGCCATGCACTTCGACCACGACTTCGTACGCGCCCTGGAATACGGCATGCCCCCCACTGGCGGCTGCGGCATCGGCATCGACCGCCTGATGATGCTGCTGACCGACAGCGCCAGCATCCGGGACGTCATTTTGTTCCCGGCGCTGCGCAAAGAGTAATTTGTATGCTTTTTAGGCTGCCAGCGCTTATTCCATAAGCGTGAGCAGCTATAAAAACAGTAGTACCGGTCAAGGCACCAGCCACAGCGCCTGCATGTAGGCGGGCTGGGTCATCAACGCGTCCCATTCGGGCGCAGGGCCTACGGGCAGCAGGGCCTGGCGGCGGGCCTCGCTGGCCTCATCGGGGTGCCACAGGCCCTTGAGCTGGGCTTCGGCCAGGCCGGCCAGCAAGGCATCGAGCTCCTGGCCATCGCCCAGGCTCTGGTTGCACAGCAGCGCCAGGTCGCAACCGGCTTGCAGGGCGGCAATCGCTGCCTCGGTGTAACTGACATCCTGGCCGTCAATCTTGCGGGCCCCGGCCATGCTGAGGTCGTCGCTGAAGATGGCCCCCTGGAAGTCCAGCTTGCCACGCAATATCTCTTGCAGCCACTTTTCGGAAAAACCTGCCGGGCGCTTGTCTACCTTGGGGTAGATCACGTGGGCGGGCATCACACTGCGCAGGCTGGTGTTGAGCCAGCCGTAGGGCGCAGCGTCATCCGCCAGAATGGCTTTGAGGCTGCGCTTGTCCACCGGAATGGCGGTGTGCGAGTCGGCGGTCACGAAGCCGTGCCCGGGGAAATGCTTGCCGCAGTTGCCCATGCCCGCCTGTAGCAGGCCGTGCACCAGGCTCTTGGCCAGCATGCTGACCACGCGCGGGTCGCGGTGGAAAGCGCGGTTGCCGATCACGCTGCTGTCGCCAAAATCCAGGTCCAGCACCGGGGTGAAGCTGAAATCGACCCCGCAGGCACGCAGCTCAGACGCCAGCACGTAGCCGCAGGCGGTGGCGATGTTGGTGGCCTGCAAGGCGTCCGCCATCCACAGCTCGCCCAGCACATGCATGGGCGGCAGGTGGGTGAAGCCGTCGGTCTTGAAGCGCTGTACCCGGCCGCCCTCGTGGTCCACGCAAACCAGCACGTCGGGGCGGACCTTCTTGATCGCGCGGCACAGCGCGGTAAGTTGCGCCCGGTCTTGCCAGTTGCGGGCAAACAAAATCAGGCCGCCGACCAGCGGATGCTGCAGGCGCTGGCGGTCGGCCTTGGTCAGGCTGGTGCCCGCGATGTCGATGATGAGGGGTGCGTGTTGGGACATGGCAATACTTTATAAGAAATAAGGCTCTAGCGCTCATTCAATGGGCGTGAGCAGCTATCAACACTATAGCAAACCAGTTTCAGGCCGGTGGCTGCTCCACCACCACAAAACTGGCGGCATAGTCGGTCTCATCGGTCACGGTCACATGGGCGCTCAGTTGGCGCTCCTCGAACCAGGTTTTCAGTACGCCGTGCAGCACCAGCACCGGCTGGCCGCTGGGCAGGTTGCCGATCTCGCACAGCCGCCAGGTCATGGGCATGCGCATCCCCATGCCAATGGCCTTGCTGAAGGATTCCTTGGCGCTGAAGCGGGTGGCCAGATAGCGCACACCGCGCTCGGGGTTGCGCGCACTGCGGCGGCGCCACACCGCCAGTTCGGCATCGCTGAGCACCTTTTCCGCAAACCGGTCGCCATGCCGCTCCAGGCTGGCCCGGATGCGACGCACGTCGCAGATGTCGGTGCCGATGCCGTAGATCATGGTCGAGGAATGTCGTCAGGTGTTTCGTCCAGCGTGTCGCCCGGCTCCACGCCTTCAAACACGTCGGCGATGGGCATTTCCAGCCCCACGCTGGCCAGCACCAGGTGGGTAGCTGCCGTCATGTCGTGCAGCTCGAACAGGCCCTGGGCATTGCGCCGGAACAGCTCCACGCTGCGCTCCATCGGGTCGATCAGCAAATACTCTTGCAGGGACGGGATGCGCCGGTAGGTGGCGAACTTCAGGCCCCGGTCGAACCCGGCGGTCGTGGGCGACAGGACCTCCAGCACCAGCGTGGGCGCGCGGAAGATGCGGTCCGTGCGCAGGTCTTGCGCATCGCAGGTGACGAACACATCCGGGTAAAACAGCGCGTCGTCGGCCACCTGGAGCTTCATGCTTTCGCTGTACACGCGGCAAGGCGATCCTTTGAGATGGTGCTTCAATGCAGTCAGCACATTGACAACGACTTCCCCATTCACGCGGCGCGGCCCGACCATGGCGAAGACTTCACCCCGGTAGAACTCGTTGCGCGTGGGCTGGGCGTTCTCCCAGGCCACAAAGTCCGGCATGCTGAGGTTTTTAAGCGGCAATCCCATCGCGGGTACTCCTTGTCAGGCAAAGGCTGCATCAATGCAGCGCAGATAGTCTTGCACGGTGGCGGCGTAGCCCAGTTCCAGCGCGTCGGCCACCAGGGCGTGGCCGATGGACACTTCTTGCACCATGGGACAGCCGCGCAGGAAGGTGGTGAGGTTGTCGCGGTTCAGGTCGTGGCCGGCGTTGACTCCTAAATTAATAGCTGCTGCCGCCCGTCCTGTCTGCACAAACTGCTCAAAAACCTCTTGGAAATGCGGCTGGCCAAAGGCGCTGGCGAAGGTTTCGGTGTAGAGCTCGACGCGGTCGGCACCCACGGCTTTGGCCTGGGCCATGGCGGCGGGCACGGGATCCATGAACAGGCTGACGCGCACGCCCAGGCTGTGGGCTTCGGCAATCAGCGGGCGCAGGCGCTCGCCGTCTTGCGCCAGGTTCCAGCCGTGGTCGCTGGTGAACTGGTCTTCGCCGTCAGGCACAAAGGTGCACTGCTGCGGGCGGCACTGGCGCACGAAGTCCATCAGGTTCTGAAACGGGTTGCCTTCGATGTTGAATTCGCGGTCCGGCCAGGCCTTGAGCAAGGCCGACAGCTCGGTCACGTCTTCCGGGCGGATATGCCGCGCGTCGGGCCGCGGGTGCACGGTAATGCCCTGGGCCCCCGCCTGCAGGCACAGCGTGGCCGCGCGGGCCACGCTGGGGATGCCCAGGTGCCGGGTATTGCGCACCAGGGCGACTTTGTTGACGTTGACGGAAAGCGCGGTGCGCGTGGGGGATTGGCTCATAAATTTTGCAGGTCCATCATCAGTTGCCGCGTATGCAGCGTTGCCATGCCGCAATGGTAGTGCAGCACGGCCCGCAGCTGGGGCTTCAGGCCGTTCAGCACCTCGGCGCAGGCGCGCAAAGTGGCGGTAAAGGGGGCGCCGGCCTGCAGCGAGTGCTGCAGCAGCAGCCATTGGGCACCGCTGAGGCTGGCGCGGTCGTCCTGTTGGCTTTGGCGCAGGCCGCCCTCGGCCACCAGGCTGTAGCGGCCCGCGGGGTCCAGCGGCTCCAGCGTCATGGTTTGCACGTCCAGCGAGGGCAGCAGCCCGATCTCGCGCAGCAGCAACAGCTCGAAGGCCCGCAGCGCGGGTTGCAGGGCCTCGCCATGTTCGGAGGCCAGCACCTGGACCGCAATGGCGTAGGCATCGAACAGCACGGCGTGCGGGTCGTCGCGGGCCAGCAGGCGCATCAGCAGTTCGTTGAGGTAGTAGCCCGACAGCAGTGCGTCGCCGGTGGGCATCACATGGCCGCCCACCCACTCGGCCGCCTTGAGGGTGCGGATCTCGGCATCGCCGCCAAACGACAGCCGCAGGGGTTGCAGCGGCAGCAAGATGGGGCGAAAGTTGGAGGTGGGCTTTTTCACCCCCTTGGCCACGATGGCCATGCGGCCGTGGTGGCGGGTGAAGACTTCCAGGATCAGGCTGGACTCGCTCCAGTCGTAGCGGTGGAGCACATAAGCAGGTTCATCCAGCGTGCGTTTGGTGGCCATGGTCAGATAAAAACAGGGCTACACAGCACGCCAGGGCCGACCGGTGGCCCAGGGGGGTGCGTGGTCAGTCGCCGTAGCCGAAAGAGCGCACGCGGGCTTCGTCGTCGGCCCAGCCGGAGCGAACCTTGACCCAGACCTCAATGAACACCTTGGCATCCATGAGCTTTTCGAGTTCGACACGGGTTTCCATGCCGATGCGCTTGATGCGCTCGCCCTTGTCGCCGATCACCATGGCTTTGTGGCCATCGCGCTCGACCACGATGGTGGCAGCGATTTTCAGCAGGCGCTTCTGGCCTTTGCGGGCGGGTGGCTCTTCTTCGAACTTGTCGATGATGACGGTAGAGGTGTAGGGCAACTCGTCGCCGGTGAGGCGGAACAGCTTTTCGCGCACGGTCTCGGCGGCCTGGAACTTCTCGCTGCGGTCGGTCAGCTCGTCTTCGGCGTACCACCAGCCCTGCTCGGGCAGGTACTTGGCGCAGATGGCGAACAGGCGCTCGATGTCCTTGGCGTTCTTGGCCGACATGGGCACAAATTCGGCGAACTTGTGGCGCTCTTGCATGGATTGCAGCCAGGGGGCGATTTCGGCCCGGCGGTGTACGTTGTCCAGCTTGTTGGCGATCAGCAGCACGGGGATGTCTTGCTTGAGCAGCGACAGCACCTTGGCATCGGCCAGGGTGAAGCTGCCGGCCTCGACGACAAACAAGATCAGGTCCACATCGCCCACTGCGCCCAGCACGGTTTTGTTCAGCGAGCGGTTCAGCGCATTGTTGTGGTGGGTCTGGAAGCCGGGGGTGTCGACAAACACGAACTGGGTGTTCTCGCGGGTACGGATGCCGGTGATGCGGTGGCGCGTGGTCTGCGCCTTGCGCGAGGTGATGCTGATTTTTTGCCCCACCACGGCATTGAGCAGGGTGGATTTGCCCACGTTGGGCTTGCCCACGATGGCCACCAGGCCGCAGCGCTGGCCGGTGGTGTCGCCACCGGGAGCCACTTTTTTCAGCCCGGCCAGCATGCCTTCCAGCGAAGACAGGGCATCTTCCGGGGTGTCGGCGGATTCAGGGACGGGAACGGATTCGGGGTTTTGGCTTGCGGTCATTTGGAGGCTTTCACGGAGACGGCTTTGGATTGAAGTTTGACCAGCATGGCAGCCGCCGCAGCCTGTTCACCAGCGCGGCGCGAGCCGCCAATGCCGCGCTCGGTTTGGCCGAGCTCAACAATTTCACATTCCACATCGAAGGTTTGCCGGTGGGCAGCCCCCAAGGTGCTGACCACGCGGTAGGCGGGTACTTTCATTTTGCGACCCTGCAGCCACTCCTGCAACTCGGTCTTCGGGTCTTTGCCGATGGCCTGCATCTGGGGGTTGATTTCGACCTCTTTGAACAGGCGGTGCACCAGGGCCTCGGCAGCGTCGTACCCGGCATCCAGGTACACCGCGCCGATCACGGCTTCCAGGGCATCGGCCAGGATGGACGGGCGCTTTTGTCCGCCGGAGCGGGCCTCGCCCTCCCCCAGGCGCAGCACGCTGGGCAGATCCAGCACCACGGCCAATTGGTGCAAGGTGTCTTGCTTGACCATGTTGGCGCGCACGCGGGACAGATCGCCCTCGGGCAGGTCCTTGAGGCGGGTGTAGAGCAGGCCTGCCACCGACAGGTTCAGTACCGAGTCGCCCAGAAATTCAAGCCGCTCGTTGTGGTCGGCCGAAAAGCTGCGGTGGGTGGTGGCACGCACCAGCAATTTGCCATCGGAAAAAACATGCTGCAGTCGTTGCTGCAGCGCTAGAAGGCCATCGTTCACGCTATTTGCTGGTTCCGGTGTACTTGATGAGCAAATAAGCTGGGCCCACCAATTCAATTTCTTTGTTGTAGGCGATGGAGACCACGACCTTGTCGCCGTTCTTGGTCACGTTCAGGTCTTTGCCGGACACGGACGAGATGTCGTCGATGGTGGCGGCTTTGTCGAAAATGGAGCGCACTTCGGGCACGGTGTTGCCGGACTTGGATTTCTCCAGGGCTTTCAAAATCGCCTGGTGTTCGATCACGGTCGGCACCACCTTGGCCCCCACCACGAACACCGAGAAGATCAGCACGCCCAAGAAGATGACGCCGAAGAAAGACAGGCCGCGTTGTTTGGACCTCAATGCATGTTTCATCACTTGCCCTTTCAAACCTAGTGGAACGCGCCAATGCGTTTGATGTTGCCGAAATTCATCCACACAAAGAAGGCCTTGCCGACGATGTTTTTGTCGGGCACAAAGCCCCAGTAGCGCGAATCCAGCGAGTTGTCGCGGTTATCGCCCATCATGAAATACTGGCCTTCGGGGACTTTGCAGACCACGCCTTCGACGCTGTACTGGCAGTTTTGCCGAAACGCAAAGTCATCAGCGCCCTGTACAAAGGCGGGGCGGCTCTCGTCATTGAGCAGGCGGTGCGGCTGGTCGCCCAGGGTTTCTTCAAACTGCTTGAAGTAGCGCATCTGGTCTTCGTCGAAGAAATCGGGAATGGCCTTGGTGTCCAGCGCCTTGCCGTTGATGGTCAAACGCTTGTTGATGTAGGCCACTTCGTCGCCCGGCACGCCGACCACCCGCTTGATGTAGTCCAGGCTGGGCTTGGGAGGGTAGCGGAAGACCATCACGTCACCACGCTGGGGGGGCGTACCGTCGGTCAGCTTGGTGTTGAGCACCGGCAAACGCACGCCGTAGTGGAATTTGTTCACCAAAATCAGGTCGCCCACCAACAGCGTGGGAATCATCGAGCCCGAGGGGATCTTGAACGGCTCAAACAGGAACGAGCGCAGCAAAAACACCGCCAGAATCACCGGAAACAGGCCCGCAGTCCAGTCCAGCCACCAGGGCTGTTGCAACATGCGCACCTTGGTGTCAGGCGACACAGTGTCCACCTGGGTGATGCCCATCTTGTTCAGTTCCGCCAGCCGCTGGGCCGCCGATTGCTCCAGCGCGACCACCGCATGCTGGCGGCGCGGCAAAAAGTAAAACCGCTCGGCCAGCCAGTACAAACCGGTCACAAAGGTGGCCAGAAACAGCAGCAAGGCAAAGTTGCCCTCCAGCATGCCCATGTACCAAGCCCCACCATAGGCGACAAAAGCCGCCAGAACCATCGCCGTCAGAACTTGCATCAATCTTCCACCTGCAGAATTGCCAGAAAAGCCTCTTGCGGCACTTCTACCGAGCCGATTTGCTTCATGCGTTTTTTACCTTGTTTTTGCTTGTCAAGCAGCTTGCGCTTGCGCGAAATGTCGCCGCCATAGCACTTGGCAATGACGTTCTTGCGCAGCGCTTTGATTGTCTCACGGGCAATAATGCCGGATCCAATGGCCGCCTGGATGGCCACGTCGAACTGCTGGCGGGAAATGATCTCGCGCATCTTGGCCACCACGGCCCGACCCCGGTACTGCGACTGGCTGCGGTGCACGATGATCGACAGGGCGTCGACCTTTTCGCTGTTGAGCAAGATATCCACTTTCACTACATCGGCCGCGCGGTACTCCTTGAACTCGTAGTCCATGGAGGCATAGCCCCGGCTCACCGATTTAAGCTTGTCGAAGAAGTCCAGCACGATCTCGGCCAGCGGCATCTCGTAGGTCAGCACGACCTGGCGGCCCTTGTAGGCCATGTTCATCTGCACACCGCGCTTCTGGTTGGCCAGCGTCATCACCACGCCCACGTACTCTTGCGGCATATACAAGTGCACGGTGACGATGGGTTCGCGGATTTCTTCCATGCGGCTGGAATCGGGCATCTTGGCGGGGTTTTCCACCATGGTGATGGTGCCGTCCGAGCGCGCCACCTGGTAGACCACGCTGGGGGCGGTGGTGATCAGGTCCTGGTCGAATTCGCGCTCCAAGCGCTCTTGCACAATTTCCATGTGCAGCAGCCCCAAAAAGCCGCAGCGAAAGCCAAAGCCCAGCGCCTGCGACACCTCGGGCTCGTAGTGCAGCGAGGCATCGTTGAGCTTGAGCTTTTCGAGCGCATCGCGCAGCGACTCGTACTCGCTGGCTTCGGTGGGGTACAGCCCGGCAAACACCTGGGGCTGGATTTCCTTGAAGCCGGGCAAGGCCTCTTCGGCCGGGCCTGCGTTGTTGGGCAGCTTTTTGTCCAGGGTGACGGTATCGCCCACCTTGGCAGCCTGCAATTCCTTGATACCCGCGATGATGAAACCCACCTCGCCCGCCTCCAGCGACTGGCGCACTTCGGTGCCGGGGGTGAACACCCCCAGGTTGTCGGCGTTGTAGCAGGCGGCCGAGGCCATCATGCGGATGCGCTCGCCCTTGGCCAGGCGGCCATCCACCACCCGCACCAGCATCACCACGCCCACATACGGGTCGAACCAACTGTCGATGATCATGGCCCGCAACGGGGCTGCCGGGTCGCCCTTGGGCGATGGCACCTTGGCCACGATGGCTTCCAGAATTTCGTCGATGCCTACGCCGGTTTTGGCCGAGCAGGGAATCGCGTCGGTGGCATCAATGCCGATCACGTCTTCGATTTCCAGCTTGGCGTTGTCCAGGTCGGCGTTGGGCAGGTCAATCTTGTTCAGCACAGGCACCACTTCCACGCCCAGCTCCAGCGCGGTGTAGCAGTTGGCCACGGTTTGGGCTTCCACGCCCTGGCTCGCATCGACCACCAGCAGCGCACCTTCGCAGGCCGACAGGGAACGGCTCACTTCGTAGGAAAAGTCCACGTGGCCGGGGGTGTCGATCAGATTCAGGTTGTAGATCTGCCCGTCTTTCGCCTTGTAGTGCAGGGCGGCGGTTTGCGCCTTGATCGTGATGCCGCGCTCTTTTTCGATGTCCATCGAATCCAGCACCTGGGCTTCCATTTTGCGTTCGGCCAGACCGCCACAGCGTTGGATCAAGCGGTCAGCCAGCGTTGATTTGCCATGGTCGATGTGCGCGATGATGGAGAAATTTCTGATGTTTTTCATCAACGAAAAGCTTTATTTAAAGTGAAATCACTTCCATGTCCCGGGCTGTATTGCAGTCCAGATCCATGAAAGTCATGGGTGATAAACGAAAAAAGGGCGCGTCGAAAACGAACGCGCCCTGAACCAACAATCTTTGGCAACTGCGATAGCTGGAACTTCATTGTAGGCAAAAAGCCTGTCTTGCAAAGTCCGGACACCCGGGCAGGTCATGCGTTGCAGGGCCGCAACAGGGATCTTATGCACAATTTATTCACAGGGCGGTGGATAGGTTTCTGGACAACATGTGGGCGGTTTGTGGACCACCTGTGCACCATGGGGACGCGTCCCGCATCGTGGTTTCCAGCATTTTTGATATGGTCAAAACCTAGCAAACGGAGCCTCGATTCTATCCAAAATCGTTGCTAGTCCATTTTTAAGTTAGTAGCTGCAAACTTTTAAGCAAATACCGGGCCCTGCAAGAAAATTTTGTGACAGCGTATTTTCCCTAGTCTGCAGCGCCTAAAACCCCATAGCGTGTAAGGCTTGCAGGGTTTTGTGGCGCCAACGAATTACTTCAGAGGCCGGATCAAGGCGTATTGCGCCCATTCACCGCGGCGCAGCAGCAGGTTGATGGGTTTGCTTTTATCCATCTTGGCCACTGCTGCCTCGAACTCCTTGACGCTGCCGACCTCGGCGTTGGCAATGGCCACGATCACGTCACCCTCCTTCACCCCAGCGCGGGCTGCGCCCTCGGTGGCGCTATCGACCTTGACACCGCCTTTGAGCTTGAGCTCCTTTTTCTGCGCGTCGGTGAGCTCGCTCACCACCAGGCCCAACTGCTGGCCCGCAGACGATGCCTTGGGTTTGTCTTCTTTGCCCGAGGCCTTTTTAACCGGCCGATCGTCTTCGATCTCGGCAATCGACACCGTCAACTCCTTGGTGGCACCGCGGCGGAACACGGTCAGGCTGCTCTTGGAGCCGGGCTTGGTATTGCCCACCAGGCGCGGCAGGTCCGAGGACTTGTCGATCGCCTTGCCGTCGAACTTGGTGATGATGTCACCCGCTTCCACACCGGCTTTTTCGGCGGGCGAGCCGGTTTCGACACCGCGCACAAACGCGCCCTGCGCCTTGCCCAGGCCGACCGAATCCGCCACTTCCTTGGACACGGTTTCGATCTGCACACCGATACGGCCACGCGACACCCGGCCCGAGGCGCGCAACTGGTCGCTGACGCGAGAGGCTTCATCGATGGGAATGGCAAACGAAATGCCCATGAAGCCGCCCGAGCGCGAGTAGATCTGGCTGTTGATGCCCACCACCTCGCCGCGCATATTGATCAGTGGACCGCCGGAATTGCCGGGGTTGATGGCCACATCGGTCTGGATGAAGGACAGGTAGTCACCGGTATCGCGCTGCTTGGCGCTGACGATGCCCGCGGTCACGGTGTTCTCCAGGCCGAAAGGCGAACCGATCGCCATCACCCATTCGCCCACCTTGAGGCGGCCCACGTCGCCCAGCTTGACGGCCGGCAGGCCGGTGGCGTCGATCTTGACCAGGGCCACGTCGCTGCGCTTGTCAAAACCGATGATCTTGGCCTTGAGTTCGCGCTTGTCGGTCAGGGTAACCAGGACCTCTTCTGCGCCTTCGACCACGTGGGCGTTGGTCATGATGTAGCCGTCGGCGCTCAGAATGAAGCCCGAACCCACGCCGCGCGGCACTTCCTCTTCCGGTTGCTGGGGTTTTTGCGGGCGCGGCGCCTGGCGCGGCATATTAGGGATCGGCACGCCAAAACGCTTGAAAAATTCTTGCATGTCTTCGTCCATGCCATTGCCTTGCGCCGCGTGGGCCGAGGCTTTTTCCAGCGTGCGGATGTTGACCACCGACGGTCCGACCTGCTCCACCAGATCGGTGAAGTCCGGCAGCGTGCGGGTCTGCGCCCACACCGGCGCGCTGGGCACCACGGTCGCCACCGACACCAAGGCCATGCTGCACACCACCGCAGCAAAACGGATATTTTTCAAACTGACCTGAAACATAGCCAACATCCTTCAAAACAATCGATAGAAAACCTGGAAACAGCGCTACTTCACCCGCTCCAACCCTTGGCCAAAGGCCTTCAGGGTGACCAGCGGAACCTCTCCCACCGCCGTCAGCCACCAGGCCCCCATGCGGCGGGTCAGGGACTGGGTGGCGCCTACGGCCATTACCCCTTCCTGCAGGTGGCGCTGCGGCTCATAGGCCTCGACAAACAGCGACACCGAGGCCAGCCCGTCCGAAAACACCCACTGCACCGTACCGTCAGACGGCCCCCCCGGCGTGTTACCTACCGCACGGCGGAAGCAGCTCATAGGTTTGAAGCCGGCCACGCCATTTTTCAAGACCCAGCCTTCCGACAAGGCCGTGGTTTTGCGCATGGACGAGGTTTCGACCCGGTAGCCTGCGGTATTGGCCATCATCTGGCCCAAGGTGTCCATCTTCACGGGGGCATCCAGCTGCAGCTCGGAGAAAGCCGCCTGCTCCAGCACCTGGCCATCCACATCGAGCGTCTGCAGCTTGACCACCAGGCCGGACTTCTTCTCGCTCCAGATGCGGTAGCCGTAGCGCAAGCCGTCTTTGGGCTTGAGCAGCACCATATCGGCGTCGAAACCCGCAACCCGCTCGCTGCCCACCTGCTTGGCGGCATAAAACGCGGGGATGGCAAAGTCGCCCGCCTCCAGCAAATTGGGGAACAGGCCCAGCGATTCCCGTTTTTCAACGACTGCTACCTTGGTCTCAGGCATGAAGGTAATAACCTGGTCATTGCGGCGGAAGGTGGAGCGTGGCGCGCCGGTCAGGGATTCGACCCGCTCCATCTGCTGCGCGCCGTCGCATACATGCCAGATCCGTGCGCTGGACAGGCTGCCCGCACCGTACGACACCACAAACGTGCCGATGTAGGCGCGCTTGCCCGAGGCCTCGTGCATGCGCATCAGCCACTCGCTGACGGTGCGCTCGGGCACCGCAGCAGCGGAAGCAGGCTCTGCGGGCAATGGCGGTGCGGCATCTGCCAGCGGCAGCAGGGCAGCCCACAGCGCAGCCAGCAGCAATCCTTGGCGGGTGTTCATGGGCATCTCGCGGTCCTGGCGCCTCAGCGGGCGGGCGTCTCGTAGGTGGCGTTGCTGATGAAGCCTGCAGGCATTTGCAAGGCCGAGGTGCCGCCAAACTGCTTGTGCGCCGCCATCAATGCGTCCAGGCGGGCATCGCGCAGCATGACCTGGGGAGCCGCGTTCTTCGGACTGTCCAACGCCACGGCTTGCAACACGGGCGTGGCGGAGGTGGCTTGGGCCAGTTGCTGCCCGGTTGGGGTGCCGCCCAGGCCGCCCATGACGTTCCAGCCAACGGCCACGACCGCCAGCACAGAGGCCAAGCCAGCCACCATCTTCCAGCGAAAACTGGGCGCATTGGCCGCTACATCGTCAGAAATATCTTGTGCATCAAACAAGGCCTTAGCGCTTGATTCATAAGCGGCAATAGCTATCAAATTTGTAGTATTTAGGGCAGGTGCCAAAACCGGCTCCAAAGCCAATCGGCTCTGGAAGCGGGCCAGAAAAGCCTGGTCGTCGGTACAAAAAGCCAGGTCGTTGGAGCGCAGCACGTCCCCCACCACGTGGTAAGCGTGCCAGGTGGCCTGGGCTTCGGGCTGCTGCACCACGCGCTCCACCGCCAGCACAAATGCCTCACCGCGCAATTGCCCATCGGCCAATGCCGAAAGGGCATCCTGCGGGGTGTCAATATGTTCTTTGGCCATGTTCTTCACCTTGCTTGCTAATTTGTGCTCACCAGCTCTCAACAACTCTTACCAGCGCTTGCCGGACTGGTTTTCCAGCAAGGGCTTCACCCGCGCCGAAATCGCCTCCCGGGCCCGGAAAATGCGCGACCGCACCGTACCAATCGGACACTGCATCATTTCTGCGATGTCCTCGTAGCTCATGCCTTCGATCTCACGCAAAGTCACGGCCTGGCGCAAATCGTCCGGCAAAGCCTCCAGGGCCACGTTGACAGCATTCGATATTTGCTTGGCTGCCAGCACCGTGTCCGGGGTGTCAGGACTGGTTGGTTCATTTTTTCGGTACGAAGTTTCATCATCGTCGTCAGATTGGCGCATGGAAGCTTCAGAAACCGTGGGATCGCGCTTGAAATCCATCAGCGTCTTCTTGGCGGTATTGATGGCGATACGGTACAGCCAGGTGTAGAACTGCGCGTCGCCACGGAACTTCGGCAGGGCCCGGTAGGCGCGGATGAAGGTTTCCTGGGCAATGTCTTCCACCAGATCCACGTCGCGGACCATGCGGCCAATCAACCGCTGGATGCGGCGCTGGTACTTGACCACCAGCAGCCCGTACGCCCGCTGGTCGCCCGCCACCGTGCGTTCAACCAGCATCAGGTCGCTATCGGTGGCTGTGGCCGGGGTGGTCAAAGGGGGGGGAGGTAGTGCAGTCATGGTTCAGGTCCGAGCGCACTGGTGGAGGCATCAAGCGGTCTGGCGGGCGAATATACCGCACGGCGCAGGCTGCGCCAGTACAGGGGCTGGCTTGCCCTTTCAGCCCAGCACCACAGGGGCCGCCCCGTATCCGGGCGCAGGCGCAGCAGCAGGTGGTGCTGCAGGTCCAGGTGGACGCTGACATGCACCGTGAAAGAGGTACTGTTGCCGCTCCAGAACCATTGCTGGCCGTCCCAGCGCAGGGCCGCCACCGGCGTTGTCCACCAAGCGACCACGGCCAGCAGGCCCGCGCTCAGCACGGTGAGCGCCGCCACACCCTGCCGCCAGCCCAGCGCGTCCACCTGCCAGCTCCAGCCCGCCACGGTGGCTGCGCCCAAGAGCCACAGTGCGCCCTGCAGCCCGGCCTGGAAACGCGAACGCCCCACCGGATAGCTCACCGGTGGGGCGTTGTGCATGGGGCTGGAGGCGTCAGCTTAGACGCGCTTGAACACCAGGGTGCCGTTGGTGCCGCCGAAGCCGAAGTTGTTCTTCACCGCCACGTCGATCTGCATGTCCCGGGCCGTGTTGGCGCAGAAGTCCAGGTCGCACTCGGGGTCCTGGTTGAAGATGTTGATGGTGGGTGGGCTCTTCTGGTGGTGCAACGCCAAGACGGTAAAGACGCTCTCAATGCCGCCCGCGCCGCCCAACAGGTGTCCGGTCATGGATTTGGTGGAATTGACCACCAGGTTCTTGGCGTGGTCGCCAAACGCCAGCTTGATGGCGTTGGTTTCGTTGGCGTCCCCCAGCGGCGTGGAAGTGCCGTGGGCGTTCAGATAATTCACCTGGTCGGGATTCACACCGGCGTTCTTCAAGGCCATCTGCATGGAGCGGCGGGGGCCGTCCACGTTGGGGGCCGTCATGTGGTAGCCGTCGCCGCTCAGGCCAAAGCCCACGATTTCGGCGTAAATCTTGGCCCCGCGCGCCTTGGCGTGCTCGTATTCTTCGATTACCAGCACGCCTGCGCCCTCGCCCAGCACAAAGCCGTCGCGGTCTTTGTCCCAGGGACGGGAGGCGGTGGCGGGGTCGTCGTTGCGCGTGCTCAGGGCACGGGCTGCGGCAAAGCCGCCCAGGCCCAGCGGCGACATGGTGGATTCGGCACCGCCGGCCACCATCACGTCGCAGTCACCGTACTCGATCATGCGGGCCGATTGGCCGATGGCATGCAGGCCGGTGGTGCAGGCGGTGGCAATGGCGATGTTGGGGCCTTTGAAGCCAAACTTGATCGACACGTGGCCCGAGATCATGTTGATGATCGAGGCCGGTACAAAAAATGGGGAAATGCGCCGCGCGCCCCGGCTGGTGTATTCGGCATGCGTCTGCTCGATCATGGGCAGGCCGCCAATGCCGGAGCCGATGTTGCAGCCAATGCGCGTGGCTTCTTCTTCGTCCAGTGCGTCGCCGGTGGCCAGACCGGAGTCGGCCACCGCTTCGATCGCCGCCGCCAGCCCGAGGTGGATGAAGCGGTCCATGTGGCGCGCTTCTTTCTCAGGGATCAGGGCATTGATGTCAAAACCTTTGACTTCGCCACCAAACTTGCATGAGAAGGGGCTGGCATCAAACGATTTGATCAGGTCAATACCCGACTGACCGGCCAATAAAGCCTGCCACGCATCGGCCACGGTGTTACCTACGGGGCTGACGCAACCTAAACCTGTGACGACGACACGACGACGGGACATAAATGTATGGGGTGTGGTGGGCAGCTAGAGGCTGCAAAAAACGGCACCGGGTGCCGCTTGGTTCCACTGGCTGTCTCCACGCGGGTGGCAAACAGCCAGTTGGTTCAGAGGCAGATTAGCCCTTGGGGTGGCTGGTCGCGTAGTCGATCGCGTTTTGCACGGTGGTGATCTTCTCGGCGTCTTCGTCCGGGATTTCGATGCCAAACTCATCTTCCAGTGCCATCACCAGTTCGACGGTGTCCAACGAGTCAGCGCCCAGATCGGCCACGAATGACTTTTCGTTGGTAACTTGGGCTTCTTCCACACCCAGTTGTTCGGCAATGATTTTTTTAACGCGTGCTTCGATATCGCTCATAGTTCCCTCTGAGGGTTGTAAAAGAATCCGTGATTTTAGCCGGGCTGCAGAAGATCCCCTGCCCAGACTGCCGTACGGATAGAACGGCTGGATTTTGTGTGAACGAGTGCCTTGACCTTACCGTCAAATTACTCACATGTACATGCCACCGTTGACGTGCAGCTCCTGCCCCGTCACGTAGCCCGCCTGGGGCGATGCCAGATAGGCCACCGCATGCGCCACATCGGCGGGCAGGCCCAACTGGCCCAGCGGAATTTGCGCCAACAGGGCTTTGTGCTGCTCTTCGGGCAGGCTGGCGGTCATGTCGGTATTGATAAAGCCCGGTGCCACGCAATTGACCGTGATGTTGCGCGAGCCCAACTCGCGCGCCAGGGCCCGCGTCATGCCCGCCACACCGGCTTTGGCGGCGGCGTAATTGGCCTGCCCCGGGTTGCCCGAGGCGCCCACCACCGAGGTAATGCTGATGATGCGGCCATAGCGCTGTTTCATCATGGTGCGCATCACCGCGCGGCTCATGCGGAACACGGCCTTCAGGTTGGTGTCCAGCACATCGTCCCAGTCGCTGTCTTTCATGCGCATAGCCAGGGTGTCGCGGGTGATGCCTGCGTTGTTCACCAGCACCTGCAGACCGCCCCATTCTTTAGTAATGCTATCAATGACAGCCTCGGCCTCGGCCAAGTTGTTCACATCCAGCTTCTTGCCACTGCAACCGGGAAAGGCGGCCAGCGCCTGTGTGATGGCAGCGGCACCGGACTCACTGGTGGCGGTGCCGATCACTTTCAGGCCACGTTGGGCCAACTCCAGGGCGATGGCCGCACCGATACCGCGCGATGCGCCGGTTACCAAGGCCACCTGGCCTGCAAATTCCACGGCGCTCATGCGGCGGCTCCTGATAGTTGGGACTGGACCTCGGCCATGCTGGCAGGGTCGAACAAAGGCAGGCCAACCAGGCCCGCGTCGATACGCTTGACCATACCGGCCAGCACCTTGCCGGGGCCGCATTCGACCAGGGTGGTCACGCCGCGGGCCTTGATGGCGGCCACGCACTCGACCCAGCGCACCGGGCCAAAAGCCTGGCGCACCAGGGCATCGCGGATGCGGTCGGGGTCGGTTTCAACCGCCACGTCAATATTGTTGACCACCGGAATTTGCGGCGCGGCAAACACGGTCTGCGCCAGTTTCTCGCGCAGTTGCATGGCCGCGGGCTGCATCAGGCTGGAATGGAACGGGGCTGACACCGGCAAAGGCAGAGCGCGCTTGGCACCGCTGGCCTTGAGGACTTCACAAGCTTTTTCCACCGCGGCCTTGCTGCCGGCAATCACGGTCTGGCCGGGGTCGTTGAAGTTCACGGCCTCCACCACCTCGCCAGAAAATTCAGGGCCCAAAGCGCGCATGGCGCTCGTCACATCGGCACAACCAGCTATTACTTTAGTAGCATCCAGCCCCAAGATGGCAGCCATGGCACCCACGCCCACCGGCACGGCGTTCTGCATGGCCTGGGCCCGAAAGCGCACCAGCGGCGCGGCCTGGGCCAGCGTTAGCACGCCGGAAGCCACCAGCGCAGAATATTCACCCAGCGAATGGCCGGCCACCACGGCAGGTGCGGCACCCGTTTCGGCCATCCAGGCGCGGTAGGCGGCGACGGCAGCCACCAGCATCACTGGCTGGGTGTTGGTGGTCAGGGCCAGCGCCTCCTTGGGGCCGTCCTTGATCAGCAGGGCCACGTCTTCACCCAAGGCATCGGAGGCTTCTTGCAGGGTCTGGCGCACTACGGGATGGTCGCCCCACGCGTCGAGCATGCCGACGGACTGGGAACCCTGGCCGGGAAAGATAAAAGCGAAATGGTTCATGGATTTTATGAGTCAAAAATGCCGCTATCGCTTATGGAATGAGCGTAGCATGCTACAAATTAAGCAGCACTGCACCCCAGGTAAACCCGCCACCCACGCCTTCGAGCATGAGGGTCTGGCCCTTTTTGATTTGGCCGCTGCGTACACCGGCGTCCAGCGCCAGGGGAATCGACGCCGCCGAGGTGTTGCCATGCTGGTCCACGGTCACAATGACCTTGTCCATGGACATCTTCAGCCGCTTGGCCGTGCTTTGCATGATGCGGATATTGGCCTGGTGCGGAATCAGCCAGTCGATGTCGTCGTGGGTTTTACCGGCCTTGGCCAAGGCGGCCCGGGCGGCTTCTTCCAGCACACCGACGGCCAGCTTGAATACGGCCGGGCCGTCCATGGTCAGCAGGGGGCTGCCCACCACCGAACCGCCCGACACCTGGCCAGGCACACACAAAATGCCCACGTGCTTGCCGTCGGCATGCAGGTCGCTGGCCAGAATGCCCGGCGTGTCCGAGGCTTCCAGCACCACCGCTCCCGCACCATCGCCAAACAGCACACAGGTGGTGCGGTCGGAGAAATCGAGAATCCGCGAGAACACCTCCGCCCCGATCACCAGCGCCTTGCGGGCCGAACCGGTGCGGACCATGGCATCGGCCACGGTCAGCGCGTACACAAAGCCGCTGCACACGGCCTGCACATCAAACGCCGGACAGCCGTGGATGCCCAGCTTGTTTTGCACAATGCAGGCAGCCGACGGAAACACCATATCCGGCGTGGAGGTGGCGACGATGATCAGGTCGATGTCCTGGGCCTGGACACCGGCTGCCTCCATGGCGTGCCGGGCGGCATGCACCGCCAAGTCACTGCAGGTGGTATCGGCATCGGCGAAATGGCGGGCCCGGATGCCGGTGCGCTCCACGATCCAGTCGTCCGAGGTTTCCACGCCTTTGGCAGCCAGTTCGGCCACCAGATCGGCGTTGGTCAATCGACGGGGGGGGAGGTAGCTACCGGTGCCGGTGATGCGGGAATATGGACTCGTCATGCGCTCGTGGTTGCGGTCGTGTCCAAGGCATTGGCCGCAGATGCCGCCAAAAGTGGCGCTGCATGCGCAATGCGGGCCTGGACACGGTCCAGCAGGTTGTTTCGGGCTGCATCATACGCCCGGTGCAACGCCTGCTCAAACGCAAATGCGTCGGCCGAGCCATGGCTTTTGAACACTAAACCGCGCAGACCCAACAAGGCTGCACCGTTGTAGCGCCGGTGGTCCATGCGCTTTTTAAGCGCAGATAGCACCGGAGTGGCGAGCAATGCCGTAAATTTGGTGAAGATATTGCGAGAGAACTCGGCGCGCAAGAAGTTGACGATCATGTTGGCCAGGCCTTCGCTGGTTTTCAGCGCCACATTGCCGACAAAACCGTCGCACACGATGATGTCCGTGGTGCCCACAAAAATATCGTTGCCTTCGACGTTGCCATAGAAGTTCAGATCGCCCGCACGCGCTGCGGCGCGCAACAATTCGCCCGACAGCTTGATGGTCTCGTTGCCCTTGATGGCTTCTTCGCCAATATTGAGCAGGCCGACCGTGGGGTTTTCGTTGTCGCTGAGCACCGACACCAGGGCCGAGCCCATCACCGCAAATTGCAGCAAATGCTCGGCCGTGCAATCCACATTGGCACCGAGATCCAGCACCGTGGTGGCACCGCCCTTGGCATTGGGGATTTGCCCGGCAATGGCGGGCCGGTCGATACCGTCCAGGGTTTTGAGCAGATAGCGGGCAATGGCCATCAAGGCCCCGGTATTGCCCGCCGACACCGCCGCCTGGGCCGTGCCCAGCTTGACCTGGCTGATCGCCACGCGCATGGAAGAATCTTTCTTCTTGCGCAGGGCAATTTCAATCGAGTCGTCCATGCCGACCACTTCGCTGGCCACCACAACCTGGGCGCGCGGATGCACAAAGCCCGCCAGGCTGGCAGGCAAACCGACCAGCAAGAGCGAAACCCCGGGGGTGTTGTCGAGAAAATGGCGGCAGGCCGGCAGCGTGACGCTGGGGCCATGGTCACCACCCATGCAATCCACAGCGAGTGTGATCATGGTGTAGCAGCGCCCAGCGGCGCGCGAAGTCTAGAAAGTGCAAACATCAAAACAAAGGCCCGTGGCTACGGGTTACGTAGCACCGGGCCCTGGATGGTGAGCGCAGATCAGGCTTCAGATTTGTTTTTCAGCACCTGGCGACCACGGTAGAAACCGTTGGGGCTGATGTGGTGGCGCAGGTGGGTTTCACCGGTGGTGGATTCCACTGCGATACCGGGCACGTTCAGTGCGTTGTGCGAACGGTGCATACCGCGCTTGGAAGGGGACTTTTTGTTCTGTTGGACGGCCATGGTGGGCTCCTAAATAAGTGTGGTTCAAATGCGTTTAAAGCTAAACGCTAAAAGATTAGACAATTCACGAGAGGCCACTCAACTTTGAAGTCAAAATGCTCAAAGCCTTTTCGCGCTAAGCCTTAGATTATAGCCCAAGCTTACGGGGCAATGCTAGTCCCTAGTCGGCACCCTCACCACGCAGCTTGGCCAGCGCAGCAAACGGATGGGGCTTTTCCGACAAGGCGGCCTCAAAAGCCGGGTCCACCACCTCCAAGGTCACCTCCACCGGGCACACCTCGTGGCGCGGCACCAGGGGGATTTCCATCAGCAGCTCGTCTTCAACCAAGATGGCCAGGTCGAATGCCGGGTCAAGCGCCAGGATGTCTTCTTCGGACTCGTCGTCCAGTGCGGCCGCGGTGTCTTCATCGGCAACGAAACGGAAAGAACGGTCCACCGCCAATGGGACGTCCACCGGGGTAAGGCAGCGTTGGCAGGTCATGGGCAGGCAGGTATCGGCCTGGATGTGCAGCCAGATTTCGGCCTCGCCGCCCGCCACCGGGCGCAGCTCGCCCTGGGCGTTCCAGTTCACAGTCAAATCAGCTGCTGGCGCTGACGCTTCCTGCATGAGGCGCTCATATTTTGGTAGCAATTCCTGGGCAGAGCGGGCGCCCGCAGCCTGTGCAAAGGCGCGCACGTCCAGGGGGGTGGAAGCAATCTCGATATTCATGGGCACAGTGTAAGAGAATCCCGGGATGCATTCCCCTTTGCCCTCCCCTCCCCCCCGCACCCTGGTCTTGGGCTCGACTTCACGCTACCGCAGTGAACTGCTGCAGCGCCTGCGCATCCCCTTTGAAGTTGCCGCACCGGACGTAGATGAAACCCCGTTGCCCGGTGAATTGCCGCGCGATCTGGCGCTTCGCCTGTCGCTGGCCAAGGCCCGGGCCGTGGCCGCCCGCTTTCCGCAGGCCGTGGTCATCGGCTCCGACCAGGTGGCGGATTTACACGGCGAGCCGCTGGGCAAGCCCGGCAACCACGCCAATGCCGTGGCGCAATTGCGCCAGATGCGCGGCCACACGGTGGTGTTCCAGACCGCGCTGTCGGTCGTCTGCCTCGACAGCGGCTTTGCCCAGAGCGCGCTGGCCCCGGTGCAGGTGCGGTTTCGCGACCTCAGCGATGCCGAAATTGAAACCTACTTGTTGGCCGAGCAACCCTACGACTGCGCGGGCAGCGCCAAAAGCGAGGGCCTGGGCATCAGCCTGCTGGACAGCATCGACAGCGACGACCCCACTGCCCTGATCGGTCTGCCACTGATCCGCACCTGCCAGTTGCTGCGCGCCGCCGGAGTGGTGCTGCTATGACCCCCGGAAAACTGTACCTGGTCCCCGCTCCGCTGGATTTCGGCTGCACCACGCAGACGCCACTGGACGACGTGATGCCGTTGGGCACCTTGCGCGTGGCCGCTCGGCTGCAGCACTGGGTCTGTGAAAACGCCAAGACCACCCGCGCCTACCTGAAGCGGGTGGATGCACTGGTGCCCCTGGCCCAGCCCCTGCAGGCCTTGCAGATCCAGGAGCTGCCGCGCGAAGTGCACAAGAAAGGCGACCACAGCGGCAACTTCGATGCCAAGCCGCTGCTGGCTGCCGCCTTGCAGGGGATGGACATCGGGCTGGTCAGCGAAGCGGGCATGCCCGCAGTGGCCGACCCGGGTTCGTCGGTGGTGCGTGCCGCGCACGAGCTGGGGCTGGAAGTGGTGGTGCTGGTGGGGCCGGTGTCGCTGCTGCTGGCGCTGGCCGCCAGCGGTTTGAACGGGCAGAACTTTGCGTTTGTCGGCTACGTGCCCCAGGCGGAGCCGGAACGTAGCCAGAAAATCCGCGAACTGGAGGCCCTGGCGCTGAAAACCGGTCAGACCCAGATTTTCATTGAAACACCCTACCGCAACGCATCCCTGCTACAAGGTCTGCTACAGACTTTGCAGCAAAACACGCGTTTGGCCGTCAGCAGCGGCATGACTTTGGCCGCCCCCCGCACGGTCAGCGACACCGTCAAAGGCTGGCGGCAAAAAAACAAGGCGGGTCTGGTCACTGACCAGCCCGCCGTGTTTGCGATCGGCCGTTAGGATTTTTAACGCAAGGCGGGTACGCGCTGCAGCGCGCGCACCGAGCCTTCGCCCATGGCGGCGCCAAAACGCTTGGCCAGGCGCTCGGCCACGTTCTCGCGGCGGGTGTAGTCCACCAGCTCTTCGGCCTTGACGACCTCGCGGGCCACGTAATCCAGGTTGCCCAGGTGGTCGGCCAGGCCCATTTCCACCGCCTGCTGGCCGCTCCAGAACAGGCCGCTGAAGGTTTCCGGGGTTTCGTGCAGGCGCTTGCCACGCCCGGCCTTGACTGCGTCGATGAACTGCGTATGGATCTGGTCCAGCATGCTCTGGGCGAAGGCCCGTTGTTTGTCGGATTGGGGGCTGAACGGGTCCAAAAAGCCCTTGTTTTCGCCCGCCGTCATCAGGCGGCGCTCCACACCCAGCTTGTCCATCAGTCCGGTGAAGCCAAAACCGTCCATCAGCACGCCGATGCTGCCGACGATGCTGGCCTTGTCGACAAAAATCTGGTCGGCAGCCACGGCGATGTAGTAGGCCGCCGAGGCGCAGCTTTCTTCCACCACGGCATACACCGGCTTGTGGTATTTCTTCTTGAGGCGCCAGATCTCGTCATTGATGATGCCGGCCTGCACCGGGCTACCGCCTGGCGAGTTGATCAGCAAGACCACGGCCTGGGCGCCCTCGTCCTCGAACGCGCTGCGCATGGCGGCTACGACAAATTCGGCGCTGGCATCCGCACCCGAGGCGATTTCGCCCTTGATTTCCACCACGGCGGTGTGGGCGGTGGTTTTGTCGGTGCTGGGCGTGGTGCGCGACAGGCCGATCCACGCTGCGGCCACCAGGCACACCAGCCAGGCCAGGCGGACAAAATTGCGCCAGCGGCGGGCGGTTTTTTGCTCGGCCAGGGCGGCAAAGGCCAGTTTTTCCAGGGTCACGCGCTCCCATCCAGGGGTGTCGGTAGGGCTACGGCCCGCCGGGCTCCCCGCAGAGCGCTCAGGTGGCGCGGAGGCGGGGGATTCGCCGGGAAGGATCGGGTCGGTCATGGTTAAAACTCAACAGGTTGCAATTGCGCCCGAGTATGCCAGCGCACCACCCCACTGGATTCGGAAAGGGCTATCTTCACCAGCCCGCCGCGGCAGGGGCCGCCACCGCATTCGCCGGTGTCGGGCCGGTAGGCCGCGCCGTGGGTGGCGCACAGCAACCACTCGCCGGAATCGTCAAAGATGCGGTTTGGCTGGTAGTCGAGCTCCATGGGAACATGGGTGCAGCGGTTCAGGTAGGCATGGGCCTGGCCGTTGTAGCGGATGGCAAACGCCCGGCAGGTCTCGCCCAGGTAGCTCACATCAAACGGCACGGCATCGCCACCATCGCTCAGGTCAGCCGCATTGCACAGGGGAATTTCTTGCATGGTGTCAGGCTCCCAAAATCAGCCGTGCGCCAGCAGCCAGGCATGCAGCTCGGCCACGGAATGGGCCACAAACCGCGGCTGCAGTGCCGCAAACGCCTCGGTGCCGTGCGCGCCATAGCCCACGCCCACACTGGCGCAACCGGCGTTGACGGCCATTTGCAGGTCGTGTGTGGTGTCGCCCACCATCAGGGTGCGCTCGGGGGCCACGCCAAACTCGCGCATCAGCTCCTGCAGCATGCGCGGATGCGGCTTGCCCAGGGTTTCGTCGGCAGTGCGGGAGCCGTCAAACAGGCCGTGCAGCTCCACCGCCCGCAAGGTCTCGTCCAGACCGCGCCGCGACTTGCCGGTAGCCACGGCCAGGCAGTGCTGGCGCGCCTTCAATGCCGCCAGCATGGGCAGCACCCCGGTAAACAGGCTGATGTCGTGCTGGTGCACCCGGTAGTGGTGGTTGAAGCGCGCACCCAGCGCCGCGTGCTGGGACGCAGGCACATCGGGTGCCGCGTGGGCCAGGGCGGGAATCAAGTCCATGCCAATCACGAACGAAGCCGCTGCATCGCTGGGCACGGTGCCGCCCACGTCGCGCACCGCCTCCTGGATGCTGCGGGTGATGATGGCCGTGGAATCGAACAGCGTGCCGTCCCAGTCGAAGGCAATCAGATCAAATTGCCGGACCTGGCTAGCGGCCATAGACATCTTCAAAGCGGACGATATCGTCCTCACCCAGGTAGCTGCCGGATTGCACCTCGATCATTTCCAGCTCGACGCGGCCGGGGTTTTCCAGCCGGTGGGTGGTGCCCAGCGGGATGTAGGTGGATTCGTTCTCGGTGACCAAAAAAGTCTCGTCGCCTTTGGTGACCTTGGCGGTGCCGGAGACCACGATCCAGTGTTCGGCGCGGTGGTGGTGCATTTGCAGCGACAGGGTGCCGCCGGGCTTGACCACGATGCGCTTGACCTGAAAGCGCGCGCCATTGTCCACACTGTCGTACCAGCCCCAGGGGCGGAACACCTTGCGGTGCAGCTGGCCCTCGGAGCGGCCTTGTTTCTTGAGGCTTTCGACGATCTTTTTCACGTCCTGGGTCTTGTCCTTGTGGGCCACCAGGATGGCATCGGCGGTTTCCACCACCACGATGTCGTCCACGCCCACGCAGGCGATCAGGCGGCCTTCGGACAGGGCCAGGGTGTTGCGGCAGTCGTGCAGCAGCACGTCGCCCTGGGCCACGTTGCCCGCATCGTCCTTGGGCAGCACTTGCCACAGGGCATCCCAGGCGCCCACGTCGGACCAGCCTGCGGCCAGCGGAATCACCACGCCCGGGGGCAACCCGGCCTGGCCGGAGGCGATGCGCTCCATCACCGCGTAGTCGATAGAGTCGCTGGGGCAGGCGGAAAACAGCTCTTTGCCCACGCGTACAAACTCACCGTCGGTGCTGCCCGCGTCCCAGGCGGTCTGGCAGGCGGCCAGGATGTCGGCACGGCACACGGCCATGGCCGCCAGCCACACCGAAGCCTTGACCATGAACAGGCCGCTGTTCCAGGAATAGGTGCCGGCGTCCAGGTAGCTTTGCGCGGTGGCCTGGTCGGGTTTTTCCACAAACCGGGCGATGGTGGAGGCGCCGCCGTTGCCGTACAGCGCACCGGACTGGATATAGCCGTAGCCCGTTTCGGGGCTGTCGGGCGTGATGCCAAAGGTGACCACCGCGCCCTCTGCCGCCAAGGCCGCGCCCTGGCGCACCACGGACTGGAAGGCGGGTTTGTCCACGATCACGTGGTCGGCCGGCATGACCAGCAGCACCGGGTCGGCACCGTCGCGCAGGGCGGCCAGCGCGGCCAGCGTCAGGGCCGGTGCGGTGTTGCGCCCCGTGGGCTCCAGCACGATGCGCCCAGGCTGGCCCATCAGGCGCAGCTGCTCGGCGATGACGAAGCGGTACTCCTCGTTGCACACCACCATAGGCGCCGCCAGCGTGCCCAGGCCCAGTCCCTCCACCCGGCGCACCGTGGCCTGCAGGAGCGAATCGTCGCCGATCAGCGGCAGCAGCTGCTTGGGGTATTTCTCGCGCGACAAAGGCCACAGGCGGGTGCCGGAGCCACCGGAGAGCACAACGGGTTGGATCAGCATAGAACTCCAAAAGGTAAAAAAACCAAGGGCCTGAGAACGTGTTCCGAGGCCGTTGGTTTTTATTATTGCAGAGCAACATGGCGCGCCGTGGCGCCCTGGCCGCTTTTAACCGGTGTTGCGCAGCGCCGCCGCAATGCCGTTGATGGAAATGTGGATGCCGATCTGCACCCGCTCGTCGCTCTGCCCGGCCCGGTAGCGGCGCACCAGTTCGACCTGCAGGTGGTGCAGCGGGTCGATGTAGGGAAACCGGTGGCGGATGGAGCGCTGCAGCGAGGCGTTGCCCGACAGGCGCTGCTTTTCACCGGTGATCTGGGTCAGCGCGTTGGCGGTGCGGTGCCACTCGGCCTCAATGTTGGCAAAAATGCGCTTGCGCAGCTTGGCATCGCTCACCAACTCGGCATAGCGCGAGGCCAGGGCCAGGTCGCTTTTGGCCAGCACCATGTCCATATTACTCAGCAAGGTGCTGAAGAAGGGCCACTGGCGGTACATTTTTTGTAGCACTCCCAGCGCGTCTTTTCTGCCTGCAGGGCCGTTTTCGTTCAAAAACGCCTCCACCGCCGAACCAAAGCCGAACCAGCCTGGCAAGGTCAGGCGGCACTGGCCCCAGCTGAAGCCCCAGGGAATTGCGCGCAGGTCTTCGATCTTTTGCGACGGCTTGCGGGCCGCGGGGCGCGAGCCGATGTTGAGCTCGGCAATCTCGCGCAGCGGGGTGGACTCGAAAAAGTAGTTGGTGAAACCCGGGGTTTCGTACACCAGTGCCCGGTACGCGGCCATGCTGGCGGTAGACAGCTGCGCCGCTGCCTTCAAAAATGCCGGTGTGGCGGACTTGGTTGGCTGCAGCAGCGTGGCTTCCAGGGTGGCGGCCACCAGGGTTTCCAGGTTGCGGCGGCCAATCTCGGGGTTGGCGTACTTGGAGCCGATGACTTCGCCCTGCTCGGTCAGGCGGATCTGGCCGCGCACCGTGCCGGGGGGCTGGGCCAGGATGGCCTGGTAGCTGGGGCCACCGCCCCGGCCCACCGTGCCGCCGCGGCCATGGAACATGCGCAGGGTGATGTTGTGGCTGTTGGCCAGTTGGTCAAACAAGTCCACCAGGGCGATTTCGGCGCGGTACAGCTCCCAGTTGCTGGTGAAGATGCCGCCGTCCTTGTTGCTGTCGGAGTAGCCCAGCATGATGTCCTGCTCGGCGCCGCTGCGCTGCACCAGTTCGGCCATGCCGGGCAGGGCGTAGAACTCGCGCATGATGGGCGCGGCGTTGCGCAAATCCTCGATGGTTTCAAACAGTGGCACCACGATCAGGTCGGCAGTGGCCTTGTTGTCCAGCGTGCGGTGCATCAGCCCCACTTCTTTTTGCAGCAGCAGCACTTCCAGCAGGTCGCTCACCGTCTCGGTGTGGCTGATGATGTAGTGGCGAATCGCCTGCACGCCGTAGCGGGCGCGGGACTCGCGGGCCGCCTCGAAAATCGCGATTTCCTTGCAGGTGTGCTCGGAATAGCTGGCCCCCACCACGCGCAGCGGGCGGGCGTCGTTGAGCAGCCCCATCAGCAGTGTGCGCTTGGCCATTTCGTCGAGCGCCGAGTAGTCGGCCTGGATGCGGGCCGTGGCCAGCAGCTCGGCGACCACTTCCTCGTGCTTGTCCGAGCTTTGGCGCAAGTCGACCGTGGCCAGATGGAAGCCAAACACCTCCACCGCACGGATCAGCGGGTGCAGACGCTCGGCCGCCAGGGTGGCACCGTGGTTGGCCAGCAACGAGCCTTCAATGGTGCGCAGGTCGGCCAGAAAGTCTTCGGCCAGCAGGTAGGGGTTTTGCGGCGCAACGGCGTGGCGGGCGGCGTCGCCCCCGGTCAGGCCCTTCAGGGTGGCGGCCAGGCGGGCGTAGATGCCGGTCAGGGCCAGACGGTAGGGCTCGTCCTGGCGGTGCACATTGGTGTCGGGCGAGCTGGCAGCCAGCGCCTGCATCTCCGGCGTCATGCCCACCAGGCCCGCCGACAGCGACAGCTCGCCGCCCAGGTAGTGCACCTCGGTCAGGTAGTGGCGCAGGGCCACGTCGGCCTGGCGGCGCAGCGCGTATTCCAGCGTCTGGGCGCTCACATTCGGGTTGCCGTCGCGGTCGCCACCAATCCACTGGCCCATGCGCAGGAAGCTGTGCACCGGGTGGTCGCCCAGGGCGCCTTCCAGGTCGGCGTAGATCTTGGGGATCTCGCGCAAAAAGGTCGATTCGTAGTAGCTCAGCGCATTCTCGATCTCGTCGGCCACGGTCAATTTGTTCATGCGCAGCAGGCGGGTTTGCCACAGCTGCATGACGCGGGCCCGTAACTGCGCCTCGTTGGTGGCCAGTTCGCGCGGCGCCAGGGCGTCTTTGGTGGTGCCGACCAGGGTGCGTTCGCGCAGGGTGTCGCGCACTGTCAGCAGCCGGGCAATATCGCGCTCGGCATCCAGAATGCTCTTACGCTGCACTTCGGTGGGGTGGGCGGTGAGCACCGGAGCCACGTAGGCGTGGGCCAGGGTCTGCGCGATGGTTTTGGGGGAAATGCCGGCCCAGCGCAAACGCGACAGCGCCACTTCGATGCTGCCTTCCTGGGTGTCGCCCGCACGCTCATGCACCGCGCGGCGGCGGATATGGTGGCGGTCTTCGGCCAGGTTGGCCAGGTGGCTGAAATAGGTGAAGGCGCGCATGACGCTCACCGTCTGGTCGCCGGTCAGGGCCTTGAGCAGCTTTTTGAGTGCCTTGTCGGCCTCGGCATCGGCATCGCGGCGGAAGGCCACCGACAGCTTGCGCACCTGCTCGACCAGCTCAAATGCGGCATCGCCCTCTTGCTCACGGATCACATCACCCAGAATACGGCCCAGCAGGCGGATATCTTCAACCAGAGGCCGCTCGTTCGCCTTTTCGCGGCTGGCCGAACGGGTCGCCGTGGGAGCGACCTTGGCTGGAGTAGCCTTGGCCCCTGCCACTTTGGCGGACTTGGGGACGCTGGGAGAATCTGCCGTGGTCATGCGTGAACTTCCTAAATGTGCTTAAAAGGGTCGGACAAACCCCATGCTAGCATCCAACTTCCCCTGAAATGCCTTCAATTTCTTCTGAAAATTACCAACAGGTTACCGGTTTGAGCACCCCCTCCTTGCACATCACCATCGCCACCCGCGAGAGCCGTCTGGCCCTCTGGCAGGCCGAACACGTCCAGTCGCTGCTGCAGCAGCGCGGCCACAGCGTCACCTTGCTGGGCATGACCACGCGCGGCGACCAGATCCTGGACCGCTCGCTGAGCAAGGTCGGCGGCAAGGGCCTGTTTGTGAAAGAGCTGGAAGTGGCGCTGGAAGAAGGCCGCGCCGACATCGCCGTGCATTCGCTCAAAGACGTGCCCATGGACCTGCCCGAGGGCTTTGCCCTGGCCTGTGTGCTGGAGCGCGAAGACCCCAGCGACGCCTTTGTGTCCAACCGCTACGCCACCCTGGCCGATGTGCCCCAGGGCGGCGTGGTCGGCACCTCCAGCCTGCGCCGCACCGTGCTGCTGCGCGCCCTGCGCCCGGATCTGCAGATCGCTCCGCTGCGCGGCAACCTGGACACCCGCTTGCGCAAGCTCGACGAGGGCCAGTTCGATGCCATCGTGCTGGCCAGCGCCGGGCTGATGCGCCTGGGCCTGCCCGAGCGCATCCGCAGCCGCTTTGCCACCACCGCCATGCTGCCCGCCGCCGGGCAAGGTGCCCTCGGCATCGAAATCCGCGCCGACCGGGCCGATCTGGTGGCCGCCCTGGCCCCGCTGGCCCATAGCGCCACCTGGCAGGCCGTGGCCGCCGAGCGCGCCGTCAGCCGCAGCATGGGCGGCAGTTGCTCCATGCCGCTGGCCGCGTTTGCCACCTGGGTGGATGACCAGCTGGTGATCCATGCGGCCTGGGGCGATGCCGACCAGCCCGCGCCACTGGTCACCGCCCACGCGCAGGCCGCCATTCGCGACCTGGCCACTGCAACGGCGCTCGGCGAGCAGGTAGCCGCGCAGTTGCGGGCGGGCGGCGCAGGCTGAAGGCCATGCACGTCATCGTCACCCGGCCTGCGCAAGATGCCCAGCGCTGGGTGCGCGAGCTGCTCAAACAGGGCCTGCAGGCCACCACCCTGCCCCTGATCGCCATCGCGCCCGCAGCCAATGCGCTTGCGGTGCAACAAGCCTGGCAAAACATGGCCCACTACCAGGCAGCCATGTTCGTCAGCGGCAACGCGGTACAACATTTTTATGCATCAAATCAGGCCTCTGCGCTTATAGAACAAGCGCAAGCAACTATCAATACAAGAGCATGGGCCACCGGGCCTGGCACCGTGGCAGCGCTGCGCCAGGCGGGCGTGGCGGCCGACCAGATCGATGCACCGGATGCCGCCGCGGGCCAGTTCGACTCCGAAGCCCTCTGGCACATCGTCGCCCCCCAGGTGCAGCCGGGCAGCCGCATCCTGGTGGTACGTGGCAGCGACCACACGGGTGAGGCCGCGGGACGCAGCTGGCTGGCCGAGCAACTGGCCGCCGCCGGGGCGCAACTCGACACCGTGGTGGCGTACGAGCGCCGCGCGCCGGTGTTCAGCCCCGACCAGCTCCGCCAGGCCCAGCAGGCCTGTGGCGACGGCAGCGTCTGGCTTTTCAGCAGCTCCGAGGCCATCGCGCACCTGCAAACCCTGTTGCCTGGCCAGGATTTCCGCACCGCCCGCGCCGTGGCCACCCATGGCCGCATCGCGCAGGCCGCGCGGCGTGCGGGTTTTGGTGTTGTTTGCGAGTCACGTCCTCTGCTGGCCGACATAGTGGCCTCGATAGAATCGCTGGCATGAATGCCGAGCTGCCCCCCGAAACATCCGCCTCCCCCCTCCCGGCAGTCGCACCGCCCGCCAAAGGGTCCGGCATGCTGACCCTGGTGGCTGGCGGCGTAGCCGTGCTGGCCCTGGTCAGCAGCGGCATGTTGTGGCAAAAACTCAGCCACATCCAGGAACAGCTGGCCCGCCAAAGCGCCGATGCCGGAACCCAGGCGGTCGAAGCCCGCACCATCGCCCGCCAGGCACAAGACCAGGCCCGCGACATCGCCGCGCGCCAGGCCGTCACCGATGCCCGCGTCAGCGAAACCACCCTGCAGCGCACCCAGCTCGAAGACCTGATGCAGAGCCTGTCGCGCTCGCGCGACGAAAACCTGGTGGTCGATATCGAATCCTCGGTGCGCCTGGCCCAGCAACAGGCCCAGCTCACCGGCAGCATCGAGCCCCTGCTGGCCGCCCTGAAAAGCGCCGACGACCGCGTCACCCGCGCCGCCCAGCCGCGCCTGGCGCCGCTGCAGCGCGCCATTGCCCACGACACCGAGCGCATCAAAGCCGCCACCACCACCGACACCCCGGGCCTGCTGGTCAAGCTGGACGAACTGGTGCGCCAGGTGGACGACTTGCCCACCGTCAACGCCGTGGTGGTCGCCTCTGCCGTGGGCGCAGGCAAAGCCACACCGCCGCTGGCCGCCGAATGGTGGCAGCGCGCGCTCGACGTGGTGCACCAGGAAGCCCGCAAGCTGCTGCGCGTGAGCCGTATCGAACAGCCCGAGGCGGCCCTGCTGTCGCCCGAACAAACCTTCTTTCTGCGCGAAAACCTCAAGCTCAAGCTCCTGAATGCCCGCCTGGGTCTGCTGGCGCGCCAGCTGGCCTCGGCCCGCACCGACCTGAACGCTGCCGCCGCCGCGCTGAACAAGTATTTCGACCCCGCCTCGCGCAAAACCCAAACCATGGCAACCCTGCTGCAGGATGTGCAAGGCCAGATGAAGGCCGTGGAGCTGCCGCAGGTCGATGAAACCCTGGCCGCCCTGGCCACAGCCGCGGCAGGAAGATAAGCATGCGCGCAATTGCCTGGCTCCTGGCCCTGTTCGGTGTGGCGGTGGCGGTGGCCCTGCTGGCGGGTAACAACCAGAGCACCGTGACCGTGTTCTGGCCACCGTACCGGGTCGATCTGTCGCTGAACCTGGTGCTGCTGCTCACCGTGGCCACCTTCATCGCGCTGCACCTGGCCCTGAAGGCCTTGTCGGCCTTGTTCGCCATGCCGCAGCAAGCCCAGCGCTGGCGGCTGCAGCAAAAAGAGCGGGCCACCCATTCGGCCCTGCTGGACGGTTTTTCGCACCTGCTGGCCGGGCGCTTCCTGCGGGCCCGCAAGGCCGCCGAACTGGCGCTGCGCCAGGAGCAGGCCCTGCTGGCCAGCGGCCACCCCCTGGCCCACGGCGACAAGCTGCGCGCCCTGGCCCATCTGGTCACCGCCGAAAGCGGCCACTCGCTGCAAGACAAAGCCACCCGCGACAACCACTTGCAGCAAGCCCTGGACAGCACCGCCCAGCGCAACACCCTGGAAACCCAGGAAACCCGCGAAGGCATCCAGCTGCGCGCCGCCCACTGGGCCCTGGCCGACCGTGATGCCGATGCCGCCATGCAATGGCTGGATGCCCTGCCCCAGGGCGCGGCCCGCCGCACCCTGGCCCTGCGGGTACGCCTCAAAGCCACCCGCCTGGCCCGCCAGACGCTGCCCGCACTGGAAACCGCCCGCCTGCTGGCCAAGCACCGGGCCTTCTCGCCCGCCGCGGCGCAAAGTATTCTGCGCGGCCTAGCGCTGGAGCTGCTGGCCACCGCCTACGACCCGGCCCAGTTGCAACGCGCCTGGGCCGAGCTGGATCCGGCCGAGCGGCTGATGCCCGACGTGGCCATCCAGGCCGCCCAGCGCCTGGCTACCCTGCAAGGCGATACCGCCACTGCGCGCATGTGGCTGCTGCCCATCTGGGAGCAAATGGTGGCCCACCCTGAGCAAGAGCATGCGTTTGGCACCAAGCTGGTCCGGGCGCTGGAGGCGGGCTTTTCCGCCGCCGACAGCCCGGCCGACCTGCCCTGGCTGCACCGCATCGAAGCCGCCCAGCAACGCAACCCGCGGGACGCCCGCCTGCAGTACCTGGCCGGCATGGCCTGCCTGCGCCACCAACTCTGGGGCAAAGCCCAGCAGCTGCTGGCGCAGTCGGTCCACCAGTTGGAAGACACCGGCCTGCAACGCAGCGCCTGGCGCGCCCTGGCCGACCTGGCCGAGAAGCGCGGCGACGCGGCGGCGGCACAGGCGGCTTACAAGCAAGTCGCCGGGCTGTAACAACCGCCCCGGGCCACGGTGCAGCGCCTCATCCTGGCGGGTGCGTGGCCCGTCCGCAAAAAGGGATGTGTTGTTAAATTCAGGCCTATTTTCGGCGGCTTGAATTGGCACGCTGCGCTTATAGCATCAGCGTAAGAAGCTACAAAAACCATAGTTAAAAACCGTAGCACAATTGCGCCCAAAAAAAATGGACCCGAAGGTCCATTTTTGATTGCCGGGTCAGCGGCTTAGAACGGCAAGTCCATCTTGCCCAGGTCGCGCTTGGTTTCCACCATCACCAGGGGTTCCGCCTGGACCGGGGCTACCGCGGGACGCACACGGGGTACGTGGACCACGATGGGCTCGGCAGCGATGGCGGCCTGGACGGCAGCGGCGCGTTCGGGGCTGGTGCCCACCCATTGCAGGCCGGAGCTCTGGGCCAGCTGGTCCAGTTCGGCGGTCGGCAGGGCAAACACGGGCTTGGCTGCGGCCACGGGTGCGGCCACCGGTGCGGCCATCACAGCGGCGACGGGTTCTGCCACCGCTTCGACCACAGGTGCCACGGGCTCGGCCACGACGGCAACCACCGGTGCGGGTGCCGGTGCCGCCACGGGCTCGGCCACCACCGCTGCAGCGCGCTCCACCAGGGATTCGGCTTGCGGCTGGGCGTCCGATTCCACGGGGTTGGGCACAAACGCAGCGGGTTCACCGGCGTTTTCACGCGGCGCGCGGTCCTTGCGGTCGCGGCCATAGCGGTCGCGGGAACGCTTTTCGCGGCGCTGGGGCTCTTCGCCTTCAGGACGGGCTTCGTCGGTGCGCTCGGCGGCCTGGTCGGCAGTTTCGGCGGATTCCGCTACGGGCTCGGCGGCACTGGCTTGCGCGGCAGCCTGGGCGGCAGCGAAGTACGACGGACGCTCGGGGCGCTCGGCGGGCTCAGCGGGTTCGCGGTCCATGCGGGGTTCGCGCTCGGCACGGGGCTCGCGGGGTTCACGCGGCTCGCGGTCGGCACGGGGTTCGCGCTCTGGGCGGGGCTCGCGTTCGGCACGCGGTTCACGCTCTGGGCGGGGTGCGCGAGGGGCCTCGGCCACGGCTTCACCGTTGGCATCCAGCTGGGCTTCGCGGGGCTCACGCAGGTCGGGACGGGGCTCGTCCTGGCGGTCACGGCCCTGGGCAGGTGCACCGTCTTCACGCGGGCCACGGCCACCACGGCCACCGCGGGGGCTGCGTTCGCCACGTTCACCGGCGTTACGCGGGCCGCGCTCGGCACGGGCTTCGGAGCTGCCGACTTCGACATTGCCAGCGGCTTCGTTCACCACGCCTTCAATGCCCTGGACGGCCTGGCCGTCCACCTCGGAGCGCTCACGCGGACCCTGGGTACGCTCGCCACGGCCACGGCCACCACGGTTGCCACGGGTTTGGGCTTCGCCGTCGGCACGCGGTGCGTCGTTACGCTCTGGGCGCTCGGCGCGCTCCGGACGGTCCGCCGCATTGCGCGGAGCACGTTCGGGACGGGCTTCCTGGCCTTCACGGGGTTCGCGGGCCTCGCGGCCTTCGGCATTGCGGGGGCCCCGGTTGCGGCCCTGGCCTTCGCCACGTTCGGCGGTGTCGTCGCGGCCACCACGGCTGTTGCGGCCACCGCGGCTGGCGCCTTCACCACGCGTGTTGCGGGGTTCGCGCTTGTCTTCGGGCTTGGGTGTCGTGGTCACGGTAGACGGTACCGGAGCAGCTACCACCACCGGCGCAGGCGCGGCACCAAACAGGTTTTTCAACCAGCCGAAGAAGCCGGTTTCCACCGGTGCGGCCACGGGCGCAGGCGCTGCGACGGGGGCCACCACGGGGGCCGGGGCCACGGCCTTGGGCACGGCTTGCGGCGCGGGTGCGTCGGGCAGCACGCCCTTGATCACGGGGGTTTGCTTGTTGGTGGGCTCTTGCGAACGGCGGGTGACCGAGGTCGCGTCGTCCATCACGTCGGCCATTTTGTAGCTGGCTTCGATGTGGTCCAGGCGCGGGTCGTCGTGCTTCAGGCGTTCGAGCTTGTAGTTGGGCGTTTCCAGCGTCTTGTTGGGCACCATCAGCACGTTGATGCGCTGCTTGAGCTCAATCTTGGCGATTTCGGTGCGCTTTTCATTGAGCAGGAACGAGGCCACGTCCACCGGCACCTGGCACATGACCGAGGCGGTGTTGTCCTTGAGCGACTCTTCCTGGATGATGCGCAAAATTTGCAGTGCGCTGGATTCGGTGTCGCGGATGTGGCCGGAACCACCGCAGCGTGGGCAGGGAATCGAAGCACCTTCGCTCAGGGCCGGGCGCAAGCGCTGGCGGCTCATTTCCATCAGGCCAAACTTGCTGATGGTGCCGAACTGGACACGGGCGCGGTCTTGGCGCAGCGCGTCGCGCAGGCGGTTTTCCACGTCGCGGCGGTTGCGCGACTCTTCCATGTCGATAAAGTCGATGACGATCAGGCCACCCAAATCGCGCAGGCGCATCTGGCGGGCCACTTCCTCGGCGGCTTCCAGGTTGGTGCGGGTGGCGGTTTCTTCGATATCGCCGCCGCGGATGGAGCGGGCGGAGTTGACGTCCACCGACACCAGGGCTTCGGTGTGGTCGATCACGATGGCGCCGCCCGAGGGCAGTTGCACGGTGCGGGCGTAGGCCGATTCGATCTGGTGTTCGATCTGGAAACGGGAAAACAGCGGCGCGTCGTCGCGGTAGCGCTTCACACGGGCGGCGTGCTCGGGCATGACGTGGGCCATGAACTGCTGGGCCTGTTCGTACACGTCGTCGGTGTCGATCAGGATGTCGCCGATGTCGGTATTGAAGTAGTCGCGGATGGCGCGGATCACCAGGCTGGATTCCTGGTAAATCAGGAATGCGCCCTTGCCCTGCTTGCCTGCGCCGTCGATGGCGGTCCAGAGCTTGAGCAGGTAGTTCAGGTCCCATTGCAGTTCGGGTGCGCTGCGGCCGATACCGGCGGTGCGGGCGATGATGCTAGAGCCGTTGGGGTATTCCAACTGGTCCATGGCTTCCTTGAGCTCGGCCCGGTCGTCGCCTTCAATGCGGCGCGAGACGCCACCGCCACGGGGGTTGTTGGGCATCAGCACCACATAGCGGCCTGCCAGCGAGACAAAGGTGGTCAGGGCGGCACCCTTGTTGCCGCGCTCTTCTTTTTCCACCTGGACCAGCAGTTCCTGGCCTTCGCGGATCACATCGCTGATGCGCGCCTGGTTGACCGGCACGCCCTGCTGGAAGTATTGCTTGGAGATTTCCTTGAACGGCAGAAAGCCGTGGCGGTCTTCGCCGTAGTCGACGAAGCAGGCTTCCAGCGAGGGCTCGACGCGGGTGACGACGGCCTTGTAGATGTTGCCCTTGCGCTGTTCGCGCCCTTCGATCTCAATTTCATAGTCGAGCAGTTTTTGCCCGTCAACAATCGCCAGCCGGCGTTCTTCCGACTGGGTTGCGTTAATCAGCATCCGTTTCATGGTGCGCTTCCTTTGACTGGACCAGCAAGGGTCCAGAAATGTTCTTCAATTCAATACGGCCCAAATCGGGCCTATTGATGCCTGAACCAACGCGCGGAAACAGCCGGAATGACCCCAGACTGCACTAGGTAAGCCGGGGCTCACAGGGTGACAGTGGGGGGAGGTGGAGGGAAGCGAAGAGTGGTGTGCTGGTTGGGATAGCTACTGATTTGATAGCTGCTTGCGCGCAGTAGGTGCGCGCCAGGGGCGATTCCATGCCAAAAACCAGGGCTATAGCCGGAGCCATGAGCCACCGCCAGCAGGTTTGAAGTATCGCCATCAACACAAGAGTTCTCGCTTCGATCCGTTGCACAACATGCGCCTACAGCACAGGTTGGCAAGTGGGGGGTATTCCGTATGTAGTTTCCATCGCGTCAGCCCGCCCCATCAACTTATGCCGCCAACGGAGCCTGGGTTGCTCGGGGTGGTAGCAGATCGCCTTGGGTGGCATCGACTTCGCAGCGGCGTAGATGCAATGCTCTAAACTGTGGTGAATCAAGCACTTACGACACGACGCTGGTGAAAAATATTATAGGTGCTAACGCCCCACCCCCCATGCCAGAAGTCAAATTCATTACGGTCGACCCGGATGATGCCGGGCAGCGGCTGGACAATTTCCTCATGCGCCACCTCAAGGGCGTACCCAAAACCCACGTCTACCGCATCATCCGCAGCGGCGAAGTCCGGGTGAACAAGGGCCGCGCATCGGCCGACACGCGGGTGAACGGGGGGGATGTGGTGCGCCTGCCGCCCACCCGCATCTCCGAGCGGGTGGCCGAAAAAGCCGAGGCCATGGCCGCCGCGCCCGCCCCGGCGCGCGAATTTCCCATCCTGCTGGAAGACGAGCACCTGCTGGCCATCGACAAACCTGCGGGTGTCGCGGTGCACGGCGGCAGCGGCGTCAGCTTTGGGGTGATTGAACAACTGCGTATGGCCCGCCCGAAAGCCCCGTTCCTGGAACTGGTGCACCGCCTGGACCGCGAAACCTCAGGCATTCTGCTGCTGGCCAAAAAACGCAGTGCGCTCAAAAACGTCCAAGACCAGTTCCGCGACCGGGAAACTGGCAAGACCTACCTGGCGTTGGTCATCGGCCAGTGGCCCGCCAATAAGAAGGTGCTGGACAAGTCCCTGCACAAATACCTGCTGCCCAACGGCGAGCGCCGCGTCAAGGTGGTGGCCCGGGACGACCCGGACGGCATGCGCTCGCTGACCCTGGTCAAGGTGGCCCAGAATTTCGAGGGCTTCAGCCTGCTGGAGGTGACCATCAAGACCGGGCGCACCCACCAGATCCGCGTGCACCTGGCTTCCGAGGGCTTCCCGATTGCCGGAGACGACAAATACGGCGACTTCGAGTCCAACAAGGCCTTGGTGAAGCAGGGGCTCAAGCGCATGTTTCTGCACGCCTGGCGCCTGCAGCTGAGCCACCCTGCCAGCGGCGAAAGCGTAGAGTTGCATGCGGCTTTACCCGACGAATTACAGCGGTTTTTACCAGCGAAACCGGGTGCCGTCCCCCCTGTGGCCGGTTTACAGCGGCCACTTAATAGGTAATGATGCAGTAACCTTTTGCTACCTGCTACATTTTGGGCTTATGGCCGCTGTCGAACCCTTCACCAAAGAATCATCTTCTGTTGCGCTTCCCGGCTTGGGAAGGGTTCTGATTTCTGCAGGCAAACTCGGCCAACGCGCGGCCGAAGACATCTACCGCAAAGCCCAGTCCAACCGCGCCAGCTTCATCGCTGAACTGATGTCCTCCGGGGCGGTGTCGGCATCGGACCTGGCGCACACCATGTCCACCGCGTTTGCCGCGCCTCTGCTGGACATCGACGCGGTCGACCGCCACCGCCTGCCCAAAGACCTGCTGGACGCCAAAATCTGCCAAGCCTACCGGGTGGTGGTGCTGAGCAAACGCAACAACCGCCTGATCGTTGCCACCGCCGACCCGTCGGACCAGGAAGCCGCCGAGAAAATCAAGTTTGCGACCCAGCTGGGGGTGGACTGGATCATCGCCGAATACGACAAGCTGTCGCGCATGGTGGATGCCAACGCCGTCACCACCGGTGAGGCGATGGACAACATCATCGGCGGCGACTTCGACTTTGACGACGCGATCATGGGCACGCCGGTCGAGGCCGCCGAAATCAACATGACCGAGGTGGAAGATGCCCCGGTCGTCAAGTTTTTGCACAAGATGCTGCTCGATGCCTATGGCATGCGCGCATCCGACCTGCACTTTGAGCCCTACGAGCACAACTACCGCGTGCGCTTTCGTATCGACGGTGAACTGCGCGAAATCGCCTCGCCGCCGGTGGCCATCAAGGACAAGCTGGCCTCGCGCATCAAGGTGATCTCGCGCCTGGACATCTCGGAAAAACGGGTGCCGCAAGACGGCAAGATGAAGCTCAAAATCGGCCCGGACCGGGTGATCGACTTCCGCGTCAGCACCTTGCCCACCCTGTTCGGCGAAAAGATCGTGATCCGGATTCTGGACCCGAGCAGCGCCAAACTCGGCATCGATGCGCTGGGCTACGAGCCCGAAGAAAAAGAGCGGGTGATGCAGGCCATTGGCCGCCCCTACGGCATGGTGCTGGTCACCGGGCCTACGGGATCGGGCAAAACGGTGTCGCTGTACACCTTCTTGAACCTGCTGAACAAGCCCGGCGTGAACATCGCCACGGCCGAAGACCCGTCCGAAATCAACCTGCCGGGCGTGAACCAGGTCAATGTGAACGAAAAAGCCGGCATGACCTTTGCCGTGGCCCTGAAGTCGTTTCTGCGCCAAGACCCGGACATCATCATGGTGGGCGAAATCCGCGATCTGGAAACCGCCGACATCTCCATCAAGGCCGCGCAAACCGGCCATTTGGTGTTGTCCACGCTGCACACCAACGACGCACCCACCACCTTGACGCGCATGCGCAATATGGGCATTGCGCCGTTCAATATCGCCTCCAGCGTGATCCTGATCACCGCCCAGCGGCTGGCACGCCGCCTGTGCCCCGCGTGCAAGGCGCTCATCGACATCCCGCAAAAGACCTTGCTGGAGTCCGGCTACAAGCCCGAAGAGCTGGACGGCTCCTGGAAGCCCTACGGCCCGGTGGGCTGCAACGCCTGCAACAACGGCTACAAAGGCCGGGTGGGTATCTACCAGGTGATGCCGATTTCCGAAGAAATCCAGCGCATCATCCTGCGCGATGGCAGTGCGCTGGATATTGCAGAACAGGCCAAAATCGAAGGTGTGCGGACCCTGCGCCAGGCCGGGTTGCACAAGGTGAAGCTGGGCTTGACCTCGCTGGAAGAAGTGCTCGCTGTGAGCAATGAATAGACCCGGACTTACCTAGTCGTATTAAGGCATTCCATGGCAACAGCCGCGTCCAGCACAATCAAAGAATTCGTCTTCGAATGGGAAGGCAAGGACCGCAACGGCAAGCAGGTTCGTGGCGAGACACGCGCATCGGGCGAAAACCAGGTCACTGCGTCGCTGCGCCGCCAAGGGGTGTTTCCGACCAAAATTAAAAAGCGCCGCATGCGCTCGGGCAAGAGCATCAAGCCCAAGGACATCGCCATCTTCACCCGCCAGCTGGCCACCATGATGAAGGCCGGTGTGCCCTTGCTGCAAGCGTTTGACATTGTGGGCCGCGGCAATGCCAATGCCAGCGTCACCAAGCTGCTCAACGACATCCGCCAGGACGTGGAGACCGGTAGCTCACTGAGCGCGGCCTTCCGCAAATTTCCGCTGTACTTCAATAGCCTGTACTGCAACCTGGTCGAAGCGGGTGAAGCCGCCGGTATCCTGGAAGCCCTGCTGGACCGCCTGGCCGTCTACATGGAGAAGACCGAAGCCATCAAGTCCAAGATCAAATCGGCCCTGATGTACCCCATCTCCGTGGTGGTGGTGGCGTTTGTGGTGGTGGCAGTCATCATGATCTTTGTGATTCCGGCGTTCAAGGAAGTGTTCAGCAGCTTCGGTGCCGACCTGCCTGCGCCCACGCTGTTCATCATTGCAGTGAGTGAAATTTTCGTCAGGTATTGGTGGCTGATCTTTGGCGGCATTGGCGGCGGGCTTTACTTTTTCATGCAGGCCTGGCAACGCAACATCAAGATGCAGCAGGTCATGGACCGCATCATGCTGAAATTGCCGGTGTTTGGTGTACTGGTCGAAAAGTCCTGCATCGCCCGCTGGACGCGCACCCTGTCCACCATGTTTGCCGCCGGTGTCCCACTGGTGGAGGCGTTGGATTCCGTGGGTGGCGCTTCGGGCAATTCGGTGTTCGAGCTCGCCACCGACCGTATCCAGCAAGAGGTGTCTACCGGCACCAGCCTGACCACGGCCATGGGCAACGCCAAGATCTTTCCGTCCATGGTGCTGCAAATGTGCTCCATCGGCGAAGAATCCGGCTCCATCGACCACATGCTGGGCAAGGCGGCAGACTTTTACGAGGCCGAGGTGGACGACATGGTGGCGGGCTTGTCCAGCCTGATGGAGCCCATCATCATCGTGTTTCTGGGCACCATCATCGGCGGCATCGTGGTGTCGATGTACCTGCCGATCTTCAAGCTGGGCCAAGTCGTCTGATGCCGGACATGCAATGGGCAGCCGCCCTGCTGGGGGGGCTTTTCGGGCTGGTGTTGGGCAGCTTTCTGAATGTGGTGGTCTACCGCATGCCCAAGATCATGGAGCGGCAGTGGGCCGCCGACCACGCCGAGATGCAGGGTACCGAACCCGATCCGGCCACCGCCCAGCCATTCAACCTGCTGGTGCCGCACTCCAGCTGCCCGCACTGTGGCCACGCGATCCGCTGGTATGAAAACATCCCCGTTGCCAGCTACCTGGCCCTGCGTGGCAAATGCTCGGCCTGCCGCGTGCCCATCAGCCCGCGCTACCCGGGGGTCGAGATCGCCACCGCAGCCTTGTTTTTTTTCTGCATCTGGACGTGGGGGCCTACGGTCACCGGCCTGGCCTGGTGCGGTTTTGCAGCGGCCCTGCTGAGTCTGGCGCTGATCGACTGGGACACTACCCTGCTGCCCGACGACATCACCCTGCCGCTGCTGTGGGCCGGGTTGGTCGGTGCGTCGCTGCAGTGGACCGGCGTGCCCTTGTTTGCCGCGCTGTGGGGTGCTGTGGCGGGCTACCTGTCGCTGTGGACGATCTACTGGCTCTTCAAGCTGCTGACCGGCAAGGAAGGCATGGGCTACGGCGACTTCAAGCTGTTTGCCGCGCTGGGCGCCTGGTTTGGCTGGGAGGCGCTGGTGCCCATGATTTTGATGGCTTCGGTGATCGGTGCCATGGTGGGCATCGCCATGAAGTTCAGCAGCGGCCTGCGCGAAGGTGGCTACATCCCGTTTGGCCCTTTTCTGGCGGGGGCGGGCCTGACGGCCATGGTCTTCGGGCCCAATGCCATCCTGCGTTTTGTCGGTTTGTAAGGCCATGCCAGACTGCCTTCGGCTCGGACTCACCGGCGGCATTGGCAGTGGAAAAAGCACGGTAGCGCTGATGCTGCAAGCACGAGGCGCTATTATTATTGATGCAGACGCAATTTCGCGCCAGACCACGGCAGCGGCGGGCTCGGCCATCCCGGCGGTCCGTGCGGCCTTTGGAGCAGACGCTATCACCGCCGACGGTGCCATGGACCGGGAGCGCATGCGTGCCCTCGTCTTTGCCGACCCTGGCGCCAAAAAGCAGCTGGAAGCCATCGTCCACCCCCTGGTCGGCCAGGAGATTGCGGCGCAGTTCCAGCAGGCACGCGCTCGCGGTGCCCGCTGCGTGGTATTCGACATCCCCTTGCTGGTCGAATCCGGCCACTGGAAAGACCGGCTCGACCAGGTGCTGGTGGTGGACTGCACGGTAGACACCCAGGTGGCCCGCGTCATGGCGCGCAGCGGTATGGCAGAGGCGGCCGTGCGTGCCATCATCCAGACCCAGGCCAGCCGGGCCCAGCGCCTGGCGGTGGCCGACGTGGTCATCCTCAACGACGGCCTGACGCTGGAACAGCTGCGCCTGGAGGTCGAAAAAGTCGCCCCGCGGTTCGGGCTATGATGCCGCCACTGGAAAAACCGCGTGATCCTCTACGAATACCCCTTTAACGAACGCATACGCACCTATTTGCGGCTGGAGCACCTGTTTCGGCGCCTGGGGGAACTGGTGCCCCGCAGCCACCCGCTGGACCACCATTACGCGCTGACCACCATCTTTGAAGTGATGGACGTGGCGGCCCGCGCCGACCTCAAGTCTGACGTGATGCGCGATCTGGAAAAGCAAAAGGTCATCCTCAACGGCTACCGGGGCAACCCCTCGATTGCCGAAGAGGTGCTGGACGCTGTGATCGCCCAGCTTGACCGCTGCTACACCGCCCTACACGAGCAACCCGGTAAGGCCGGCCATGCACTGACCGAAAACGACTGGCTCATGGCCCTGCGCAGCCGCGTGGGCATTCCCGGGGGCACCTGCGGTTTTGACCTGCCCGCCTACGCCGCCTGGCAGCACAAACCCGCCGACGTGCGCCGCCACGCCATCGAGCAGTGGGCCTCCACCCTGGCGCCGCTGGCCGAGTCCATCCACCACCTGCTGAAGATGCTGCGCGACTCGGGCGCGCCGCAAAAAGTCATCGCCCTCGGCGGCCAGTTCCAGCAAAACCTGCCGCAAGGCCGCACCTACCAACTGCTGCGACTGCGTATCGACCCGGCGCTGAACCTGATTCCCGAAATCAGCGGCAACCGCCTGATGGTGTCGGTGCGCATGATGCGCCACGAAGCCGACGACCGCCTGCATGCCTGCAGCGAGGATGCTTCTTTTGAACTGACTTTGTGCGCCTAACTTGGATGGACTTGGGTGCAGAGCACCCCAAGCCATAAAAGTTCTTTCACTTTAACCATGACAGACACACCGCAAAAATGGGTCGCCTGCCCCACCTGCAAAGGCAAAAGCCTGTTTGCCCCGAGCAACGCCTTCCGCCCGTTTTGCAGTGAACGCTGCAAAAACATCGACTTCGGTGCCTGGGCCAGCGCCAGTTTCAGCTTGACCGCCGATGCGCCACCCGACGACCAGGTGTTTGGCGATGCACGGCTGCAATGAATTTATAAGAAATAAGGCTCCAGCGCTGATTCCATAAGCGTGAGCAGCTCCTTAATATGTAGCACCCGCAAAATCACGCTCGGCAGCCAGCCAACCCAGCACCGGCACGGTGCCGGGCAAGACCGGGCCGACTTGCAGCGGCAAGGACTGCCAGGCATGGGTTTGGCCCTCGCGCATCTCCAACGTGCCCGTCCAGGCAAACACCTTGCAGAAATGCAACCGCACCAGGGAGTGTGGGTAGTCCACCAGCTCCACCTTCCAGTGCTGGGCGGGGCCGATGGTGATGCCCAGTTCTTCCACCAGCTCGCGGCGCAGGGCCTGCTCCACGGTTTCTCCCGCCTCCAGCTTGCCGCCGGGAAATTCCCAGTAGCCCGCGTAGACCTTGCCTTTGGGCCGCGAAGTCACCAGAAAGTCGCCGTTGGCTTGCACCAGCACACCCACGGCCACGTCGACAATGGCGCGGTCGGGTCCGCCTTCACGGGGGCGATGGGCATCGGCGACCAGGGGTTGGGCGCTCATGCGGACACGGCGTGCTGGCCTGCATAGTCGCGCGCAAACTGGTAGGCCACGCGGCCACTGCGCGAACCGCGCTCCAGCGCCCAGACCAGCGATGCGCCCCGGGCCGCGGCAATCGCTGCGGCATCCACGCCAAACGACTGCAGCCACTGGGCCACGATGGCCAGGTACTCGTCCTGGGTAAAGGGGTAGAAGCTGACCCACAGGCCAAAACGCTCGGACAGGGAAATCTTCTCTTCCACCACCTCGCCGGGATGCACTTCGCCATCCTCGGTGTGGGTGTAGGTGAGGTTTTCCTTCATGTACTCGGGCAGCAGGTGGCGGCGGTTGCTGGTGGCGTAGACCAGCACATTGGGCGTGGACGCGGCCACCGAGCCGTCCAGGATGGACTTCAGCGCCTTGTAGCCGGGCTCGCCGTCGTCAAAGCTCAGGTCGTCGCAGTAGACGATGAACTTCTCGGGCCGGTCGGCCACCACGTCCACGATGTCGGGCAGATCGACCAGATCCGCCTTGTCCACCTCGATCAGGCGCAGGCCCTGGGGCGCGTAGGTGTTCAGGCAGGCTTTGATCAGCGAAGACTTGCCGGTGCCGCGCGCGCCCGTCAGCAGCACGTTGTTGGCCGGTTTGCCCTCCACGAACTGCAATGTGTTGCGCTGGATCTTCTCCTTCTGGATGTCGATCTCTTTCAGGTCGGCCAGGGCCATGTGGCCGATGTGGCGCACCGGCTCCAGCACGCCGTGGCCGTTGCCCCGGCGGCGGTAGCGGTAGGCGATGGCGGCATTCCAGTCGGGCGCAGTCACCGGCTGGGGCAGCGCAGCCTCGATGCGCTGCATGAGCTGCTCGGCGCGGTCCATGAGGCGTTCAAATGCGGCGTTCATGAACGGACTCCCGCCGGGCCGCCCCAAGGGAGGCCAGCCCCCTCAGGGGGCAGCGAATACACGAAGTGATGGGCGTGGGGGTTCATGATCTGTAATCCGCATTGATCGTGACGTACTCGTGGCTGAAATCGCAGGTCCAGACGGTATCCACCGCCGTGCCACGGCCCAGGCCCACGCGCACGGTGATTTCGCTTTGCTTCATCACGCGCTGGCCGTCTTCTTCGCGGTAGCTGGGGTTGCGCCCGCCGTTGACCACCACGTGCACGTCGTCGAGAAACAGGTCGATACCCGTTTGGTCCAGGTCAGTGATGCCTGCGTAGCCCACGGCGGCCAGGATGCGGCCCAGGTTGGGGTCGCTGGCGAAAAAGGCGGTTTTGACCAGGGGCGAATGGGCGATGGCATAGGCGGCCAGGCGGCATTCTTCGGCCGTCTTGCCGCCTTCGACACGCACGGTGATGAATTTGGTGGCCCCTTCACCGTCGCGCACGATGGCCTGGGCCAGTTGCTGGGCGACTTGCTGCATCGCGGCCTTCAGGGCACGGCCATCGGCGCTGTCCATGGAGGTGATGGGCGCGTGGGCGGCCTTGTGGGTGGCGATGACCACGAATGAGTCGTTGGTGGAGGTGTCGCCGTCAATGGTGATGCGGTTGAAGGAGGCATCGGCCAGGTCTTTGGCCAGCTGCCCCAGCAAAGCCTGGTCCACGCAGGCGTCGGTGGCCATGAAGCCCAGCATGGTGGCCATGTTGGGGCGGATCATGCCCGCGCCCTTGCTGATGCCGGTGACGGTGACCGTCTTGCCGCCGATCTGCACCTGGGTGCTGAAGGCTTTGGCAATGGTGTCGGTGGTCATGATGGCCTCAGCGGCTCGGCCCCAGTGGTCGGCACGGGCATCGGCCAGAGCGGCGGGCAGCCCGGCGTTGATGCGCTCATGCGGCAGGGTTTCCATGATCACGCCGGTAGAAAACGGCAAAATTTGTTCGGGGGCCAGGTCCAGGTGCTGGGCCAGCGCGATGCAGGTGGACTTGGCGCGCATCAGCCCGTCGTGGCCCGTGCCCGCATTGGCATTGCCGGTGTTGACCAGGATGGCGCGGATGCCCACACCCAGCGCCAGGTGCTCGCGGCAGATCTGCACCGGGGCGGCGCAGAAGCGGTTTTGGGTGAACACACCCGCCACCGACGCGCCCTCTTCCAGCAACACCACGGTCAAGTCCTTGCGGTTCACCTTGCGGATACCCGCCTCGGCGATGCCCAGCAGGACGCCGGGAACAGGGTGCAGGCCAGCGGGATCGGGAGCAGACAGGTTAACGGGCATGGTGGGCTTTCAAAAGGGCATGGACATGTGAAAAACGGGCCGAAGCCCGTTGCAAAACCAACAGCGATGCTTAGGCCAATTTGCCGTGGCACAGCTTATATTTGTTGCCACTGCCACAGGGACAGGGGTCGTTGCGGCCAACGCGGGGTACATTGGCGGCCGTCTGCACGCCGCGGGCTGGCGCATCGGTGCGGACCTCGACTTCGCCGGTTTCGGTGGGCGCGGTGTAGGTCACGTTGGCGATGCTCTCGCCGCGGTTTTCCATGGCTTCGGCGGCTTCGCCGAGTTGCTCGTTGGACTGCACCTTGACCGTCATCAGCACCTTGGTCACGTCGTTCTTCACCGCGTCCAGCAACTGGCCAAACAGCTCGAAGGCTTCGCGCTTGTATTCCTGTTTGGGCTGCTTCTGCGCGTAGCCACGCAAATGGATGCCCTGGCGCAGGTAGTCCAGCGAGCTCAGGTGTTCACGCCAGTGGGTATCGATGCTTTGCAGCAGCACCATGCGTTCGAACTGGGTGAAGTTCTCGCCACCCACCTGGTCGACCTTGGCCTGGAAGGCGGTGTTGGCGGCGGTCAGCACGGTTTCCAGAATGTCTTCGTCGGTAATGGCGCTGGCGGATTCAACCTGCGCACGCAAAGCCAAGGCCAGCTGCCATTCGTCCTGCATGGTTTTTTCCAGGCCGGCGATGTCCCACTGCTCTTCGACCGTCTCGGGCGGTACAAACTGGTGCACCACATCGGCCACACAGCCTTCGCGCAGAGAGGCGATCTGGGCGGTCAGGTCTTGCGCGTCCAGAATCTCATTGCGCTGCTGGTAGATCACTTTGCGCTGGTCGTTCGACACGTCGTCGTATTCCAGCAGCTGCTTGCGCACGTCGAAGTTGCGGGCTTCCACCTTGCGCTGGGCGCTTTCAATGCTGCGGGTGACGATGCCGGCTTCAATGGCTTCACCATCGGGCATTTTCAGGCGGTCCATGATGGACTTGACCCGGTCCCCGGCAAAGATGCGCATCAGCGGATCGTCCAGGCTCAGGTAGAAGCGCGACGAACCAGGGTCGCCCTGGCGGCCCGAGCGGCCGCGCAACTGGTTGTCGATACGGCGGGATTCGTGGCGTTCGGTGGCAATGATGCGCAGGCCGCCGAGCGCTTTCACGGCTTCATGGTCAATGGTCCATTGCGCGCGCACCCGCTCGACCTCGGCGGCTTTGGCCGCATCGTCGAGCGCGGGGTTGGCCTCGACGGCCTTGATCGCCATTTCCAGGTTGCCGCCCAGCACGATGTCGGTACCACGACCTGCCATGTTGGTGGCGATGGTGATCATCTTGGGGCGACCGGCCTGGGCCACGATATCGGCTTCACGGGCGTGCTGCTTGGCGTTGAGCACCTGGTGCGGCAGTTGGGCGTCGTTGAGCAGGCGGTCGATGATTTCCGAGTTTTCGATCGAGGTGGTACCCACCAGCACGGGCTGGCCGCGCTCATAGCATTCGCGGATGTCCTTGATGGCGGCTTCGTATTTCTCGCGCGTGGTCTTGTAGACGCGGTCGAGCTGGTCTTCGCGGCGGCTGACGCGGTTGGGCGGAATCACCACGGTCTCTAAACCGTAGATTTCCTGGAATTCGTAGGCTTCGGTATCGGCCGTGCCGGTCATGCCGGACAAACGGCCATACAGGCGGAAGTAGTTCTGGAAGGTAATGGAGGCCAGCGTCTGGTTTTCGGCCTGGATTTCCACGCCTTCCTTGGCTTCCACCGACTGGTGCAGGCCTTCACTCCAGCGACGGCCCGACATCAGGCGGCCGGTGAACTCGTCAACGATGACGATTTCGCCGTCTTGCACCACATAGTGCTGGTCGCGGTGGTACAGGTGGTTGGCCCGCAGCGCGGCGTACAGGTGGTGCATCAGGGTGATGTTGGCCGGGTCGTACAGCGACGCGCCTTCGGGCAGCAGACCGTGCTCGACCAGGATGCGCTCGGCGTTTTCATGGCCGTCTTCGGTCAGGAACACCTGGTGCGATTTTTCGTCCAACGTGAAGTCGCCGGGCTTGGTGACGCCCTCACCGGTGCGCGGATCGGCCTCGCCTTCCTGGCGGGTCAGGAAAGGGATGATCTTGTTGATCGCAATATAGGTGGCGGTATGGTCTTCGGCCTGGCCGCTGATGATCAAGGGGGTGCGGGCCTCGTCGATCAGGATGGAGTCCACCTCGTCCACGATGGCGTAGTTCAGGCCGCGCTGCACGCGGTCGCGCACCTCGTAGACCATGTTGTCGCGCAGGTAGTCAAAGCCGTATTCGTTGTTGGTGCCGTAGGTGATATCAGCGGCGTAGGCAGCCTGCTTTTCTTCGCGCGGCATATTGGGCAGGTTGACACCGACGGTCAGGCCCAGGAAGTTGTACAGGCGCTCCATCCAGCGTGCGTCGCGGTTGGCCAGGTAGTCGTTTACCGTGACCACATGCACGCCCTTGCCGGACAGCGCATTCAGGTACACCGGCAGCGTAGCGGTCAGGGTCTTGCCTTCACCGGTGCGCATTTCAGAGATCTTGCCGTTGTGCAACGACATGCCGCCCAGCATCTGCACATCGAAATGCCGCATCTTCATGACCCGCTTGGAGCCTTCGCGCACCAGGGCAAAAGCCTCCGGCAAGATGGCATCCAATGTTTCACCCCCGGCCACCCGCTGCTTGAAGGACAGCGTCATTTCACGCAGCGCCTCGTCGGACAGCTTTTCATACTGTGGCTCCAACGCATTGATCACTTCGAGCGTTTTGCGGTACTGTTTCAACAAACGCTGGTTACGGCTGCCGAAAATTTTGGTCAGAAAGTTGGTGGTCATGGATGCGAGACCGCCACCGCCGCAGAAGCCGGGGGGTGGCGATCGAAATTCCTAAATAATCTTGGAGTCAGATGAGGCTTTGACAGCAAAAGTCAACCCTTGGGGGCCAGTTTGCAATCCACAGCCTTGGGATTTTACTATCTGCCAGCACAGGCCAAAAAGCCGGTGCGGCTGTGATAATTGGCCCACCATGCGCCAAAGCAACCGCTCCTTCACGCTGCTGCAAGCCGCAGCCGACTCGCCCACCCTGGCCCGCCTTTCGGCCTTGGCGCAAGACTCCAACGACCGGCTCAAGGCCGTCAAAACCCTGATCCCCGAAACCCTGTGGTCGGCCATCCAGCCCGGGCCGATCGACGGCGCCAGCTGGTGCCTGCTGGTCAACAGCAATGCCGCATCGGCCAAGCTGCGGCAATTGACACCCGCACTGCTGGCGCATTTGCGCACCAAAGGCTGGGACGTGACGGCGCTGCGCATCAAAGTGCAAATGCGCGGCGCCCTGCCGCGGACATAACGCGGACATAAAAAAAGGTTCTGGCCATTTCTGGACAGAACCTTTTAGGAGTGGTGCCGATTGTCGGAGTCGAACTGACGACCTTCCGCTTACAAGGCGGGTGCTCTACCAACTGAGCTAAATCGGCGAACTTCGTATTTTACCGAACCGAATGGGCCGTTTTGACGGCACTACGATTTTTTACTTGATGCGTTTGAGCGCCGGGCGCGGTCCGCCCGCGGGCCGCGGCGGCTCGGGCGGCTCGTCGCCACCGGGCTCCACTGGCGACAAGGGAACCACTTTTGAGGTGGTATCGGGCACCCCGGCCAGCGTAAATGGCTTGGCGGGCTCTTCCGGGGTAGCCGCCACCGGCGACGGAAAAGCCATGCCTTGCCCGTTTTCACGGGCATAAATCGCAATCACCCGGCCAATCGGCACCAGAATCTCACGCGGCGTACCCGCAAAACGGGCTTTGAACTCGATGAAGTCGTTGCCCAGCTTGAGCGAGCTGGTCGCATCGAAGCTGATGTTGAGCACGATTTCACCGTCTTTCACGTACTCGCGCGGAACCTGCACCGAGTCGTCCACCAGCACCGCCACGTACGGTGTCAGACCGTTGTCGGTACACCACTCGTAGAGAGCGCGGATCAGGTAGGGACGGGTGGAGGTCGAATCCAGGGCTTGCATGGTGGACAACAGTGGCTCCGAATTACTTGCGCATCACTTTTTCGGACGGCGTCAGCGCTTCGATGTAGGCCGGGCGCGAGAAGATGCGCTCGGCGTATTTCAGCAGCGGTGCGGCGTTCTTGCTCAGGTCGATGCCATAGAAGTCCAGACGCCACAGCAGCGGCGCAATCGCCACGTCGAGCATCGAGAAGTTTTCACCCAGCATGTACTTGTTTTTCAGGAACACGGGGGCGAGTTGGGTCAGGCGGTCGCGGATGTGGGCGCGGGCTTTCTCCAGGGCTTTTTCATTGCCCTTGGAAGCGCGGGACTCCAGCAGGCCAACGTGCACAAACAGTTCCTTCTCGAAGTTGAGCAGGAACAGGCGCACACGGGCGCGGTCCACCGGGTCGCCGGGCATCAGCTGGGGGTGCGGGAAGCGCTCGTCGATGTACTCGTTGATGATGTTCGACTCGTACAGAATCAGGTCGCGCTCTACCAAGATCGGCACCTGGCCGTACGGGTTCATCACGCTGATGTCTTCGGGCTTGTTGTAGAGGTCTACGTCGCGGATCTCGAAGTCCATGCCTTTTTCAAACAAGACGAAACGGCAGCGGTGGGAAAAAGGGCAGGTCGTGCCTGAGTACAACACCATCATGATGGGGGCTCCTAAAAATCAAAAAGAGTGGGACGCCAGTGCAGCCCACTCTGTGTGGCCCAAACACGGTGTTCGGGCCTCGTTGGGGTAGATGGGGTCTACTTCACGTCTTTCCAGAACGCGGCATTCAATCGCCAGGCGAAGAAAGTAAACACCAGCAAGAACAGCAGCACCCATACGCCCACACGGACGCGGGTGTTTTGGGCGGGTTCGGCCATCCACTGCATGTAGCTAACCAGGTCGCCCACGGCTTGCTCGTATTGCAACGGGGTCATCTTGCCGGGGGTGACTTGCTCCCAGCCCTTGAATACCTGGACCGCATGGCCGTGCTCTTCCACTTCCTGGTAAACGGGCTTGCGCTCGCCTTGCAGTTCCCACAGCACATGCGGCATGCCCACATTGGGGAACACCATATTGTTCCAGCCGGTGGGCTTGGAAGCATCGGGGTAGTAGCTGCGCAGGTAGGTGTAGAGGTAGTCGGCACCGGTGCCGCCGTGGCCCGAACGCGAGCGCGTGATCAGGGTCAGGTCGGGCGGATTGGCACCGAACCATTCCTTGGCCTGGCCCGGATCGATGGCGGCTTTCATGGTGTCGCCCACCTTGGTGGTGGCAAACAGCAGGTTGTCCTTGATCTGCTGCTCGGTCAGGCCAATGTCGCGCAGGCGGTTATAGCGCATGAAGGCCGCCGAATGGCAGCTCAGGCAGTAGTTGACGAACAGCTTGGCGCCGTTTTGCAGCGATGCCAGGTCGTTGGTCTTGTTGGGGGCCTTGTCCCAGGCAATGGTGTCGCCACCCGATGCATGGACAACCGAGGTTGCACCGAAGGACAAGGTCAGGGCTGCGAGTACGCCGAGAATCAGTTTTTTCATGGTCAGAATCTCCGGCTTAGTGCGCAGTGAAGGTAATGCGACTGGGCACCGGCTTGGGTGTACCCAAACGACTCCACCACGGCATCAGCAGGAAAAACCCGAAATAGAACAGGGTGCCCACCTGGGAAACACGGCCGCCAAGGTCCGACGGTGGCTGCACTCCCAGATAACCCAGCACCAGGAAATTGACGACAAACACGGCATACACGTACTTGTGCCAGCTCGGACGGTAACGGATCGACTTCACCGGGCTATTGTCCAGCCAGGGCAGGAAGAACAAGATCACGACCGCGCCGCCCATGGCGACCACGCCCCAGAACTTGGCGTCGATGTTCAGCATCATGGCGACCACCCCGACGGCAACCACCACGATGATGGCCTTGACGAAGGCTGGCAGCTTGAACTTGACCACCGACAGCAGCGCACCGCCCACCACGCAGGCAATCAGGGCGTACATCATTTCGCTGGTAATGGCGCGCAGCATCGAATAGAACGGCGTGAAGTACCAGACCGGGGCGATGTGCAGCGGAGTCTTGAGCGAATCGGCCGGGATGAAGTTGTTGTACTCCAGGAAGTAGCCGCCAAATTCGGGTGCGAAGAAGATGATGGCGGTGAACACCATCAGGAACACGCTGACCGCAAAAATGTCATGCACCGAGTAGTACGGGTGGAAAGGAATGCCGTCCAACGGGTGGCCTTCGGCATCCTTGGGGGCGTTGGGGCCCTTGATTTCCACGCCGTCGGGGTTGTTGGAGCCGACTTCGTGCAGCGCAATGATGTGCGCCGCCACCAAGCCCAGCAGCACCAGCGGCACGGCAATCACGTGGAAGCTGAAGAAGCGGTTCAGGGTGGCATCGCCCACCACGTAGTCACCACGGATCAGCAGCGCCAGATCAGGACCGACGAAAGGAATGGCGGAGAACAAATTGACGATCACCTGGGCGCCCCAGTAGCTCATCTGGCCCCAGGGCAACAGGTAACCCATGAAGGCCTCGGCCATCAGGCATAAGAAAATCGCGCAGCCAAACACCCACACCAGCTCGCGCGGCTTGCGGTACGAACCGTACAGCAGACCGCGGAACATGTGCAGATACACCACCACAAAGAAGGCTGACGCCCCGGTGGAGTGCATGTAGCGGATCAGCCAGCCCCAGGGCACATCGCGCATGATGTACTCGACCGAGGCAAACGCCAGGTTCGAATCCGGCTTGTAATGCATCACCAGAAAGATGCCGGTGACGATTTGCAGCACCAGCACCAGCAGCGACAGCGAGCCAAACACGTACCAGAAGTTGAAATTTTTCGGTGCGTAGTACTCGGACATGTGCTCTTTGTAGAGCTTGCTGGCCGGAAAGCGGTTGTCTACCCAGTTCAGCAGCTTTTCAGGCGCGCTGGCGTTGGGCGAGATCTCTTTGAATGTAGCCATATATCCCTCAAGCCTTCTTGTCTTCGCCGATCAGCAGCCGGGTATCGGAGAGATACATGTGCGGCGGCACCGGGAGGTTGTCGGGAGCAGGCTTGTTCTTGAAAACGCGGCCCGCCATATCGAAAGTAGAGCCGTGGCAGGGGCACAGGAAGCCACCCTCCCAGTCGTTGGGGAGCGAAGCCTGCGGGCCTGGCGTGAACTTGTCCGACGGCGAGCACCCCAGGTGTGTGCAGATGCCCACCACCACCAGAAACTCCGGCTTGATGGAGCGGCCCACGTTGCGGGCGTACTCCGGGGTGAACTCGGACGGGTTGCGCAAGGACTGGGGATCGGCCAGTTGGCCGTCCAGCTTGGGCAACTCGGCCACCTGCTCGGGCGTGCGGCGCAGGATCCAAACGGGTTTGCCGCGCCACTCCACGGTCATTTTCTCGCCCGGTTTCAGGGCGGAAATATCCGCTTCAACGGCAGCTCCGGCGGCTTTGGCGCGCTCTGAGGGCTGGAATGTACTCACGAAAGGGATGGCGGTAGCTACGCCACCCACCGCACCGGCGCAACCGGATGCGATCAACCACGTCCGCTTGCTGGTGTCGACTGGGGTGTCACTCATGGGGGTCCTCAAAATCATCACTCGTTTGGGGTCAACCGCGGATTGTAGCGGAGCGGTTCAGGCCGACTTCACGTGCCTGCAACACTTTATGCCGGGTGTCGAGGGCATTTTGTGGACAATACTGACCTGCATCAATTTTCGTGGACCCGGTTGCGCGGCACACTGGGCTACGGAAGTTATTCAACGTTAACCAACAAAGGGGCTTTTATGGGCATGATGGCTGAATTCAAGGAGTTTGCAGTCAAGGGCAATGTGATCGATCTCGCCGTGGGCGTGATCATTGGCGGTGCCTTCGGCAAGATTGTGGATTCGGTGGTGGCCGATCTGATCATGCCGGTGGTGGGGATGGTGTTTGGGAAGATCGATTTCTCCAGCCTGTTCATCGTGCTGGGCAAGGTGCCCGAAGGCACCAGCATGGCGCTGGCAGACCTGAAAAAAGCCGGTGTGCCGGTGTTTGCCTACGGCAACTTCCTCACCGTGGCGGTGAACTTTGCAATCCTGGCCTTCATCATCTTCATCATGGTCAAACAGATCAACCGCCTGAAGAAAGAAGAGCCGGCTGCGCCCGCCGCCGCACCGGTCACGCCCGAAGACGTGCTGCTGCTGCGCCAGATCCGCGACAGCCTGAAAAAATAAGAATATTTCAAGCACTACATTTTTAGTAGCTGCTTACGCCCTCTGCTGTAGCGGTAGAGGGCTTTTTTATTTCTAAAATTTGCTGAGTGTGCGTGCCATGCGCAACGCGGCGATCAGGCTGGACGCGTCGGCCACGCCGGTGCCCGCAATATCGAATGCGGTGCCGTGGTCCGGGCTGGTGCGCACCAGGGGCAGGCCCAGGGTCACGTTCACGCCCTGCTCCACCCCCAGGTACTTGACCGGAATCAGCCCCTGGTCGTGGTACATGGCCACCACCACATCAAACTCTCCCGGTTGGCCGTGTTTGGCGCGGGCACGCATGAACACGGTGTCGGGCGCAAACGGGCCGTGCACGTCCAGCCCCTCGGCGCGGGCGGCCTGCAGGGCGGGCACGATGGTGTCGATTTCCTCGCGGCCAAACAAGCCACCCTCGCCCGCGTGCGGGTTCAGCCCGGCCACGCCGATGCGCGGCGCCCGGCCCAGGGCGGCGCCGACCGCACGGTGGGTGATGCGCAGGGTTTGCAATACGTTGTCGAAAGTCACGGCCTCGATGGCCTGGCGCAGCGACAGGTGGATGCTGACCAGCACGGTACGCAGTTCGTCGTTGGCCAGCATCATGCGCACCGGTACGTCCTGCAAGGCCTTGCCCAGGTAGGCAGCGGCCTCGAATTGCAGCAGCTCGGTGTGGCCGGGGTACGGTAGGCCTGCCGCCGCCAGCGCCTCTTTGTGCAGCGGTGCCGTGACCAGCGCAGCCAGCTCGCCCTGCAGCGTGGCGCGGCAGGCCCACAGCACGCAATCGGCGGCTACTTTTCCAGCCAAACTGCTGATTTGGCCATATGGAATGGGCGCAAGCAGCTCCGTTATCTGTAGCACCGGAATGCACTGCGGCGGCACGCTCCAGACCTCGGCAGGTGTCGCCACCAGGGCCACCGGCAGCGCGGGCTGGCCGGGGCCGCTGACCAGGGCGCTGGCGCGGCGCAGCGTGCCCACATCGCCCGCGACGAAGCAGCCACGGGTGGCATCCGGCGCGTCGCGGAAGGCCTTGGCGATGGTTTCGGGGCCGATCCCCGCAGGGTCGCCCAGGGTGATGGCAATGGGTTTCATCAGGCGGGGTTGTCTATGTCGATAAAAGTGTGCGCCAGCCCGAACTGGGCTGCCACGTGGCCCGCCACTGCCGGTGCACCGTAGCGCTCGCTGGCGTGGTGGCCGCAGGCAATGAAGGCCACGCCGCATTCGCGGGCGTAATGGGCCTGGGGTTCGGAGATTTCGCCGGTGATGAAGGCATCGGCCCCGGCGGCGATGGCGGCCTCAAAGTAACTCTGCGCGCCGCCGGTGCACCATGCTATTTTTTTAATAGCTGTTTGTGCTGGTGCTATCAGCACGGGAGACCGATTTAATTGTTTTCCTATGTGGGCTGCCAAATCCTGGGCGGACGCAAATGCACCGCCGTCGCGGCGCTGCCCCAGGAAGCCCAGGTCGTTGTCACCGAAGCAGCCCACGCCCTCCAGCCCCAGTTGCAGACCCAGCTGCGCGTTGTTGCCCAGCGTGGGGTGTGCGTCCAGCGGCAGGTGGTAGGCGTAGAGGTTGATGTCGTGGCGCAGCAGCAGGGCCAGGCGCTGCTTCATCCAGCCGGTGACGGTGCCGCTCTGGCCGCGCCAGAACAGGCCATGGTGCACAAAAATTGCATCGGCCTGCGCCGCCACGGCGGCTTCGATCAAAGCCAGGCTGGCGGTGACACCCGAGACGATGTGGCGAAGCTCGGTTTTGCCCTCGACCTGCAGGCCGTTGGGCCCGTAGTCCTTGAAGCGGGCAGGTTGCAGCAGATCGTCAAATGCGGACAGTACAGCGGGTTGGTGGGCCATATGCCGAATTGTGGTCCAAGTTCAAGGACAATCTGCGCATGAAACGCTTTTGGCTCCTCTTTTCCCAGTCGGTCACCATCTTGTTGGCGGCTTATTTCGTGGTGGGCACACTCAAGCCCGAATGGCTGGGAAAGCGGCCTTTCAGCGGCTCCAGCATCTCGCTGATCGAAGCGCCCGCCCCTGGCCTCGGTAACGCCGGCCCGGCCGCGGGCGGCAGCTTCAGCGCCGCCGCCAAAAAGGCCTCGCCTGCGGTGGTCAGCATCAACACCAGCAAAATGGCCGAACGCGATCCGCGCACCGACGACCCCTGGTTCAAGTTCTTCTTTGGAGAGCGCGGCGCGCAGGCCCAGGTGGGCCTGGGCAGCGGCGTGATCGTCAGCCCGGAAGGCTACATCCTGACCAACAACCACGTGGTCGAAGGCGCGGACGCCATCGAGGTCACGCTCAACGACAGCCGCCACGTGCAGGCGCAGGTGATTGGCACCGACCCCGATTCCGACCTGGCCGTGCTGAAAATCCAGCTCGACAAGCTGCCAGTGATGGTGCTGGGCAGCTCCGACGCGTTGCAGGTGGGCGACCAGGTGCTGGCCATCGGCAACCCGTTTGGCGTGGGCCAGACGGTCACCAGCGGCATTGTCAGCGCGCTGGGCCGCAACCAGCTGGGTATCAACACCTTCGAGAACTTCATCCAGACCGACGCGGCCATCAACCCCGGCAATTCGGGCGGTGCACTGGTGGACGTGAGCGGCAACCTGATGGGCATCAACACCGCCATCTACTCGCGCTCGGGGGGCAGCATGGGCATCGGCTTTGCCATTCCGGTGTCTACCGCCAAGCTGGTGCTGGAAGGCATCGTCGCCGACGGCCAGGTCAAGCGCGGCTGGATCGGCGTGGAGCCCAGCGACCTGTCGCCCGAGCTGGCCGAAACCTTTGGCGTGAAGGCCGACCACGGTGTGATCATCACCGGCGTGCTGCAAAACGGCCCGGCGGCACAAGCGGGCATCCGCCCGGGCGACGTGATCGTGCAGGTGGCCAGCAAGCCGGTGAACAATGTGTCGGAGCTGCTGACCAGCGTGGCCATGCTGCAACCCGGCAAAACATCCAGTTTCAGCGTGCTGCGCCAGGACCGGCAATTGGCACTGGAAGTGACCCCGGGGCTGCGTCCCAAGCCGAAGCAGGTGGAACGCTGACACTACAAATTTAATAGCTGCCCACGCTTATGGAATAAGCGTGGGCAGCCAATTTAGCTAAGATTTTGTAGCAGAGGCTTCTTCGTCCGGAGCCTGGGTGTGCTTGATGAAAATCTGCGCCGCCCAGATGCCCACCTCGTACAGCAGGCACATGGGAATGGCCAGCGCCAGTTGCGACACCACGTCCGGCGGGGTCACGATGGCGGCCACAATGAACGCCAGCACCACAAAGTAGCCGCGGAAAGCCTTGAGCTTGTCAATGCTGACCAGGCCCATACGGGCCAGCACCACCACCACAATCGGCACCTCGAAGGCCATGCCAAAGGCCAGGAACATGGTGAGCACAAAGCTCAGGTAGGCCTCGATGTCGGGCGTGGCCTTGATGGTGGACGGCGCAAAGTTCTGGATGAACTTGAACACCTGGCCAAACACGAAAAAGTAACAAAACGCCACGCCAATGAAGAACAGCAGCGTGCTCGACACCACCAGGGGCAGCACCAGCTTCTTTTCGTGCGAGTACAGGCCTGGCGCCACAAAGGCCCACACCTGCCACAGCACAAAGGGCAAGGCCAGCATCAGCGCCACCATGAACATCACCTGCAGCGGCACCAGAAACGGCGAAATCACCGAAGTGGCGATCAAGGTACTGCCTGCGGGCATGGTGGCAACCAACGGAGCCGCCAGCATGTCGTACAGCCGCGCGGGGCCGGGGTACAGCGCTAGCCCCCCGGCGGCCACCATGACGGCAATCAGCGCCTTGACCAACCGGTCGCGTAGCTCCACCAGATGCTGCACAAAGGGCTGCTCGGTTCCGGCTAGTTCGTCGTCGGGGCTTTTGTGGGGATCGGACATGGGGCTTTACACCGGGCTTGGCCCAGAATGACACCGAGGCCAAAAGGCCCCAGGTTGTTGATTTTTAAGTAATGTGGGAACTGGGCTTGGGCCGGTAGCGGGCCACGCGGGCCGCACCCGACAATGCCTTGGTACGCACCCCGGCACGGGCCTTGAACCACTGTGGCGTGGCACCGACCTTGGTGCGCCAGCGCTTGTGCGGCAGCTTGTATTCGGGGTAGGTGGTGTAGGCATCGTCTGCCAACGCCGGGGTGGCATCGGTTTCTGACCACTGTTTCTCGAAGTCGCTGGCGTTGGTCTGGATGGACTGGTGCACGTCGCGCGCCGCACCTTCCATCGTTTCCTTCATCTTCTTGAGCTCGTCCAGATCCATGGAGCGGCTGACTTCCGCCTTCACATCGGCCACGTAGCGCTGGGCCTTGCCCAGCAGCGTGCCGACGGTGCGGGCCACACGCGGCAGCTTTTCCGGCCCGATGACGATCAACGCCACCGCGCCGATCAGCGCCATCTTGGAAATGCCGAGGTCAATCACGGATTGCTAACCGGCTCAGGACTTGGTCTTGGCTTCGACATCGATGGTGTTCTTTTGCGCCGCAGCGCTGGCCGACACCTGCGCCGTGGGCTTGTCGTCATCTGCCGACGCTGCGCCGTCCTTCATGCCATCCTTGAAGCCCTTGACCGCGCCCCCCAGATCGCTGCCCATGTTCTTCAGCTTCTTGGTGCCAAACACCATCACCACGATCAACAGCACGATCAACCAATGCCAAATAGAAAATGAACCCATGGAATAACTCCTAACAAAGTGTTGCTGATTTTAGTCGGCGCAGATGACGGTCTTTACCGCCCCCACGATGCCCCTGGCACTAACCCTTGAGCCAGGGACGTGGCCCGCCGATGACATGCAGGTGCAAATGGTGCACTTCCTGCCCGCCATCATCCCCCGTATTCACCATCACCCGAAACCCCCCTTGCGGGTAGGGTCTGCAGCCCTCTTGGGCCGCCAGCTGGGGCGCCAGCACCATCATGCGCCCCAACAGGGCACTGTGCTCGGGCTGCACCTGCGACATCGACGGGATATGCACCTTGGGAATCAGTAAAAAGTGCACCGGCGCCCAGGGATGGATGTCGTGGAAGGCCAAAAGTTCGGCATCTTCGTACACTTTTTTGGATGGAATCTGGCCTGCAATGATTTTGCAAAACAGGCAATTCGGGTCATGTGCCAGTGCGCTCATACGGCATCTCCGACGGCCTGGCTGGCGTTCATGGCCACCATGCCCCGCACGATGCGGTACAGAAACCACAGCGAAATCAGGCCCCAGGCGATCCAGCCGGGCACGATGAACAAAAACCACAGCGGTGCCGTCACCACGTACAGCACACCGGCCCACAGCACCGAGCGGATGCGCCAGCTGAAATGGCTGGCCTGCCAGGTGCCCTCGGCCTCGCTCTTTTTCACCAGGTCGAGCACCAGCGCCACGATCAGCAACACCGCACCCGGCTGCGCGCCCGGCACCACTGCGCCGACGGCCACCACCAGGTGCAGCAAATAGCTGACCCAGCCCACGGTTTTCAGGTTCTGGGCTTTTTCGCTGTCAATGGCGCGCACGTCGATGATGTCGCTCATGGGGACTCCGCTTCTCGGTTTAAAACTTTGCGCAAAGCCTTTTCTTCGATGCCGCTGGTGCCTTCGCGGCGCTCCAACTCGGCCAGCACGTCGGCGGGGCTGAGGCCAAAGTGCGCCAGCGCCACCATGGAGTGGAACCACAGATCGGCCACCTCACCCACCAGCTTGGCTTGCAGCGCGGGGGTGTTGCCGCCGAATTCGGCATCCTTGGCCGCCATCACGGCCTCGGTGGCTTCTTCGCCGATTTTCTTCAGAAAGGCATCCGGCCCCTTGTGCAGCAGGCGGGCCACGTAACTGGAGCCGGGGTCGCCACCGTTAGCCGCCTTGCGGCTTTCGATGGTGGCGGCGAGTCGGGCCAGGGAATCGTTAGAGGTCATAGCCATTATTTGTAGATGGATTCCGGGTCTTTCAAGACCGGTTCGGTGGCTTTCCAGGCTTTGTCGCCTGCGGCGTTGGTGTCCAGCACGCTGAAGAAGCAGCTGTGGCGACCCGTGTGGCAGGCAATCCCGGGGGTGTGGCCCAGCTGCGTCACCTTGAGCAGCACCACATCGTTGTCGCAATCGAGCCGGATCTCGTGCACGGTTTGCACATGGCCCGACTCTTCGCCCTTGAACCACAGCCGGTTGCGCGAGCGGCTGAAATACACGGCACGCCCCAGGGCCGCGGTTTTTTCCAGCGCCTCGCGGTTCATCCAGGCGAACATCAGCACATCGCCGCTGCCAGCCTCTTGCGCAATCACCGGGACCAGCCCTTGGGCGTCCCATTTCACATCGTTTAACCAATTCATAGGCCGTATTGTGAGCGATTGCGCAAGCGCATCCCCACGGCTTGGGTGGCGGGGCAAATATAGAATGTGCCATTTTTTGACCACCTACACGGTGAACACAGCATGGACTACCCCGGAAATTTGATCGTCGTCGCCGCCCCCAGCGGTGCCGGAAAGTCCAGCCTGGTCAAGGCGCTCATGGAGCTGGATGCCAAGGTGCAGCCCTCGGTGTCGCACACGACCCGCGACCCGCGCGGCCAGGAAAAACACGGCCGTGAATATTTCTTTGTCTCGCAGTCGGAGTTCGATGCCATGGTGGCAGCCAACGCCTTCGTGGAGTGGGCCGAAGTGCATGGCAACCGCTATGGCACGTCCAAGAAAGCCATCGAAGAACGCATGGCCCAGGGCGCGGACGTGATTCTGGAAATCGACTTCCAGGGCGCGGTGCAGATCAAGGAAATTTTTGCCAATGCGGTGCTGATCTTCATCCTGCCGCCGAGCTGGGAAGAGCTGCGTTCACGGCTGGAGCGCCGCGGCGAAGATGCCCCGGATGTGATCGAACTGCGCCTGGCGAATGCCGCTGTTGAGATGGCGCAAGCCCATAAATTCGACTTCGTTATAATCAATGAGCTATTTGACCGGGCAGTTTTCGACCTGAAGACCATTGTGCATGCCCAGCGGCTCAAATTTACGGCACAGCGCCGTGCCCGAGCCGACACCTTCAAATCCCTAGGTATTTTTTAAGACTCGCACTGCGGTGCAAGTCGTGTTGCAAAAGTTTTCTGGAGAAATTCATGGCCCGTATCACCGTCGAAGATTGCCTGGTGCAAATCCCCAACCGTTTCCAGTTGGTGCTGGCCGCCACGTATCGGGCCCGCATGCTGAGCCAAGGCCATGCGCCCAAGATCGAAAGCAAGAACAAACCCGTGGTCACCGCCCTGCGCGAGATTGCTGCGGGCAAAGTCGGCATCGAGATGCTGAAAAAAGTACCCAACTGATCGCATTGGGCCCAAACCCACTTTAAAAGGCACCGTTTTGCGGTGCCTTTTTTGTTGCCCGCAAGGTAGATGCAAGGCTCAAGCTATATTCAAGCCATGAGTGACAAGCAATTTCCTGCCGACGGTTCGCCTCCCAAACCCCCCCATAAAAAGGGCGGGCATACGCCCAGTCCCGCGGCAGCCAACGCCGCCGCCGCCAGCTTTGCCGCGCTGATGGCCAACCTGCACTACCTGGATGCCGCCAGCGTGGAACATGTGCGCCAGGCCTACCGGTTTGCCGACGAGGCCCATCTGGGCCAGCTGCGCAACAGCGGCGAGCCCTACATCACCCACCCCATCGCCGTTGCCGCCCAGTGCGCCGCCTGGAAGCTGGATGCGCAAGCCCTGATGGCCGCCCTGCTGCACGACGCCATGGAAGACTGCGGCGTGACCAAGTCGGAGCTGATCGAGCGCTTTGGTGCCCCCGTGGCCGAGCTGGTCGATGGATTGACCAAGCTCGACAAGCTGCAATTCAACACCCGGGAAGAAAACCAGGCCGAGTCGTTTCGCAAAATGCTGCTGGCCATGGCCCGCGACGTGCGGGTGATTCTGATCAAGCTGGCAGACCGCACCCACAATATGCGCACCATGGGCGACATGCCGCGCTCCAAATGGGCGCGCATTGCTTCTGAAACCCTGGATATTTACGCCCCTATCGCCCACCGCCTGGGGCTGAACCAAACCTACCGCGAGCTGCAAGACCTGGCATTCCGCCATCTGCGACCCTGGCGTTACGCGATTTTGGCCAAAGCCGTGGCCAAAGCCCGCAACCGACGGCGCGACCTGGTGCAAAAAGTGCAGCAAGAAGTCGAGGCGGTGTTTGCACAAACCGGTATGCAGGTGCGTATTGCCGGGCGCGAAAAGACCATGTTTTCCATCTACCAGAAGATGGACGACAAGCACCTCACCTTCGCCCAGGTGACCGATATTTACGGCTTTCGGGTCATCGTGCAAAACGTGATCGACTGCTACACCGCCTTGGGCGTGCTGCACCAGCTCTACAAACCGGTGCCCGGCAAATTCAAGGACCACATCGCGATCGCCAAGCTCAACGGCTACCAGTCGCTGCACACCACACTGGTGGGCCCGTCCAGCGTCAATGTCGAATTCCAGATGCGCACCGAGGCCATGCACCTGGTGGCCGAATCGGGTGTGGCGGCGCACTGGCTCTACAAAAACAACGAGGCCGACAGCGCCACCGCCGAGCGGCTGGGCACCAAATGGCTGCAATCGCTGCTCGACATCCAGGACGAAACCCGCGACGCCGCCGAGTTCTGGGACCACGTCAAGGTTGATCTGTTTCCCGACGCGGTCTATGTGTTCACCCCCAAAAGCCAGATCATGGCCATGCCGCGCGGCGCCACGGTGGTGGACTTTGCCTACGCCATCCACAGCAATGTGGGTGACCGCACCGTGGCCGCCAAGATCAACGGCGAACAGGTGCCCCTGCGCACCGAGCTGCGCAACGGCGACATCATCGAAGTGATTACCGCACCCGTCTCGGCACCCAACCCCGCTTGGCTGGGCTTTGTGCGCACCGGCCGGGCGCGTTCCAAGATCCGCCACCATTTGAAAAGCATGGCGCAAACCGAGTCCGAGAGCATGGGCGAAAAGCTGCTGACCCAGGCGCTGCGCTCCGAAGGGCTGGAGCACTTGCCCGAAACCACGCCGGAGAGCCAGCCGATCTGGGACAAGCTGCTGCGCTTTACCGGCAACCGCACCCGCACCGAGCTGCTTACCGACATCAGCATGGGCAAGCGGGTGGCCAGTATCGTGGCCAAACGCCTGGTGCTGCTACTGACCGAAAACGGCGCCAAGCCCGACGCTTTGCTGCTGACCCGCGAGCGCTACACCGCGCACGAAAGCTATTCGCAAGGTGCCGTGGTGCTGGACGGCAGCGAAAACACCTCGGTGCAGTTTGCCCGCTGCTGCCGCCCGATTCCGGGTGACCCGATCGTGGGCTACCTGGGCCGTGGCGAAGGTCTGGTGGTGCACACCGCCGACTGCGCGGTGGCCAAGCGCCTGCAGTACAAGGACAGCGAACGCTTCATCGCGGTGGACTGGGCGGACGAGCCGGTGCGGCCTTTTGAGACCGGCGTGGTGGTGACGGTCAAGAACAGCAAAGGCGTGCTGGCCAAGGCCGCTGCCGCGCTCTCGGTCGCCGAAGTGGACATCACCCATGTGGACATGGGCCAGGAAGGCGACCAGGAAGCCACCGACATGCGGTTTCTGGTGTCGGTACGCGACCACGCCCACCTGGAACTGGCCCTGCGCCAGCTCAAGCGCACACCCTCGGTGTTGCGGGCAGTGCGGGCCAAACCGGCGGCTTAGACCGGCTTTGGGGGTGGATAGTCCACCCGCAGCACTTCAATGTCCTGCACCCCCACCGGGGACTGCATGCGCACCACATCGCCGACCCGGGCCTTCAGCAGCGCCCGGGCGATCGGCGACACCCAACTGACCTGCCCCTGCGCCGTGTCGGCCTCGTCGATTCCGTAGATGGTGATGGTGCGCTCCAGGCCCGAGGCATCTTCATACGCCACAGTGGCGCCGAAGAAAATCTGGTCGTTGCCAAAATGCACGCTGGGGTCCACCACCTCGGCGATTTCCAGACGCTTGGTCAGAAAGCGGATGCGCCGGTCGATCTCGCGCAGGCGCTTTTTACCGTAGATGTAGTCGCCGTTCTCCGAGCGGTCGCCGTTGCTGGCCGCCCAATAAATCACGTCCACGATCTTCGGGCGCTCCACCTCCATCAACTCGGTGAACTCCGCCCGCAGTCGGGCATAGCCCTGGGGGGTCATATAGTTCTTGCTGCCTGCCGGCAAGGGCGCGGGTGCCGGGCCGTCGCCGTCGTCGTCCTGGTCGGCATCGGTTTCGCGGGTAAATGCTTTGCTCATAAGCGGACTACCATACCGTGAAGTGGGTGCAAAAGTAAAAAGCCCGTTATCTTGCGATAACGGGCTTTTACATTTTGGTGCGGCTGGCAGGAATTGAACCCACGACCCCTTGGTTCGTAGCCAAGTACTCTATCCAACTGAGCTACAGCCGCTAAGAGTTTGATTTTACAACGGACTCTCATCCGTCGAGTAAAAAGCCCGTAACCTCACGGCTACGGGCTTCTACATTTGGTGCGGCTGGCAGGAATTGAACCCACGACCCCTTGGTTCGTAGCCAAGTACTCTATCCAACTGAGCTACAGCCGCTAAGCTTACGATTCTACAACGGATTTTGGCTTGTAGTAAAGCTGGTTGAGAAAAATGCGGCCTACCCCAAAATTTCTTCAGCCCACGTCGGCCCCAAGCCCGCTAGCATCCAGGGCATTCAGGAGACTCTTTTGCCCCACGTCATTACCAATATCGAAGACCTGCGCGTTCTGGCGCAAAAACGCGTGCCGCGCATGTTTTACGACTACGCCGACTCCGGTTCGTGGACCGAGGGCACCTACCGCGCCAACTCGGCCGACTTCCAAAAGATCAAGCTGCGCCAACGGGTGGCCGTCAACATGGCCAACCGCAGCACCCGGGTGAAGATGGTCGGCCAGGATGCCGCCATGCCGGTGGCGATAGCCCCCACCGGCCTGACCGGCATGCAGCATGCCGATGGCGAGATTCTGGCAGCGCGGGCGGCCGAGAAGTTTGGCATTCCGTTTACCCTGTCCACCATGAGCATCTGCTCGCTGGAAGACATTGCCGCCCACACCAAGGCCCCGTTCTGGTTCCAGCTGTACTGGATGCGCGATCGCGCCTTCATGGAAGCACTGATGGACCGCGCCAAGGCGGCGGGCTGCTCAGCCCTGGTGCTGACGCTGGATCTGCAGGTGCTGGGCCAGCGCCACAAGGATCTGAAAAACGGCATGACCGCGCCGCCCAAGCCCACGCTGGCCAATATCCTGAACCTGATGACCAAGCCGCGCTGGTGCCTGGGCATGGCGGGCACGCGTCGCCACACGTTTGGCAACCTGGTGGGCCACGCCAAGAACGTCAGCGACATGTCCTCGCTCAGCGCCTGGACCAAAGAACAGTTTGACCCGCAGCTCGACTGGAATGACGTGGAGTGGATCAAGAAGCGCTGGGGCGGCAAGCTCATCCTCAAAGGCATCATGGACGCAGAAGATGCCCGCCTGGCAGCCCACAGCGGCGCCGATGCCATGGTGGTGTCCAACCACGGTGGCCGCCAGCTTGATGGAGCCCCCAGCGCCATCGAAGCCCTGCCCGCGATCGTCGATGCGGTGGGCTCACAGATCGAGGTGTGGATGGACAGCGGCATCCGCTCCGGCCAGGACGTTTTGAAGGCCTGGGCCCTGGGCGCGCGCGGCACCATGATCGGCCGCAGCTTTCTGTACGGCCTGGGCGCCATGGGCGAAGCCGGGGTCACCAAATGCCTGGAGATCCTGCACAAGGAGCTGGATGTGACGATGGCCTTTTGCGGCCATACCCAGATCGGCACCGTCGACAAAAGCATTCTGTTGCCCGGCACGTTTTAGGCATGCAAGCTGTGGCCCAGGCGGCATAATCCCGGTACATTTTGTAACCGCCAACATGGCAAAAAGGATGGACCCCATGGGCACAGAAAAATTTCGCTTGGTCACCCGCAGTGATTTCGACGGGCTGGTATGTGCAGTGCTGCTCAATGAGCTGGACATGATCGACGAGATCAAGTTCGTCCATCCCAAGGACATGCAAGACGGCAAGATCACCATCACCGACCGCGACATCACCACCAACCTGCCCTACGTGGCGGGTGCCCACATCGCGTTTGACCACCACGCCTCCGAGACCATCCGCAACCAGAGCGGGCTGAAAAACCATGTGATCGATGCCAAAGCCCCATCGGCGGCGCGCGTGGTGTTTGACTACTACGGCGGTGCTAAAGCCTTCCCCAATATCACCGTGGACATGATGGACGCGGTGGACAAGGCCGATTCGGCCCAGTACGTGCGCGAAGAAATCATGCACCCCGAGGGCTGGGTGCTGCTGAACTACCTGATGGACGCGCGTACCGGCCTGGGGCGTTTCCGCGAATTCCGCATCAGCAACTACGCGCTGATGATGGATTTGATCCAATACTGCCGCGACCACGGCATTGAAGACATCTTGTCGCTGCCCGATGTCAAGGAGCGCATCGATATCTACCAGGAACACGCCGTCAAAGCCAAGGCCCAGATTGAACGCTGCGCCACGGTACACGGCAATCTGGTGGTGTTGGACCTGCGTGCAGAAGAAACCATCTGGGCCACCAACCGCTTCATGGTGTACGCGCTGTTTCCGCAGTGCAACATCTCCATCCACGTCATGTGGGGCGTGCAAAAACAAAATACCGTGCTGGCCACTGGCAAGTCGATTCTGGACCGCAGCAGCAAAACCAACGTGGGTGAGCTGATGCTGGCCTACGGCGGCGGCGGCCACCATGCGGCGGGCACCTGCCAGGTCGACAACGACCAGGCCGCCACGGTGCTGCAAAAACTGATCACCCAGATCAACCTGGACGGGTAAGGCGATCCGCGCGGCACGGTATCGCGAATCAATCTCATTACAATGGGTTTCTGACCTGTCCGCGTTAACCGCAGCATTCTTGCGTTTCGCGGATGGGAACATCAAGGACCTGTGCTGTGAAATCTCTTCTGCTGAGTGCTGCATTGCTGGTGGCTTTTTCCGCTACCGCCCAAACCATGGCTCCTGTCACGGCAGCCGCCGTGGCTGCCGACTACAGCAAGCTGGTTTACGCCAGCTACGAAGACACCCTAACCACGGCACAGGCGCTCCAGGCCGCCATTACCGCGTTCAACGCAGCCCCCAGCACTGACGGCTTGGCCAAGGCCCGCACTGCCTGGCTGGCCGCCCGGGAGTTTTATGGCCAGACCGAAGCCTTCCGCTTCTACGCCGGCCCCATCGATGACAAAAACGGCCCCGAAGGCCGCATCAACGCCTGGCCGATGGACGAAGCCTATGTGGACTACGTCGTTGGCAAGCCCAAGGCTGGCATCATCAACAACCCCAAGGTCAAAATTACCGCCAAGGCCCTCACGGCCCTGAACGAGCGCGGCGGCGAAGAAAACATCGCCACCGGCTGGCACGCCATCGAGTTCTTGCTCTGGGGCCAGGATCTGAGCGACACCGGCCCCGGCGACCGTTCTTTTGAAGACTTTGTGGACGGCAAAACCCCCAACGCCAACCGCCGCCGCGACTACCTGAAGGTGGTCACTGACCTGCTGGTCAGCGACCTGACCAGCCTGACCAAGGCCTGGGCCCCCAATGCCCAGAACTACCGCGCCCAATTTGAAAAATCCAGCACCAACGCCGTACGCAACATGCTGGTCGGCGTGGGCTCCCTGTCGCGCGGCGAACTGGCCGGCGAGCGCATCGAAGTGGCCCTGGCATCCAAAAACCAGGAAGACGAGCACTCCTGCTTCTCCGACAACACCCACCGCGACATCGTGGCCAACGCCACCGGCATTGAAAACGTCTGGCTGGGCCGCTTCAAGCGCGCCGACGGCAGCCTGTTGCAAGGCGCTTCGCTGCGCGACCTGGTGGCTCTTAAAGATGCCGCTACCGCCGAGCGCACCAGCGGCCATATCGCCGCCAGCGTGCAAGCAGCCGTTGCGATCCACGCCCCGTTTGACCGCGAGATTGGGGACCCCGAAGGCCGCAAACGCGTGCAGGCCGTGGCCGACGCGCTCAAGCTGCAAAGCAAGGACTTCCTGGATGCGGCCAAGGCCGTGGGCATCACCAAACTCACCTTGGTAGACCCCGCCAAAGAATAAGCCGATGCGTTCGCCGAACCTGCAAAAAACACGCTGGCGCACCCTCACCACCGCCGCCCTGGCTTCGGCCGGGATGGCGGTGGCGTGGCTGGCCCTGGCAGCAACTCCCGCCATCGACACTTCGGAAGAAAAGCCCGGCGGCGACACCACCGTGTTCGAGGAAGGCCTGAACGCCTTCTCGTTCCCCGCCGCCAACCTGGACGAGGCAGGCCGCACCCACTTCGCCATCGGCAACTCGTTCTTTCGGCGCAACTGGGTGGAAGCCCCTTCGTCTACCGCTGCCCGCGATGGCCTGGGCCCACACTTCATCGCCCGTTCCTGCGGCGGCTGCCATACCCAGGACGGGCGCGGCGCACCGCCCAACACCTTTAAAAACGGCATCACTGCCGAGCAACCCATCGGCCTGCTGTTCCGCCTGTCGGTACTGGATGCACAGGGCACGCCCCGGCACGAGCCCACCTACGGCGAACAGTTCACCAACTCCGCCATGCAAGGCGTGCGCCCCGAGGGCAAGGTACGCATCCGCTACACCGAGCTGCCCGGCCAGTTTGCCGACGGCACGCGCTACAGCCTGCGCCAGCCGCACTACCGCTTCACCGACCTGGGCTACGGCCCTATGCAGCCCGGCACCCTGGTGGGCCCGCGCATCGCGCCGCAGATGCCCGGCGTGGGCCTGATCGACGCGATCCCCGAGGCCGACATCCTGGCCAACGTGCAGCAGCAGGCCGGCCGCAGCGACGGCATCCATGGCATGGCGAACCGCGTGTTCGACCCGTTTGCGGGCAAGGAAGTGGTGGGCCGCTTTGGCTGGAAGGCCAACACCGGCAGCCTGGCGCACCAGTCGGCGGCCGCCTTCAACGGCGACATCGGCATCACCTCCGAGAAGTTCCCCCGCGAAGACTGCACGCCCCGGCAAAAAGACTGCGCCGCAGCCCCCCGTGGCGGCCAAAACGGCGGGTTTGAGATCGACAACGCCACGCTGGAAAAAGTCATCCAGTACCAGGCCACGCTGGCCGTACCCGCCCGGCGCGGCTATGACAACCTGGACGTGCGCCGCGGCCAGGCCCTGTTTGCCCAGGCCCAGTGCGCCGTGTGCCACCGCCCCGGCTACACCACCGGTGCATCGCCCTTCCCCGCGCTGCGCGACCAGAAGATCACCCCCTACACCGATCTGCTGCTGCACGACATGGGCCAGGGCCTGGCCGATGGCCGACCGGACGGCCTGGCCAACGGCCAGCAATGGCGCACCCCGCCGCTGTGGGGCATCGGGCTGATCCCGGACGTGAACAACCACAGCTTCCTGCTGCATGACGGCCGCGCCCGCAACACGCTGGAAGCCATTCTGTGGCACGGTGGCGAAGCCGATGCGGCCCGCCAGCAGGTGCTGAAAATGCCCCAGGCCGACCGCGATGCGCTGGTGAAATTTGTGAACTCCCTCTGACCTGTTCTGACAGAAAGCGCCGCCGTGACCCTTTTGATCGACCGCCGCCAGTGGATGGCACTGGGCTTGGGCACCCTGTGCAGCGCCGCCGGAGCGGCCAACCTGCCACAGCGCATTGCCAGCCCCGCCATCACCCAGACCGACTGGGTGCGCAATGCCCTGCGGCTGCACTTTGTGCCGGCCGCGCAGGCCTTTGCCCAGAGCAGCGCGGCCCTGCTAGAGGTGCTGGCAGCGGGCTGCAACCCGGCCACCGCCCGCCCCGCCTGGCGTGCCGCCATGCTCGACTGGGAGCGCCTGAGCGCCGTGTCCGTGGGCCCGCTGCTGGAGCGCCGCAGCGCCCGCAGCATCGACTTCTGGCCCACGCGCCCGGCCATGGTCAGCGCCGCCATGGCCAACCCGCCGCAATCTGCCGCGGCGCTGGACGACCTGGGCGCCCCCGCCAAAGGCCTGCCCGCCCTGGAATGGCTGCTGTGGCAAACCCCGCCCGATGCCACCCCCTGCACCTACGCCGCTGTGCTGGCCCAAGGCTGCGCGGCCGAGGGCCAGGCCCTGCTGGCCGATTTCCAAAACCTCGCCGCCCGCGACTGGACCCCCGACACCGCACTCACCGCCTTCAACGAATGGTTCAGCCAGGCAGTAGGCGGGCTGGAGCAACTGCGCTGGAAAAAGATGGGCAAACCCGCCCGCAGTGGCCGCACCAGCGACTGGCCGCGCGCCACCAGCGGCAGCACCCGGGCGGCGTGGCAGGCCAACGCGGCCAGCCTGCAAAACTTCCTGGTCGGCACCGGCCGCAGCCAGGAGCAAGGCAGCCTGAACGGCTACCTGGCCGGTGAAAACCAGCTCGCCCTCTCGGCCCAGCTGGAAGCCGCCGTGGCCCTGCTGCACACCCGCATGCTCGCAGCCGACCCGGCCCGCGCCGCCAGCGTCACCGCCGCCATGCAGGCCCTGGCCCAGGCCAAGAAGCTGCTGGAGGACAAAATCGCCCCCGAGCTGAAGACCATGATCGGTTTCTCGGAGTCCGATGGTGATTGATGCCACACTGCGCCGCCGCGAGTGGCTGGCCCTGGCCGCTGCCAGCCTCACTTTGCCCGCCCAAGCTGCATCCCCCCCCGGCCTGCTGACCTCCTGGGTCATGGACGACCAGGCCTGGGCTGGTGTCTGGCAACTCGGCAGCGCACCGCGTGGCGTGGCCCTGCCCCAACGCGCGCACGAAGTGCAAATGCTGCACCCGGCGCTGGGCCTGCCGGGCCAGGCGCTGGCCGTGGCCCGCCGCCCGGGCGAATACCTGCTGCGCTTTGACACCCGAACCGCCCGCGCCGTGCTGTGGCATGACATTGAAGACGACCGCGTGCTTTGCGGCCACGCCAGCTTTGCGCTGGACGGCAGCACCCTCTACACCACCGAGACCAGCACCGACACCGGGGCCGGCTTCATTGCCGTGCGCGACCCGGTGAGCCTGGAAAAAGTCCGCGAATTCTCCAGCGGCGGCCTGGACCCGCACATGGTGCTGGTCGAACCCGACGGCAGCCTGCTGGTGGCCAATGGCGGTCTGCTCAACCTGCCTGAAACCGGCCGCACCAAGCTGAATGTGCAGCAAATGGATTCGTCCATCGCCCGCCTGGATGCCGCCACCGGCACGCTCCGCCAGGCCTGGCGCGCCCATGACCCGTTCCTGAGCCTGCGCCACCTGGCCCGCGCGCCCGACGGCACTGTGGCCATCGCCCTGCAGGCCGAGCATGCCGATGCCAGCGCCCGCCGCAACGCCCCGCTGCTGGCCCTGCTGGATGCCCAGGGCCTGCGCACCGTCGCCCTGCCGGAAGCGCTGGCCCTGGGTGGCTATGGCGGCGATGTGGCCTATGTACCGGGCCGCAACAGCCCCGCCGACGCCCGGTTTGTCGTCAGTGCCACCCGTGCCGGGCAACTGGCCTGGTGGTCCACCCTGGGGGGCGATCCCCGCCAGCTCCCGCTGCCCGAAGTGGGCGCCCTGACCGCCTTCGGCCCCGACTGGCTCGCCAGCGGCGCCCAGGGTGGGGTGCGCGGTGAGGTAGCCGCCCACAGCCTGGAGCGGCAACTGGACCGCGTGCACTGGGACAACCACGCCAAGTGGCTGGCGTAGCCGATATTTGCTATTAAAAAAAGAGCTGCTTGCGCTCAAGATATAAGCGCGAGCACTTGATTTCTTGTAAATTTTGAGATCAGAGTCCGACCCGATGGCCGACCCCAAGCAAACCACTGGCGCGCGTGGGGCATTTGCAACGCAATGTTGCAAATTGCGTATTTTTCTAGAGGGCAGCAAGGTTTTTGGCCCACTTCTTAACAAGAATGATTCGCATTAATTTACAATTACCCGGTACTACTTAACCAAGCCAGCCAAGCATTTCGGACCTCGTAAGCGTTCCGCGCGTTAGCCAGCAGTGTCCTGAGAACGTGTCCACGTTCTCGCAACCTACCTAGGCCGACCGCCATGTCCCGACGCATACATTTCAAGCAAAAACCTGCCCTCGCGCTTATTCCATCAGCACAAGCAGCTATCAATACCGCAGCACAATCAACGTCCACCTACACCATGCTGCCGCTCGGGGCCATGCTGTTGGCAGGCTCCATGGGGGCCATGGCCCAGGAAACCCCTGGCACAGCGGCCAGTGCCGCCCAGGCCAAAACCCTGGCCCCGGTGGCCGTGACCGAGCAGGCCGAGGGCAAAGACAGCCTGCGTGCCACCACCACCAGCATCGGCAAAGGCAAGCAAGAGCTGCGCAACATCCCCCAGTCGATCACCGTGGTGACCGAAAAGCTGATCAATGACCGCAACCTCGACACCCTGAAAGAAGTGCTGCACAGCACTGCGGGCGTGACCTTCCAGGCGGCCGAGGGCGGTGAGGAAGACATCCGTTTGCGCGGCTTCTCGCTGGCCTCGACCGGCGACATCTTTCTGGACGGCATGCGCGACCCGGCCTTCTACGACCGCGACACCTTCAACAACGACCGCATCGAGTTGTTGCGCGGCTCGGCCTCCATGCTGTTTGGCCGGGGCTCCACGGGTGGCGCAGTCAACCAGGTCAGCAAGCCCGCGCTGCTGAAAGACGAGACCGAGATCACCACCACCGTGGGCAACCACAACTTCCGCCGCCTGACGGCCGACTTCAACATCAAGACCGCCGACGATGCCGCCTTGCGCATCAATGGCATGTACACCCAGGCCACCAACAACGGCGCGGGAAGCAGCATCGACAAGGACGGCCTGGCGGCCAACTACCGCTTCGGCATCGGCTCCAAAGACGAGTTCTCTGCCAGCCTGTACTCGCTGGACAACCGCAACGGCATGAACTACGGCATCCCGTGGATCAAGCCCAAGGCCAGCGACAGCCAGTCTGCCAACACCCTGATCAACAGCCTGGACCCGAGCGCCTACTTCGGCATGGCCAGCGACCAGAACGGCGGCAATGCCAACATGGGCAGCCTGGCCCACATCCACCGCTTTGGCGTGGACACCGAGCTGAAAACCCAGATCCGCAAAGGCCGCTTCCAGCGTGACCAGCGCGCAGGCACGGTGCGCTTTGCCGGTACCGGCGTGCAGCCCGCGGTGGACCTGGGCAACTTCAGCGGCAGCACCGTGTTTGCCCGTGGCACGCAGCTCAAGGTCCAGGACATGGACACGCTCAATTTCCAAAGCGACCTGAGCAGCAAATTTGACGCACTGGGCGTGGGCCACGAAGTGGTCACCGGGGTGGACTTTTCGCGCGAAGAGAAGATCGTGTACTCGGCACTGAGTGTGGCCCAGGGCGGGGTCAACCTGGTCAAGCCCAACACCACCGCAGGCCGCCCCGACGACGGTGCATCGGTGGACGAATCGCTGCGCGCCTTCCGCGAAGGCAGCAACTTTGTGGCCAAGGCCTACGGCATCTACGCCCAGGACCTGGTCCAGATCGCCCCCGCCTGGAAGCTGCTGGGCGGCCTGCGCTACGACAGCATGAAGGGCAACTACAGCACCTACGCGGTGCCCACGGCGGCCACCACGCCCGTCACCACCACCTCGTACCAGCAAAACATCTCCAACTGGAGCAAGCGTTTTGGCGTGCTGTACCAACCGAACCCGCTGCACTCGTACCACTTCTCGTACGGCACCTCGTTCAACACCTCGGCAGACACCTATTCGTACAACGCCAACAGCGCCAATACCGACCCCGAGAGCAGCGAAAACATCGAGTTCGGTGCCAAGCTGGACTCGGCCGACAAGCGCTTCAACACCCGCCTGGCCATCTTCCGCTCCACCAAGCTCAACGAGCGCAATACCGATCCTGACACCGCCGCCACCCGCCTGCTGCTGTCGGGCAAACGCCATACCGCGGGCCTTGAAATCGACGTGTCGGGCCGCATCACCGACGCATGGGAAATGTGGGGCTCGTACATGTGGATGCCTGTGGCCCGGGTGGACAAGGCCGCATCGACCGCCACCACCGTGGGCAACCGCGTGGGTGACCGGCCCGGCCTGAGCCCCAAGCACAGCGGTTCGTTCTGGAACACCTACCAGTTCACCCCCGCTATCCGTGCCGGCGTGGGCATCAACTTCCGCAGCGCCCAGTCGCCAGCCGACGTGACCGCCCCCGCCTGGGAAGCGCCCAGCTACGCCACCGGCGATCTGATGGCCGAATACACCGTGAACGACCAGCTCAGCTTCAAGGCCAACATCAACAACGTGACCAACAAGCTGTATGCCGACGCGCTGTACCGTGGCCATTACGTGCCCGGCGCAGGCCGCATCTTCCAACTGGCCATGACCGCCCGGTTCTAAGACCCAGCAGTGCAACACAAGCCGTCCTTCGGGACGGCTTTTTGACGTTCAATGACAATTCCCCCATGCTGCTGCACATCCCCCACATCCTGACCCCCGACGAAGTCCAATACGCCCAGGGCCTGCTGGTCGATGCCCCCTGGACGGATGGCCGCGCCAGCGCAGGCAGCCAGGCGCAGGCCGTCAAGAACAACGAGCAGCTGCCGCACGACTGCGAGGCCGCCACCCAGATCCGCGCCCTGCTGCTGCGCGGGCTGGACCGCAACCCGACCTTCTTTTCCGCCGCCCTGCCCAAGCGCGTGTTCACCCCGCGCGTCAACCGCTACAGCGGCATCAGCAACTTCTACGGCCCGCATGTGGACAACGCCGTGCGCTTCGCCCCCGACACTGGCCAGCGCGTGCGCACCGACATCTCCTGCACCCTGTTCTTGACCGAGCCCGAGGCCTACGACGGCGGCGAACTCGTGATCCAAGATTCGGCGGGTCCGCAGCGCGTCAAACTGCCTGCCGGCAGCCTGGTGCTGTACGCAGGCACCAGCGTCCACCAGGTCGAGCCGGTCACGCGCGGCGCCCGGCTGGCCTGCTTTTTCTGGATCGAAAGCATGGTGCGCAGCCAGGAACAGCGCCAACTGCTGTTCGACCTGGATACCCATTTGCTGCGCCTGCGCCAGCAGCACGGCGAAACGCCAGAAACCACCGGTTTGACCGGCACGTACCACAACCTTTTGCGCATGTGGGCCGACACATGAACGCCCCTACCGTCGCCCAAATCCCGCCCGGCATCGTCAATCTGGAAGACCACGCCCGCCACGCCCACACGGTGCTGGATGCGAATGCTTGGGCCTATTTCAGCGGCGGCGCGGGCGACGAGATCACCCTGCGCGCCAACCGCAGCGCCTGGGACACGCGGCAGCTCTACCCCCGTGTGCTGCAGCCGCTGGCCGGTGGCCACACCCGCATCACGCTGCTGGGCCGCGCCCTGGCCCACCCCATCCTGCTGGCCCCGGTGGCCTTTCAGCGCATGGCGCACCCGGACGGCGAACTGGCCAGCGCCTACGCGGCGGCGGCATTGGGGGCAGGCATGGTGCTGAGTACCAACTCCAGTATTGCTATCGAAAAAATAGCTGCTACCGCTCTAAATGAAAGCGCTAGAGGCCCTTTTTGGTTCCAACTTTATCTGCAAGACAACCGGGCGCACACCCTGGCGCTGGTGCAGCGCGCCGAACTAGCCGGGTGCGACGCCCTGGTCCTGACGGTCGATGGCCCCACCGACGGCGCGCGCGACCGGCAGCGCCGCGCGGGCTTTCGGTTGCCGTCGGGGGTGTCGGCGGTGCACCTGGCGGATTTCCGGCCCATGCCGGCCGAACCCCTACACCCCGGCCAAAGCGCCTTGTTCGACGGCCTGCTGGCCCACGCCCCGACCTGGGACGACGTGGCCTGGCTGCAAACCCAGACCCGGCTGCCAGTGCTGCTCAAAGGCATCCTGCACCCCGCCGACGCGCGCCAGGCCGCAGCGCTGGGGCTGGCAGGCATCATCGTCTCCAACCACGGGGGCCGCACGCTGGACACCGCGCCCGCCACCGCCGCCGTGCTGCCACGCATCAAGGACGCAGTGGGCGACCTGCCGGTGCTGGTGGATGGCGGCATCCGGCGTGGCACCGACGTGCTCAAAGCGGTGGCCCTGGGTGCAAGCGCGGTGCTGATCGGGCGGCCCTACGTGTACGGGCTGGCCAACGCCGGTGCGGTGGGCGTGGCGCACGTGCTGCGCCTGCTGCGCGACGAACTGGAGATCGCCATGGCCTTGTGCGGCTGCCAAACCCTGGACCAGGCCAGCCCCGCCCTGTTGTTTGAAGGGTAATCCACGGCCTCTATTGCAAATGCGACGGATTCGCATTTATAATTGCGACATCTTCTCAACTGCCAGCCAATGTGCTTGCCGCCATGATCGTCTGTGTTTGCCAACGTGTTTCCGACCGTGAAATTGTCCGCCACGCGCGTGCCGGTTTCGGGTTTGACGACATCCAGCTCGAATTGGGTGTGGCCACCCAGTGCGGTCGCTGCGAAGGCTGCGCGCGCGACATCGTGGCGCAATGCAACGCGTCGCACCCCGTCGCGGCCATCCAGCTCGCCAGCACCATTTTGGAAAGCCGGGCATGGAACTCTTCACCTCACTCTGTGGCAGCCTGATCTTCGTACTGGGCTCTGCCTGGTGGATCTTTCGTAAATAATTGACCGCCGTTCAGGCGCTGTGCGTCCGTTGGCAGCAACGGCGACGATCGCCTGTGGCCCGCTCCGAATGAACTACACCTTGTCCCGCACTCCCGCCCCCACACCGCCCCGCCTCAGCCGTAACGCCGTCATCGTGGGCGGCGTGCTGGTTTTCCACGGCGCGGCCCTCTGGGCCCTGCAAAGCGGGCTGGTACGGCAGGTGGTGGAAATCGTCGTGCCGGTGGAAATGCTGGCCCAGACGGTGGAGCCGCCCCGGCCCAAAGAACCCCCGCCGCCGCCGCCCGCCCCGGTCAAGCAGCCCGTTGCCAAGACCCGGCTGCCCACACCGCCTCCCGCGCCGCGCCCGGTGGCCATTGCCGACCCCACGCCCACCGCCAACGCCCCCACCGGCGTGACCACACCGCAACCGCCCGCGCCGCCGCTGGCCGAGCCGGTGGCCGTGGCCGCGGCCCCCGTGGCACCGCCCGCCGCACCGCCTGCGCCACCCAAGATCGTGCCGCCCTCCAGCGATGCCAACTACCTCAACAACCCCAAGCCCGCCTATCCCAGAATGAGCCGCTCGCTGGGTGAGCAAGGCACGGTGCAGGTCCTGGTGTACGTGGGGGCCGACGGCAATGCGCAAAAAGTAGAGATTAAAAAATCCAGTGGCTATGACCGCCTGGACCAGGCTGCGCTGGCCGCCATCGCCCACTGGCGCTTTGTACCGGGCAAACGCGACGGCGTGCCCGAGGCCGCTTTCGTCATCGTCCCCATGCCCTTCTCGCTCAACTAATTTTTTCTGGAGTTTTCAATGGAATCGCAATTCGGTATCGCCAACGTCTGGACGCAAGGCGACTTTGTCACCAAGTCCGTGGCCATCATTCTGCTGGCCATGTCGCTGGCCTCGTGGATCGTCATCATCATCAAGGCGCTGGACATCTTCAAGTTCAAGAAGCTGGCCGGCACAGCCGCCGACTTCTGGCACAGCGAAGACTTCGCCACCGGCCTGAAAAAGCTGGGCGATGACCCGACCAACCCGTTCCAGCAGCTGGCCCTGGAAGGCCGCGAAGCCACCGCCCACCACCGCAACACCAAGGCCCATCTGCACGACAGCCTGGACGTGAGCGACTGGGTCACGCGCTGCCTGCGCAACAGCATGGACGAATTCACCGCCCGGCTGCAGTCCGGCCTGGCCATCCTGGCATCGGTGGGCTCCACCGCACCGTTTATCGGCCTGTTTGGCACGGTCTGGGGCATCTACCACGCGCTGCTGAGCATCGGCCTGTCGGGCCAATCGACCATCGACAAAGTGGCGGGCCCCATTGGTGAGGCGCTGATCATGACCGCGCTAGGCCTGGCAGTGGCGATTCCGGCGGTGCTGGGCTACAACGCCCTGGTGCGCGGCAACAAATCCATCCTGATCAAGCTCAATAGCTTTGCCCACGACCTGCACGCTTTCTTCGTTACCGGAGCCCGCGTGGCTACTGGCAGCGCGGCAAATGTGGTGCCCATGAAAAAAGGGAGCTAAGCCATGGCCTTCGGAACCCAGGACGAACCCGATGAGGTGATGAACGAGATCAACATGACGCCCCTGGTGGACGTGATGTTGGTGCTGCTGATCATTTTCATCATCACCATTCCGGTGATGAAACACGCCGTCAACATCGACCTGCCCCGCGCCACCAACCAGGTGCAGGACGCGAAGCCCGAAACCATCCGCCTGAGCGTGGATGCCAAGGGCGACTACTGGTGGAACGAAAACCCGGTGGCTGAGGCCAATCTGGTCCCCCTGCTGCAAGCAGAAGCCGCCAAGGAACCCCAGCCCGAGCTGCACATCCGCGGCGACAAGGACGTGCGCTACGAGCGCGTGGCCCAGGTGATGGCCGCGGCCCAGCAGGCGGGGGTGAAGAAGATCGGCTTCATTACCGAGCCCAAGGCACCGTAAAGGCGGTGTTGCAAAAATAATTCACGAAAGGTGTTGCGATTCAATTGAGAATGGTTATCATTAACTAACCGAAAAATCTCGCACACCCCTTCACCAAGGAATTCACCATGTACGCAACCCTTTCAGCCCGCCCCCAGTTCAACCCCACCTCGGGCGAGAACGCCAACGGCGTGCTCCAGGGCATGGACATGGGCAAGGCTGCCGCCAAACCGGCATCTGCCGTCGAAAGCCGGGATCTGCTCAAGGGCCAAAAGGCCGTGGAGATCCTGCACAACGGCTGTATTTACCGCCTGCAGAACACCAAGCTGGGCAAACTGATTCTGACGAAATAGGTAGGACTTACGCAGCGCCCCTGTATTGCCCTCCGGGCTTACAGGGGAAACTTGGGTAGGTCCTGTAGCTTTCATCGTGGGGCGATCCGCAGACTCTGCAAGGGAGCCTGTGAGGATCGTTTTGCTAGCCAACGGCAAGGGGTTTCGGCCCCGCGCCGACTAGCCATGCTTTTTTTCCCACTCTCCTGATTTCAAGCTTTCACCACGGGGTACCGGGCCCGCGCTTCCAGCGTGTCCAGATCGATGTGGTTGCGCATGTAGCGCTGGCTGGCCGCCTGGAACGGCTGGTGGTCCCAGTATTGCGGCACGCCCTGGTTTTGCGCGGCGTAGTGGAAACGGCGGCGGCGCTGGCTGGCCACCACCTCGGCGCGCAGTTGCGGCATGTTCCAGCGCCCAGCCACCTCGGCGCGGAAGGCCTGCAGCAGGTCCTGCGCAGCCGGGTCGGTGGCCAAATTTACCAATTCGTTCGGGTCGGCCTGCAGGTCAAACAACTGGTCCGGGTCGCCGGGGGAATGCACAAACTTGTGCATGCCGCGGCGCAGCATGATGAGCGGAGCCACCGCCCCCTCACCCAGGTACTCCCCCACCACCTCGTCGTGCCCGCCGGTGCCCACCAGGTGCGGCCAGACACTGCGGCCATCCAGCGCCTCGGGGGTGGCCGGGGCCGCACCGTCAAACGCCATGTCCACCAAGGTGGGCAGGACATCGACCAGCGACACCGATGCCGCCACGCGGTGCGGCTGAAAACGCTGCGGCGCATGCACGATCAACGGCACGCGGCAGGCGTTTTCAAAGAAGTTCATCTTGTACCAAAGCCCGCGCTCGCCCAGCATGTCGCCGTGGTCGGACAGCAGGATGACGATGGTGTTGTCGGCCAGGCCGGTCTGCTCCAGCGTGCGGCGGATTTTGCCGATCTGCTCGTCCACGTACGACACTGCGCCGTAGTAGGCGTGGCGGGCGTGCCGGGTCTGGGCGGCGCTGATGGGCGTGCTGTCCATGTCGCTCACGTGGCGCAGGCGCTGGGAATGCGGGTCCATCTGCGCGGGGTCAATGGGAGCCACGCGCGGCATGTCGATGTCTTCGTCGCGGTACAGGTCCCAGTACTGCTGCGGAATGGCGTAGGGGTCGTGCGGGTGCGTCATCGACACCACCATGCAGAAGGGCCGGGCATCGTCGTCGCGCACGATGTCAAACAGCTTTTGCTGCGCCAGAAACACCACTTCTTCGTCGAAATCGAGCTGGTTGCTGCGGATGCAGGTGCCCGCGTCGGTGACCGAGCCCATGTTGTGGTACCAGCTGGGGCGCACCTCGGGCTGGTCCCAGTCGGGGGTCCAGCCGAAATCGGCGGGGTAGATGTCGGTGGTCAGGCGCTCTTCAAAGCCGTGCAACTGGTCGGCCCCGCAAAAATGCATCTTGCCCGACAAAATGGTGCGGTAGCCCGCGTGGCGCAGGTAGTGGCCGAAGGTCAGCACCTCACTGGGCATCTCGGCAGCGTTGTCATAGGCCCCAATGGCCGAGGGCAGCTTGCCCGCCATGAACACGTAGCGCGACGGGGCGCACAGCGGGCTATTGGTATAGGCCGACTCAAACACCACGCCCCCTGCGGCCAGCGCGTCGATGTGCGGGGTCTTGCTGACGGTGTTGCCGTACGCGGCCAGCGCCGAGGGCGTGAGCTGGTCGGCCATCAGGATCAAAATATTCGGTTGTGCCATGCTGTTTCTCTTTCCAAACATAATCGGGGTTTATGCAATGAATGCAGTCTACGCAGGTGGCATCAGCACGTGAAGACTTTTATTTCTTATACATCCATAAATATCCGTTATGGCAACACCACGCCGCCTCCCACCCCTGCAAAGCCTGGTCTTTTTTGAGGCCGCGGTACGCCACCTGAGCTTTACCGCGGCGGCCCAGGAGCTGGGCACCAGCCAGCCGGCGGTGAGCCAGCGCATCGGTTTGCTGGAAGAGGACCTGGGCGTGCCGCTGTTCAAGCGCGGGCACCGGGGCGTGTCGCTCACGGCCGACGGGCTGCAACTGTTCAACGCGGTGCGCGACAGCCTGGGCGGCATTGGCGAGGCCGCTGCCAGCATCCGCGCCCGGCGCGCCCGCCAGGTGCTGACGGTGGCCACCGACTTTGGCTTTGCCGCCTACTGGCTGATGCCGCGCCTGGCCGCGCTGCGGGCGCTGGTGCCCAACCTGGACGTGCGCATCGTCACCACCCAGGCCCCGTTCGACATCCGCGGCGAGCCGGTGGACATCGCGGTGGCCTTCGGCGCGGGCCAGTGGCCGGGTTGCACGGCGGTGGCGCTGTTTCCGGAAATCGTGGTGCCGGTGTGCAGTCCCGGTTTTTTAACCGCACACGGGCTGACCGGCCAGGCCACCGATCTGGCCAGGCTGCCCCTGCTGCATCTGGAAAGTGCCGAGCCGCTGCGCTGGCTGGGCTGGGAGAACTGGCTGGCGCTGCACGGCGTAGCCCGCACCGGCGACAGCCACGACCTGACGCTGAACAACTACCCGCTGGTCATCCAGGCGGCCATTGCCGGGCAAGGCCTGGCGCTGGGCTGGACCCCGCTGGTGGACGAGTTGGTGCGCCACGGCCAGTTGGTGGCCGCCTGCGCCCAGCCCACCACCACAGCCCACGGCTACTTTCTGGTGGAGCCCAGCGCCCAGCGCACGCCGGAGCCGGTGCAGCGCTTCAAAGAATGGATCGTGGGCGAATGCGCGCAGGCTTTGGCGCTCAGCCCCTTTTCAGATAAAAGTGGCCGCTAGCGCTTATGGAATCAGCGCAAGAAGCTATAAAAAACAGAGCAATTACAAACCGATGGCGGCGATACCAGCCCGGGCGATTTGCGCGTCTTCGGGCGACTTCACGCCGCTGACACCCACCGCGCCGATGCACTGGCCATCCTTGATGATCGGCACGCCACCCTCCAACATGCCCTCAATGCAGGGCGCGGTCAGGAAGGCGGTGCGGCCACCGTTGATGATGTCTTCATATACCTTGGATTCACGGCGGGCCAGCGCGGCGGTGTGGGCCTTGGCGGGCGCAATGTGCGACGACAGCGCCGCCGCACCGTCCAGGCGCTGCAAAGACAACAAGTGGCCGCCGTCGTCCACGATGGCGATAGTCACCGCCCACTGGTGCTTCAGCGCTTCGGCAACGGCGGCATCGGCAATGGTTTTCACGTCGGCGAATTCGAGTACGGATTTGGTTTTCAAGACAGCTTCCTGGTGGGTGGATAAAACCCAAAGCATAACGGCAGCATCTGATTTTTGCCGCAGTGCAGCATGAAAATCAGCCATTTTCGGCCCGGGTTTGTCCAGTACCCCCAGGAAAAATAGGTCTCGTCTGCGGCAATATTTCTGCTTTGCCCTTGAATCGCCCTAGAATTTCCCCAACTGCTTTGCAGAATTTGAAGGACACCTCCCTATGAACGACCGTTACACCAGCGCAGGTTTTGGCATCAGCCCCAACACCGGCGCCTTGCAAGAGCAACGCAACCGCGTCATGCGCAACACCTACTGGCTGCTGGCCCTGAGCCTGGTGCCTACGGTGCTGGGTGCGTGGCTGGGCGTGGCCACGGGCATCACCCAAAGCCTGCGCGGCGGGCTGGGCATGATCGTCTTCCTGGGCGGTGCGTTCGGCTTCATGTATGCCATTGAAAAGACCAAGAATTCGGCCGCCGGTGTGCCGGTGCTGCTGGGCTTTACCTTCTTCATGGGCCTGATGCTGTCGCGCATGATCGCCATGGTGCTGGGCTTCAAGAACGGGCCTGACCTGGTCATGACCGCGTTTGCGGGCACGGCAGGCGTGTTCTTCGTGATGGCCAGCGTGGCCACCGTCATCAAACGCGACATCTCCGGCATGGGCAAATGGCTGTTCGTCGGCGTGCTGGTGCTGATGGTGGGCAGCATCGTCAACATCTTTGTGGGCTCTACCGCGGGCATGATGGCTATCTCGGTGGCCGCCATCGGCATTTTCAGCGCCTACATGCTGTATGACCTGAAGCAGATCATCGACGGCGGCGAGACCAACTACATCACCGCCACCCTGGCCCTGTACCTGGACCTGTTCAACATCTTCCAAAGCCTGTTGTCGTTGCTGGGCATCATGGGCGGCGAACGCGACTGAGCGCACGTCCTCCCCTCTCGACAAGGCCCTTCGGGGCCTTTTTCTTGGGCCGTTGCCGAAGTAAAGTTCAATGTTGGGGGCCAGAAGCCGATAATTAGGCTACTGCCCACACTTTATGCCCATGTCCACCCGCCACCTCCTTGTCTCTTGCGCCGTCCTGCTCCTGGCAGGCTGCGAGATCCCGGGTGTCTACCCCGACCCCAAGGTGCTGGCACGCGAGGCCGACGCCAAAGCCACGGGCGGTGCCTGCCGCCACGCGCTGCGCGGCATTGAAGACTGCTACACCCTGAACCCCAAAGCCGCCAAGGCCTCGGTGTTCCAGGGCTGGAAGGAAATGGACGCGTACATGCGCGAGAACAAGATCGAGGGCGTGGCCTCGGTGGTCAAAATCCCGGTGGAAGGCGAGGCCCCTGCCGAAGAAGCCGTGGCCGCCACCAAGGAAGAAGCCGCCCCCAAGGCCAAAGAGCCCCGCAGCGGCAAGGCCAAGGCCTCTTAAAAACGCTCTTACGCTTCCAGCTCAAACACCGCCATGCTCTCCACGTGGGCGGTGTGCGGGAACATATTCACCATCCCGGCCGAGACGCAGCGGTAACCCGCCTGGTGCACCAGCACGTCGGCATCGCGGGCCAGCGTGGCCGGGTTGCAGCTCACGTAGACAATGCGCGTGGGCGGCGTCCAGCCCTGGCGCAAAGCGGGGTCTTGGTGTAATGCGGCCAAGGCCTGTACCAGTGCAAAAGCGCCTTCGCGCGGCGGGTCGATCAGCCACTTGTCGGCGCTGCCGTCGGCCATCAGCAACTCGGGGGTCATCTCGAACAGGTTGCGTGCTACAAACTTCGTAGCTGCTAGCGCCGATGAATCAAGAGCTAGAGCCTGATTCAGCTTGTAATTTTCGCGCGAGCGGGCCACCAGGGTTTCGCTGCCCTCAATGCCCAGCACCTCGCCCGCCAGGGTGGCCAGCGGCAGGGTGAAGTTACCCAGGCCGCAGAACCAGTCGATCACGCGCTCGGTCTTTTGCACCTCCAGCAAACGCAGCGCCCGCACCACCAGCACGCGGTTGATCTGCGGGTTCACCTGGGTGAAATCGGTGGGTTTGAAAGGCATGGTGATGCCGAACTCGGGCAACGCATAGGCCAGCTGGTCGCCGCCCTCCTCCAGCAAATGGATGGTGTCCGGCCCTTTGGGCTGCAACCACCACTGCACGTTATGCAAAGTGCCAAATGCCCGCAGTTGCGCCAGATCGCCCGCACTCAGGGCCTCCATGTGGCGCAGCACCATGGCCGTGACGGTATCGCCACAGGCCAGCTCGATCTGCGGCAGGGTTTCGCGGGCGTCCATGCCGCTAATCAGGGCCCGCAGCGGCAGCAGCAAGGCGCTGACGTGCGGCGGCAGCACCGGGCAGACCTTCATGTCGGCCACGTAGCCGCTCTTGCGCTCATGGAAACCCACTAGCACCTCGCCCTTTTTGCGCACATAGCGCACCGACAGCCGTGCCCGGTAGCGGTAAGCCCAGGCCGGGCCTTCAATGGGACGCAAGATACTGTCGGCCTTGAGCTTGCCCAGGTGCCAGAGATTGTCTTCCAGCACCCGTTGCTTGATGGCCACCTGCGCACCTACGTGCAAATGTTGCATCTTGCAGCCGCCACATGCGCCTTCGTGCAGCCCGAAATGCGGGCAGCCGGGCCGCACGCGCTGGGACGACTCGCGGTGGATGGCCCCCACGGTGGCCTGCTCGAAACTGGCTTTTTTGCGGTTGATGTTGGCGGTGACCACCTCGAACGGCAGCGCGCCCTTGATGAACACGACTTTTCCATCGGGTTTGTGGGCCACGCCCTGGGCTTCGATGTCGAGCGATTCGACCAGCAAGCTGTCTGCGGGGTAATTTGGCCCGTTGGGGGACGTATCGAGAAGCGTGGTTTCCGTGGTGTCGGTCATGCAGGTGTCCCTGGGGGATCTCAAAATAATTTCACCAAGCAAAAAGCCTTCTAATTCTTGCGAACTAGAAGGCTTTTTCCATTGTGGCGGAGTGGACGGGACTCGAACCCGCGACCCCCGGCGTGACAGGCCGGTATTCTAACCAACTGAACTACCACTCCTGGTAGATAGCTTTCGGCACACGGCTCTTGCGAGCAACATACCCAAGCGCTACAACTTGGCGACCCTACGGGGATTCGAACCCCGGTACCTACCGTGAAAGGGTAGTGTCCTAGGCCTCTAGACGATAGGGTCAAAACCTTGGAACAACGTTATCAAAAATAACTTCCACACTTGAAAGAAGTGGTGGAGGTAAGCAGGATCGAACTGCTGACCTCTTGCATGCCATGCAAGCGCTCTCCCAGCTGAGCTATACCCCCCAACTTTGTCTCCAACTCTGCTTTGCCTTGTAAGCTCTGCTTTGTTGTTAACCTTCCAAGCCTCAAATTATAGCGTGCAAATTACGATGTTTGCAAGCGTTGCAAAACTTTTTCTTGAGAACTTAAAAAAAGCACTGCATCCAGCGATGGAGTCTGGGCTGTGCCCATCACCAACACGCGCACCGGCATGGCCAATTGGGGCATCTTCAGGCCCTGCGCTGCCAGCACTTCCTTGATGGCGGCCGCAATGCTGGGCTTGTCCCAGGCGCAGGCCGCCAGCTTCTCGCGCAGCAATGCCAGCGCAGGCTGGATGGCCGGTGTGACGTGCTGGGCCAGCTCTTCGGCTTTGGGCGTGACGTCGGCGTAGAACGTTGCCGCCCAGTCGGCCAGCACCACGGTGGTGTCGCAGCGGTCTTTGAACAGGCCACAGATGGCCGGCAGGCGCTCATCGCTGGCAATGCCCTTGGCCTGCAAATGCACCGCCACCAGCGCCGCCAGTGCGTCGTCGGCCATGGCCTTCAGATGCTGGGCGTTGACCCAGCGCAGCTTGGCTTCGTCGAACTGCGCAGCGCTCTTGCCCAGGTGGTCCAGGTTGAACCACTGCAGGAATTGTTCGCGGCTGAAGATTTCGTCGTCGCCATGGCTCCAGCCCAGGCGGGCCAGGTAATTGACCATGGCATCGGGCAGATAGCCTTCTACGGCGTACTGGGTGACGGGTTTGGCGCCATTGCGCTTGCTCATCTTCTCGCCCTGCTCGTTGAGCACGGTGGGCAGATGGGCGTACACCGGCGGCTCTTTGCCCAGGGCGCGGAAGATGTTGATCTGGCGCGGGGTGTTGTTGACGTGGTCGTCGCCGCGGATGACGTGGGTGATGTCCATGTCCAGGTCATCCACCACCACGCAGAAGTTGTAGGTGGGCGTGCCATCGGGGCGGGCGATCACCAGGTCGTCCAGCTCGTCGTTGCTGATTTCGATACGGCCCTTGACCTTGTCTTCCCACACCACCGAGCCGCCCTGCGGGTTCTTGAAGCGCAGCACGGGCTGCACGCCTGCGGGAATGGGCGGCAAGGTTTTGCCGTCTGCGGGCCGCCAGGTGCCGTCATAGCGCGGCTTTTGCTTGGCTTCCATTTGGGCGTCGCGCAGGGCATCGAGCTCGGCCACCGACATGTAGCAGGGGTACACATGCCCGGCAGCCACCAGATCGGCCAGCACGGCTTTGTAGCGGTCCATGCGCTGCATTTGGTAGAACGGGCCTTCGTCGTAGTCCAGGCCCAGCCACTGCATGCCTTCGATAATCACGTCCACCGCGATCTGGGTGGAGCGCTCCACGTCGGTGTCTTCAATGCGCAGGATGAAATCACCGCCAGTGGCGCGGGCAAATGCCCAGGGGTATAGGGCGGAGCGGATGTTGCCCAGGTGGATGAAACCGGTGGGCGATGGGGCAAAACGGGTACGGGTCTTCATAGCACTCTCAGAAATTAGGCGGGTTCGGCGTTCGGCAGGGCCAGGCGGGAGTTGTCGCCACCCGACTCTTGCTCCACCGGGCGGTTGTCGCGCATGCGCTGGATGTCGTCGGTGGTGATGTCGCCGGTGACGTACACGCCATCAAAGCAGGAGGCATCGAAACCACTGATGGGCATGTTGGGCGAACCGACAGAAGTGTCGGTGGCGGCCCAGATGGCGCGCTTCATGCCGTCCACGTCCTGGTAAATCAGCGCATCGCAGCCGATCAGTTCGCGGATCTGCTCTACGGTGCGGCCATGCGCCACCAGCTCGTCCTTGGTCGGCATGTCGATGCCGTAGACGTTGGGGAAGCGCACCGGCGGCGCGGCGCTGGCCATGTAGACCTTGCGGGCACCGGCATCGCGGGCCATCTGCACGATTTCTTTGGAGGTGGTGCCGCGGACGATGGAGTCGTCTACCAGCAGCACATTGCGGCCCTTGAATTCGCTGGCAATCGCGTTGAGCTTTTGGCGCACCGACTTTTTGCGTACTTCGTGGCCGGGCATGATGAAGGTGCGGCCCACGTAACGGTTTTTCACAAAACCTTCGCGGTACGGCAGGCCGAGCAACTGCGCCAACTGCATGGCACTGGGGCGGCTGGACTCGGGGATGGGGATCACCACGTCAATGTCTTGCGGCGGCACGGTAGAAATCACCCGCTTGGCCAGGGTCTCGCCCAGGTTCAAGCGCGCTTGGTACACCGATATGCCGTCCATCACCGAATCAGGCCGGGCCAGGTACACATATTCAAAGATGCAGGGGTTCAACGTGGGCGCATCGGCACACTGCTGGGCGTGCACATTGCCTTCCAGGTCGATGAACACGGCTTCGCCGGGGGCCAGATTGCGCTCCAGGGTGTGCATGGTGCCTTCCAGGGCCACCGATTCGCTGGCAAACATCACCGAGCCGGGCGCGCGGCCCAGGCACATGGGGCGGATGCCGAACGGGTCACGGAACGCAAGCAGGCCGTGGCCCGCGATGGAGGCGATCACGGCGTACGAACCCTTGATGCGGCGGTGCACATTGCGCACGGCGGCAAACACATCCATGGGCGACAGCGGCAGGCCGCGGGTGGATTTCTCGATCTCGTGGGCCAGCACGTTGAGCAGCACTTCGGAGTCGCTCTCGGTGTTGATATGGCGGTGGTCGGTGGTGAACAGCTCGGCCTTCAGCGCGTGGGCGTTGGTCAGGTTGCCGTTGTGCACCAGTACGATGCCGAAGGGCGCGTTGACGTAGAAGGGCTGGGCCTCTTCTTCGCTGTAGGCATTGCCCGCCGTGGGGTAGCGCACCTGGCCCAGACCGCAGTTGCCCGGCAGGGCCCGCATGTCGCGGGTACGGAACGCGTCGCGCACCATGCCCTTGGCCTTGTGCATGAAGAACTTGCGGTCCAGCTGGGTGGCGATACCCGCCGCATCCTGGCCCCGGTGCTGCAGCAGCAACAAGGCGTCATAGATCAACTGGTTCACAGGGGCGTTGCTGACAACTCCAACGATTCCACACATGGTTTATTCCCTAGCGAGTGACTTGCGTCATGGTAAAAATTTTGAAAAAGCCTCCGGCAACAAGGGCCGGGCGGTGTGCAGCACGTCGGTGACCACACCGGCGCTGCGCGATTCTTGCCACCATGCACCCTGGTGCATGCCGGTCAGGTGGACGACGACTCCGCCGATCAACACCAAAATGACACCGCGCAGCAGGCCAAACACAGCCCCCAGCACGCGGTCTACCGGTCGCAGGCCCACGGCCTGCACCAGCGTTTTGATCAAACGGGCGATCAGCCCCGCGGCAAACGCTGCCGCCACAAATACCAGCACAAAGCCCGCCGCAAACCGCAGCGTGGCCGAAGCCGTGCCCATGGGCAGCTTGGCGGCCACATCGGCGGCAAACCACTGCGCCGCCACAAAGGCCGCGATCCAGCCCAGCACCGACAGCACCTCATAGACCAGGCCGCGCACCGCGCCCAGCACCAGAGACAACACCAAAGTGGCCAGCACTGCCCAATCCAGCAGCGCCACGGAATTCAGCACCTACAAAGCCAGGATCGAGGCGGACAAAGCCAGGCCCTTGATCTTGCTAGCGGCCTTTTCGGCCTCGCCCTTGCCGGTAAACGGCCCCACCCGGACCCGGGTCCGCGGGCCGTCCTTGGTATCGACCACCTGGGTATAGGTTTTCAAGCCTGCCCGCTCCAGCTTGGAACGTGCTTCGCGGGCCTTGTCGGCATCGGCAAATGCACCCACCTGGACGATGAAGCGGCCATCGCCGGCGTCGGCCGTGGCCTTGCCATCCAGCAGAGCGCGGGCCTTGGCTGCGTCGTCTTCCGGCTTATGGGCGGGCTTGGCTTCGGGTTTGGGTTCCGGTTTGGACTCGGGTTTGGGCTCTGGCCTGGCTTCCGGCTTGGCGGGCTTTTCGGCCTTGGCCACGGGCCGGGGTGCCACCACCTCTTCCTTGGGGTCGAGGCTGGATTCGGTGGAGACCTTGGATTCCTGGGCGGCGGCCACCACGGGCGCATCGGTTTCCACCGCTTTTTCCAACTTGACCGTGCCCACGCTGAGCGGCTTGACCTTGGCTTTGTCGGGGATGTCGATGGCGATATCGCCTGCGACCGGGCGCGGCTGGGTATCGAACAGCAGCGGGAACCCCACTACGCCCACCAGCACCAGCAGCGCCGCGCCAATCAGGCGGTGCCGGGCGCGGCGGCGCATGCCGTCGATGGTTTCAGCGGGGCCTGCCGACGGTTCGTCGCCCTGGGTTCGAAACTTGAAAAAAGCCATGCGGAGTGTCAGGAGCCGAGGTGTTTGGCGGTCAACCGGGGAATGCCGCCCTCCAGCACCCCGCCAACCGTATAAAACGAGCCAAAGACCACGATTCTATCAGCGGGGTCTGCGGCGGCGATGGCCGCATGCAGTGCTTGCATGGGGTCCGTGTGCACCGAACTGGATGCATCCTTGCGGGTATTTTGGGCCAGCCACTGGCTTTGCAAGTGCGCCGCCGTGGCCGCGCGGGGGGTGGGCATGTCGGTGAAATACCAGCGGTCGATCAACGGGCCGATGCGCGCCAGCATGGGCAGCAGGTCTTTGTCGGCCATGGCCCCGAACACCGCGTGGGTGGTGGGATAGAAGCCCATGGCATCCAGGTTTGCCGCCAGCGCCGCCACCGCGTGCGGGTTGTGCGCCACGTCCAGCACCAGGGTGGGCTGGCCGGGCACGATCTGGAAGCGGCCTGGCAGTTCGACCATGGACAAGCCGGTGCGCACCGCCTGGGCGGTGATGGGCAACTGCTCGCGCAGCGCGGTCAGCGCCGCCAGCACGCCCGAGGCGTTCATCAACTGGTTGGCCCCCCGCAGCCCGGGGTAGCCCAGGCCTGCGTAGCGGCGCCCACGCCCGGCCCAGCCCCACTGCTGCTTGTCGCCCGAGAAGTTGAAGTCTTCGCCAAAGCGCCACAGGTCGGCGCCGATGGCCTGGGCGTGGTCCAGCACGCTTTGCGGCGGCATGGGGTCGCTGACCACTGCCGGTTTGCCCGCGCGCAGGATGCCAGCCTTTTCGAAGCCGATGGCTTCGCGGGTGGTGCCCAGAAATTCCATGTGGTCCAGGTCCACGCTGGTGATGATGGCGCAATCGGTGTCGATGATGTTGACGGCATCCAGCCGCCCGCCCAGGCCCACTTCCAGGATCGCCACATCCAGCTGGGACTGCGCCATCAGCGCCAGAATCGCCAAGGTTGAAAATTCAAAATAGGTAAGGGAAATATCGCCTCTTGCGCTCTCTACGGCTGCAAAGTGCGCTACGAAATCCGCAGCACCGGCAATCTCGCCACCAATCCGGCAGCGTTCTTCAAAATGCACCAGGTGCGGCGAGGTGTAGACCCCCGTGCGGTAGCCCGACTGCAGCAGGATGGCCTCCAGCATGGCGCAGGTGGAGCCCTTGCCGTTGGTGCCCGCCACGGTGATCACCGGGCAGTCGAAGCGCAGGCCCATGCGCTGGGCCACGGTGCGGACCCGGTCCAGGCCGAGTTCAATGGTGGTGGGGTGGAGCCGCTCGCAGTGCGCCAGCCAGTCGTTCAGGGTTTGCATGGGGAAGATTGTCTCACCCCCAGGCTTCGCTTCGCTCTCGCCAACCCCCTTGCAGGGGGCAACACCAGCAGCCTGGCAAAGCCGGTTCTGTGGTGCTTCTGGAAGGGATGCCTTTACGCAAGTTATATGAAATTTAGGCATCTACCGCTTATGCAGCAAGCATAAGCCGCTACTGAATATATAGCTATTGGTGGGCCCTATGGAATAATCTGCCCATGATCACCCTCTACGGCATCCCCAACTGCGACACGGTCAAAAAGGCCCGCGTCTGGCTCGACAGCCACGCCCTGCCCTACACCTTCCACGACTTCAAAAAGGCCGGTGTCCCCGCCGACCGGCTGGCCACCTGGACCACCCAGTTGGGCTGGGAAAAGGTGCTGAACCGCCAGGGCACGGCCTGGCGCAAGCTCGACCCGGCCATCCAGGCCAGCGTGGTGGATGCCGCCAGCGCCCAGGCGGTGATGCGGGTGCACACCAGCACCGTGAAGCGCCCGGTGGTGGAATGGGGTGGCGATGTCCTTACAGTGGGCTTTAGCCCGAATGCCTGGGCCGACAAGATTCCGCGATAGCCCATAGACTGGGGAGTCTTTTTAAAAACCACCCAGTCACACCATGATCAAACACCTGATAGCCAGCCTGGCCCTGTGCAGCGCCAGTGCCCTCGTCTTCGCCCAGGCCAGCGCCCCCACCGTACGTTTGCGCGGCACCATCGAAAAGGTGGAGGCGGGCAGCATCACCCTCAAGGAGCGCAGCGGCGAAGTGGTGCAACTGCGGATGACCCCTGCCACGCCGGTGTCCGAGGTCTTGCCGATCGCGCTGGCCGACATCAAGGCCGGTAGCTTCATTGGTACCGCCGCCATGCCGCAGGCCGACGGCAGCCAGGTGGCACTGGAGGTGCTGGTGTTCCCCGAGGCCGCGCGCGGCACGGGCGAGGGCCATTTCCCCTGGGACCTGCAACCGCAAAGCACCATGACCAACGCCACGGTGGCCGATCTGGTGGCCACCGGCGATGGCCGCACGCTGACGCTGAAGTGCAAAGACGGCGAAAAGAAGCTGCTGGTGCCCGCCAACGTACCGGTGGTGACCTTCCAGCCCGGCGATGCCAGCCTGCTGGTGCCCGGTGCCAAGGTGCTGGTAAACGCCCAGCTGGTCAACGGCCAACCCACGGCGCAGCGCATTCTGGCGGGCCGCAATGGCTTCACGCCGCCCATGTAAACGGACAAACCGCGCGCTTAGAATCCGAAAGCGCGTAGCTGCTAAATTTAGGTAAAAAATGCCTCCAGCGCTTATTTAATAAGCGTGAGCAGCTATATAACCAATAGCAAACCCTCTTCTCGCCATGACCACTACCCACATCCCCAGCGTTACCGTCACCACCCAAGCCAGCGTCTACTTCGACGGCAAGTGCATCAGCCACGGCGTGACCTTTGCCGACGGCACCAAGAAGAGCGTGGGCGTGATCCTGCCCGCCACATTGACCTTCAACACCGGCGCGCCGGAGATCATGGAAGGCGTGGGTGGCGAATGCGAATACATGCTGGCCGGCACCGACGTGTGGGTGAAATCGGGCGAAGGCGAAACCTTCAGCGTGGCAGGCAATACCTCCTTCCAGATCCGCGTCACCGCCCCTTACCACTACATCTGCCATTTTGGTTGAACACCCCCAGGCTGCAGTGCTGCGCATCTTTCTCCAACCCCCTTGCAAGGGGCAACACCAGCAGCCTGGCAAAGCCAGTTCTGCGGTGTTTCTGGAAGGTGCGCGTTCTGCCTGTATCCGCTAATTCTTCTGGAACAGCGGGTGCAGGTTGTTGTATTTGCCGTCAAACACCTCGGGGCCCACGTCGATCTGCAGGGTGATGCCGATCGGGCGCTGCTCAAAAATCGGCGCGAAATGCGCCCGGGTACAGGCCAGCAAGGCCTCGCCCGCGCGCTGCTGGGTGGCCTCGCTGCGGCCCTTGCCCATGCGCAGGTTCAGGTAGACAAACGCATAGTCGCCCTGGCCATCGGCCACCGCATAGTGCGCCGCAGGGTAGGCCAGCACCCGCGTGCCGCCGGTGGGAAATAGCTGTTTGCCCGTGTCGTCTTGCACGCCCAGCATGGTGTCGGCCAGGCTGCGGCAGAGTTGGGTGATGTCGCTACCGCCCTGGGCGGCGGGTGCGTCGAGTTGACCGGTGTAGAGGATGACGAGATGCGGCATAGAAAATTGACCCGTTAAACGACCACCGGTTCAGGCTCCAGGCGGATGCCGAAGCGCTCGTACACGCTGGTCTGGATGGCTTTGGCCAGGGTCATCACCTCGCCGCCGGTGGCCGGGTGCTTGGCGCCGCCCCGGTTCACCAGCACCAGCGCCTGCTTCTCAAACACCGCCGCGTTGCCCACCGATTTGCCCTTCCAGCCGCAGGCATCGATCAGCCAGCCAGCCGCCAGCTTCACCGTGCCGTTGGCCAACTGGTAGTACACCACGCGGGGTTCGCGGGCGATGATGTCGGCGCATTGCTCGGCGCTGACAGTGGGGTTCTTGAAGAAGCTGCCCGCATTGCCCAGCACCTGCGGGTCGGGCAGCTTGGCGCGGCGGATCTCGCAGATCCAGTCGAAGATCTGGCGCGCGCTGGGCGCGGAAATGCCGGTGGCGGCCATTTTCTTTTCCAGATCCAGGTAGCCCAACACCGGTTTCCAGGCCTTGGCCAGGTGGAAGCGCACGCGGGTGATCAGCGCCCGGCCTTCCAGCCCCATGCCGCCCTGGTGCTTGAAGACCGAGTCGCGGTAGCCAAAGGCGCACTGCGCGGCGTTCAGGGTGAAGCTGTCGCCGGTGAGCAGATCCACCGCGTCCAGCGCCTCGAAGCGGTCTTGCAGCTCCACGCCGTAGGCACCGATGTTTTGCACCGGCGTGGCGCCCACGGTGCCGGGGATCAGGGCCAGGTTTTCCAGCCCCCAGTAGCCCTGCTCCACCGTCCAGGCCACGAAGTCATGCCAGTTTTCCCCGGCACCGGCCTCCACCACCCAGGCTTTGTCGGTCTCGGACACCAGGCGCTTGCCGGGCACCTCAACTTTGAGCACCAGCGGCTTCACGTCGCCGGTGATGACGATGTTGCTGCCACCGCCCAGCACGAACTTGGGCTGCGGCTGCAGCGTGGCGTCGGCGCGCAGCGCCAGCAGGTCGGCCTCGCTGCGGATGCGCACCAGGGTGTGGGCACGGGCATGGATGCCAAAGCTGTTGTAGCCGCGCAGGGGAACATTTTTCTCGATTAACATGCCTGGATTGTCCCACCGGGCGGCGGGCCATCCTCCCCCACGCCCCATATTTGCCCAGATTCCGCCCCCTATTCCCGAGAAAACCATGCCTTCATTCGACACCGTTTGCGAACCCGACATGCCCGAAGTGCGCAATGCCGTGGACAACACCACCAAAGAAATCACCACCCGCTTCGACTTCAAGGGCACCTCGGCCAGCATCGCGCTGAAAGACAAAGAGATCACCCTGATCGGCGACGCCGAGTTCCAGCTCGACCAGATCATGGACGTGCTGACCAACAAGCTCACCAAGCGCAATGTGGACGTGAAGTTCCTCGACAAGGGCGACGTGCAGAAGATGGGCGGCGACAAGGTCAAGGTGGTGATCAAGGTGCGCAGCGGCATCGAGACCGAAGTTTCCAAAAAGATCACCCGCGCCATCAAGGACAGCAAGCTCAAGGTCACGGCCGCCATCCAGGGCGATGCGGTGCGCATCACCGGTGCCAAGCGCGATGATCTGCAATCGGCCATGGCGCTGATCCGCAAGGAGATCACCGACCTGCCCCTGAGCTTCAACAACCAACGCGACTGATGCACCTCCTGCACCGCCTCGGCCTGACCGTGCTGTGCGCGGCCGTGGTGGCGGGCGCGCAGGCCCAGACCGTGGCGCTGAGCGGCATGATGGGCGGCAAGGCGCTGCTGCTGGTCGATGGCCGCGCGCCCAAGAGCGTGGCACCGGGCGAAACCTACATGGGGGTCAAGGTGCTGTCTGCCGCCAACGAAGAGGCGGTGGTGGAAATTGCGGGCAAGCGTGCCACCCTGCGCATGGGCGAGTCGCCCGTGAGCGTCAAGGGCAAGGGGGCAGGCAACAAGATCGTGCTCACGGCCGACAGCCAGGGCCACTTCATGGGGCCGGGCAAGATCAACGGCCAGGCCATGCAGTTTGTGGTGGACACCGGGGCCACCGCGGTCAGCCTGGGGGTCAATGACGCCGAGCGCATGGGCATCCCCTACAAGAACGGCGAGCAGATCCGCATGGGCACGGCCAACGGCAACGTGGTGGGCTGGCGCATCCGGCTGGCCTCGGTGCGCATTGGCGATGTGGAGCTGCCGGGGGTGGAGGCGGTGGTCACACCCTCGTCCATGCCCTACGTGCTGCTGGGCAATAGCTTCCTGACCCAGTTCCAGATGACCCGCATCAACGACCAGATGGTGCTGGAACGGCGCTACTGAGACCGCAAACAGGTTTTGTTGCCCCGTCTCTGCTAAATTCGGCCTGTCCCTCTAGACGCCCCCCCGACCCATGCCCACCACCCAAGTGCCCTCTCCGCAGGATGCCGACTACGAAGACCTGCTCAGCCTGTGGGCCGATCTGGAGTCGGGCCTGGCCATGGTGCTGGCCAATCCGCACAACATCCCCGACTTTGGCTCCAAGATCCGCCAGTACGACCGCTGGATGCAAGACCTGCTGCTGCAAGACACCGACACCGCGCTGTACCTGCTGTTCCAGCTGGCCACCAACGCATCGGTCGGCTACAGCGCCCTGCACGCCCTGGTATGCGCCGTGCTGTGCCACATCACCGCCCTCGAATTGCGCCTGGTAGACAGCGAGCGCGACAGCCTGGTGTGTGCCGCCATGACCATGAACATCGGCATGACGCAGCTGCAGGACAGCCTGGCCGTGCAAACCACACCGCCCACCGACGCCCAGCAAACATTGATCCGTGGCCACGCCGCCGCCAGCTGCCAGGTGCTGGCCGACGTGGGCATTACCGACCCCGACTGGCTGGATGTGGTGGCCACCCACCATAGCCCCCACGACCCCCACAGCGATATCCAGGCCCTGGGCCTGGTGCCCCGGCTGTCGCACACCCTGCGCGTGGTGGACCGCTATGCCGCGATGGTCAGCCCGCGCAAATCGCGTACCGGGCGCAGCGTGACGGATTCGGTGCGCAGCATCATGACCAGCGCCCTGGGCCCGCACGACCCGGTGGGCTTTGCGCTGGTGCGCGCCATTGGCCTGTGCCCGCCCGGCACCTATGTGCGCATGGACAGTGGCGAAACCGCCGTGGTGCTGCGCCGCAGCGCCAAAGCCAACCACCCGCTGGTCGCGATGTTGCTCAACCGCAAGGGCGACACCTTTGCGCCGCCGCGCCTGCACCGCACCGCCACCAGCAGCCCCCTGATCCAGGCCGCGCTGACGCAGGACGCGGTAACGGTGCGCGTGAACCACCAAAGCCTGCTGCGCCAGGGCATTTACGCCGACCGGCTGGCCACGGCGCGCTAGTTCAGGTAGGTTTTTTACCCTTGCCCAGGCGGGATTCCTTGCCGCCCAGCAAGCGCACGATATTTTCGCGGTGCCGGTAGAACAGCAGCGCGCCCATCACACACATCGACAGCAGCACCGGCGTTTCGCTGTACCAGGCCCCGCCGCTGCCCAGCACATACACCACGGGGGCCAGGGCCGTGGCCACCAGCGAGGCCAGCGACGAAAACCGGAAGATGAAGGCCACCAGCAGCCAGGTCAGCATGGCCACCAGCCCCAAAATGGGGTGGATGCCCAGCAGCACGCCCAGCGCGGTGGCCACGCCCTTGCCGCCCACAAACTTGAAAAAGACCGGGTACAGGTGGCCCAGAAACGCTGCCAGCCCCACCAGGGCGATGGTGCCCTCTTCCAGGCCGTACGGCGCGCCATACCAGCCCACCAGGGCCACCGGCAGCCAGCCCTTCACTCCATCGAGCAGCAGGGTGGCGATGGCAGCGGGCTTGCTGCCCGAGCGCAGCACGTTGGTGGCCCCGGGGTTTTTGCTGCCAAAGGTGCGCGGATCGCTCAGGCCCATGGCCCGGCTGACGATGACGGCAAACGACAGCGAGCCCAGCAGGTAGGCGGCCAGGGTGGCAAGAATCGGGTAAATCGTGGTCAAAACTATGTCTCCAAACGGTGGCGCATTTTGCCAGCCGAGATGTGTGGTTTACAGCGGAATGGCGCAGTCCACCGGCTTTGCATTCAAGAGTTGCACGCACACCTGCGGGTCCAGCCCCACCAGGTAGCCGCGCCGCCCTCCGTTGATGGCAATGCGGGGCAGCGCCAGGATGGCGGCTTCGATGTACACCGGCATGGTTTTGCGGGTGGCAAACGGCGAGGTGCCGCCCACCAGGTAGCCGCTATGCCGGTTCGCCACCTCGGGCTTGCAGGGCGCCACCGATTTGCAGCCGATCTGCCGCGCCAGGTTCTTCAGCGACACCGCGCGGTTGCCGTGCATCAGCACGATCAGCGGTTTGGCGTGCTCGTCTTCCATCACCAGGGTTTTGACAACCGTGAACGGGTCCAGCCCCAGCACCTCGGCGCTGTGCTGGGCGCCGCCGTGCTCCAGGTAGGTGTAGGGGTGCTCGGTGAAGGCGACACCCTGCGCCTTGAGGAACTGGGTGGCCGGGGTTTCCGAAATGTGCGCAGTCTTGGCCATGTCCGATGATTTATAAGAAAAGTGCCGCTATCGCCCATTACATAAGCGTGAGAAGCTACTTAAATAGTAGCAATCGACTTACTGTGCCGGGTCGCGCAGCTCCCAGCGGATCTTGTCGATTTCGGCCAGCAGCGCGCTCGGCAGGGTGGTACCCCAGGCGTCCAGGCACTCGTCCAGTTGCGCCACCGAGGTGACCCCGATGATGGTGCTGGCCACCTGCCATTTGGAATGGCAAAACGCCAGCGCCATCTGCGTGGGGGTCATGCCGTTGGCGCGGGCCAGGGCGTTGTAGCGGCGCGCGGCTTCCAGCGACTCGGGGCGGCCCCAGCGCTGCTTGCGCATCGACTCGAACTTGGCCATGCGGCCCTCGGCGGGTGCGTCCGGCCCGGTGGTGCCCGAGGCATCGTATTTGCCCGTCAGCAGGCCAAAGCCCAGCGGCGAATAGGCCAGCAGTGACACGCCCAGGCGGTACATGGTTTCGTCCAGACCATTTTCTACCGTGCGGTTGATCAGGCAGTACGGGTTCTGCACGGTGGCCACCCGTGGCAGGCCGTGCTGCTCGGCCAGCCGCACAAACTCGTGCACGCCATACGGGGTTTCGTTGGACAGGCCGATGTTGCGCACCTTGCCCTGCTTGACCAGCGAGGCCAGGGCTTCGAGCTGCTCGTGGATGCCAGACACCGGCAGGTCCTTTTCCGGGTCGAAGTACACGCTGCCAAACGCGGGCACGTGGCGCGCCGGCCAGTGGATCTGGTAGAGGTCGATCACGTCGGTGTGCAGGCGGTGCAGGCTGCCGTGGCAGGCGTCGATGATGTCGGCACGGGTCAGGTCGGGGCTGCCGTCGCGGATCCAGCCCATGCCGCGCGACGGGCCGGCCACCTTGGTGGCCAGCACGGTCTTGTGCCGCGCGCCCGGGTTTTTCATGAACCAGTGGCCCAGGATGGTTTCGGTGGCGCCAAAGGTCTCGGCCCGGGCGGGCACGGAATACATCTCGGCCGTGTCCACAAAGTTCACGCCGCGCTCCAGCGAGCGGTCCAGGATGGCGTGGGCCTGGGGCTCGGCCACCTGCTCGCCAAAGGTCATGGTGCCCAGGCAGACAGCGGTAACTTGCAGGTCGCTTTGACCGAGTTGGATTTTTTTCATGGGTGGAGCGTAGTCAGAGGGGATTTTTCCATCCTACAACACGTTTTATTATTGCGGCATGTACGCCACCCAACGCCCCTCGCGCAGCGAATTCACCCCCATCCGCACCCTCCGGTACCACGTACGCCAATGGGGCCAGCCCCGCCCCGGCCAGCCTGCGCTGGTGCTGTTGCACGGCTGGATGGACGTGGCCGCCAGCTACCAGTTCATGGTGGATGCAATGGCCCAGGACCGCCACATCCTGGCCCCCGACTGGCGCGGCTTTGGCCAGACCGGCGGCGGCGGGGCCGACAGCTTCTGGTTTCCCGACTACCTGGCCGACCTGGACTTTTTGCTGAACCACTACGCCCCTGGCCAGGCGGTGGACCTGGTGGGCCACAGCATGGGCGGCCACATCGCCATGCTGTATGCCGGTGTGCGCCCCGAGCGCATCCGCCGCCTGGTGAACCTGGAGGGCTTTGGCATGCCGGCCACCAAGCCGTCCCAGGCCCCCGGGCGCTACGCCCAGTGGATGGACGGCCTGCACAGCCTGCACCAGGGCGAGATGCGCCTGAAAACCTACCCCGACCTGCGCGGCGTGGCCGGCCGCCTGATGAAAACCAACCCCCGCCTGCCCCAGGACAAGGCCGACTGGCTGGCCCAGCATTGGTCGGCCCCCACCATCCAGAACGATGGCACCCGGCCCTGGCAGATTCTGGGCGACCCGGCCCACAAGCTGCGCAACGCCCTGCTCTACCGCGTCGACGAAGTACTGGCCGTGTACCAGCGCATCACCGCGCCCACGCTGTCGGTCGAGGCGTCTGACGACAGCCTGGCCCGCTGGGGCCTGGGCTACACGCTGGCCGAATACCACCAGCGCCTGCAATCGGTGCCGAACGCCACGGTGGCGACCGTCCAGGACGCGGGCCACATGCTGCACCACGACCAGCCCGAAGCCCTGGCGCGGCTGGTGGAGGGCTTCCTGGCCGAATAATGCAAGCCTTTTAGGCCGCTAGCGCTTATGGATAGAGCGTAAGCAGCTCTTATTTCAATAGCAACTTAAGCGATGGCATGCACCGGTTATTTGTGTCAACATGTAATCACCTTGGCTACACGGGCGCTACACAGCGGTGATGCATGAAACTCAGCCTCAAACTTCCTCTGGCGTTCGCCGCCGCCATGGTGCTGGTGCTGTGCGCCGCGCTGTTTGGCATCTACCAGCTGAACCAGTCGCTGGCAACCTACCAGACCACGGTGCAAGAGCGCTACAGCAACGAGCGGGCGATCGGGCATTTGCTCAACGACTTCAAAGTGCAGGTGCAAGAGTGGAAGAACGTGCTCTTGCGCGGCAAAAACCCCGAGCCACTGGCGCGCTACTGGAAGGCGTTTGAAACCAAGGAAGCCGAGATCGCCAAAGCCGCCAGCACCCTGCAGCAGTCCCTGCCACCGGGCGACGCGCGGGGTCTGGTCGAGCGTTTTGCGCAGTCCCACCAAACCATGGGCGCGGCGTACCGCAAGGGGCTGGAGGCCTTCAAGGCCGCCGACTTCGACCCCACCGTAGGCGATAAGGCCGTGCAAGGCATGGACCGCGAACCCGCCAAGCTACTGGACGAGGCCGAAAAAGCCATTGCCACCGACAGCCGCGCCGTGGCCGACCTGGCCGCCCAGAACGGCCAGCGCGCCACCACCATCAGCCTGGCGGTGATGCTGCTGGTCTGCCTGGCCGTGATGCTGGCGAGCTGGCGCTTCAGCCGCACCATCACCGCCCGCATCGGCCACGCGCTGGGCGTGTCGCAATCGGTAGCCAGCGGCGACCTGACCGCCGCACAGCCAGCGTCGGGCAAAGACGAGCTGGCCGACCTGCTCAATGCCCTGCACCGCATGCAAAACAGCCTGGCCCAGGTGGTCGGCAGCGTGCGCGCCAGCGCCGAAAGCGTCTCCAGCGCCAGCCAGGAGATCGCCCTGGGCAACCACGACCTGAGCGCGCGTACCGAAGCCCAGGCCTCGGCCCTGGAAGAAACAGCCGCCAGCATGGAAGAACTGGGGGCCACCATCCAGCAAAACACCGAGGGGGCCCAACAGGCCAACCAGCTGGCCCTGCAAGCCTCTGGTGTGGCCGTGCGCGGCTCCGAGGTTTTCACCCGCGCGGCCGACACCATGACCGGGATCGCCCAGGCCTCGGCCCAGATCGGCGACATCGTGGGCGTGATCGACGGCATTGCCTTCCAGACCAATATCCTGGCGCTGAACGCTGCCGTGGAAGCCGCCCGCGCCGGGGAGCAGGGCCGGGGCTTTGCGGTGGTGGCCAGCGAGGTGCGCCTGCTGGCGCAGCGCAGCGCCGATGCCGCGCGCGAGATCAAGGGCCTGATCCAGACCAGTGTGCAGCGCATGGCCCAGGGCTCGGCGCTGGTGATTGACAGTGGCGCCGCCATGCAGGAGGTGGTGGCCTCCATCCGCCGCGTCACCGACATCATGGGCGACATCAGCGCCGCCAGCCGCGAACAAACCCAGGGGGTGGCGCAAATCAGCGAGGCCATCACCCAGATCGACCAGACCACCCAGCAAAACGCTGCGCTGGTCGAGCAAAGCGCCGCCGCCGCCGACAGCCTGAAGCACCAGGCGGCCGAGCTGGTACAGACGGTGTCGGTGTTTCGGCTGAACCAAGCCGCTACGGGCCATGGCCCACTGGCGTTGGCGGCCTGAGGCGGTTTTAGGGAGTGTCCAGGCGGCGCTGCGCCAAGGCCTCGAAAGCCTCCAGCGGCAGGGGTTTGCTGAACAGATAGCCCTGGTAGGCGTGGCAGCCGTGGGCGGCCAGAAACTGGCGCTGGGCTTCCATCTCCACGCCCTCGGCGATCACCGCCAGGCCCAGGCTGCCGCCCAGGGCGACGATCATCTGGGCGATGGCGGCATCGTTGGGGTCGGTGAGTACGTCGCGCACAAACGACTGGTCGATTTTCAGCTGGTCCAGCGGCAGGCGCTTCAGGTAGGACAGGGACGAATAGCCGGTGCCGAAGTCGTCCAGCGAAAAGCCCACCCCATGTGCCTTGAGCAGCAGCATCTTGGCGATGATGGCCTCGACGTTGCTGACCAGCGTGCTCTCGGTGAGCTCCAGCTTGAGGCGCTGGGGCGGTGCCCCGGTCTGCGCCAGCACGTCCAGCACCTGGGCGGTGAAGTCAGGCTGGGCGAACTGGTGGGCGCTGACGTTCACCGCCACCGTCAAGTCCGCCATGTGGGGCTGGCCCGCCCAGGCGGCCAATTGGGTGCAGGCGGTTCGCAGGACCCAGGCACCCAGGGGCAGGATCAGCCCGCTGGTTTCTGCCAAGGGGATAAAAGCGGCGGGCGACACCATGCCGCGTTCGGGGTGCAGCCAGCGCACCAGGACCTCGACCCCGGTGAGGCGCTGCTGCCCCCCTTCCACCTGGGGCTGGTAGTGCAAGAGGAACTGCCCTTTGAGCAGCGCTTCGCGCATCTCGGCCTCCAGCACGGTGCGCGCATTCACGCGGGCTTGCATGTCGGGGTCGAAGAAGCGGATGGCGTGACGGCCTGAATTTTTGGCCTGGTACATCGCCAGGTCGGCCTGCATCAGCAACTCATCCACGTTATGGTTCCCGCCGCCCAGCAGGGTGACGCCAATGCTGGCGGTGGAGTGGTACTCGATGGTATGGCGCTGGCCGTCTTCTGGCTTGAGTTGTAGCTGGTAGGGCTGGTCCAGCGCGAGGCAAATTTTTTCAGCCCGGACTTCGATCTGCGTGGCCAGCAGACTGTCGGGATCGAAGCTTTCCAGCAGCACCACGAATTCATCGCCACCCAGGCGGGCCACCGTATCCCCCTGGCGTACCGCGCATTGCAGCCGCTGGGCGACCTGGATGAGCAGGCGGTCGCCCACCTCGTGGCCCTGGGTGTCGTTGAGGGTCTTGAAATGGTCCAGGTCGATCAGCAGCACCGCGCCCGGGCGTTGGCTGCGGGCATGGTTGGCCAGGGCATGACCCAGGCGGTCCAGCAGCAGGCGGCGGTTGGGCAACTGGGTCAAGGGGTCGTAGAACGACAGGCGGTGGAGCTGGTCCTCGGCAGCCTTGCGCCGGGAAATATCCAGATGCGCCCCCACATAGTGGGTGACGGTGCCATCGGCCCCTTTGACGGCAGAGATGGTCAGCCAGTTGGGGTATTGCTCGCCGTTCTTGCGCCGGTCCCATACCTCGCCCTGCCAGACGCCCGTGCGGTTGACCACCTCCCACATCGCCGCATAGAAAGCGCGGTCATGCCGCCCCGACTGCAGCATGCGCGGGGTCTTGCCCACCACCTCTTGCGCCGAGTAGCCGGTGTTCTCTATAAAAGCCTGGTTGACCCGCAAAATCACATGCCGGGCATCGGTGATCATCATCCCTTCCTGGGACTCGAAGGCGATGGCGGCAATCCGTAGCTGGGTTTCGGCTTCCTTGCGCAAGGTGATGTCGGTGAATGAGGTGACCACCGACCGAACCACCGTGTCGCCCGGCACCCCCATCGGCTCGCAATTCACCAGAATCCAGACCAGCGATCCATCCGGCTTGTAGATGCCCATGGTGACCTTGGAAGTGGGTCGACCGGTGCGCAATGTCACGTTGAAAGGGTAGGCATCCGCGGGCCAGGGAAGGCCGTCGGGCTGGATGGCATGCCAGTGCGGAGCCTCCATGCCCAGACCCAGGAGCTGCTCCACCGTCAGGCCCAGAATGGACGCGGCGGCGCGGTTGGCGGTCAGAATGGCTCCGCTCGCGCCCTGCACCACCACCCCTTCCGACAAGGAAGCCAGGGCGGAGTGGTAGCGGTTCTCGCTTGCCCGCAAGCTGTTTTCGGAGCGCCGCAGATCCTCAAAGGGCTGGCGGATACTGGTGACGAAGGTGGCCTGGTACAGCAGCACATAGGCGACCAGTTTGTAGGCATGGCCAAAAATGTTCTGAAAATCAGACGGGGCCACATAGGCGGTGAACGACAGCTCCCCCACGCCCATTACAAAGCTGGACAAGGCCAGCATATACAGGCGCGGCAGGCCGCTGCGCTCGGCACGGCGCCACAGCACCAAGGCCACGGCCAGGTTCAGCAGGCACAGCACATACTCAAAGTTCGCCTTGAAGGGCGTGACACCCTGCCCCGACACGAAAGTCGCCGGAAAGGCCTCCAGCGCATACGAGCCAAACCAGACCAGACCCGCAGACACCCCCACGCCCACGCACAGCCAAAACTTGCGCGACAGTGGTGGCACCCACTCCACGGCCACCAGGGCCATGGTGGCCACTTCGAAGCTGCGCCCCATCAGCCAGAAAAAAATGGCCCGGGGCGTGCCGCTGGGGGCCAGGAAGTCCGGCATGCCCGCATAAGACAGGGCATGCACCAGATCACAGCAGGCCACAATCAGGAAGCCGCACACCAGGATAGGGGCCGACCGCGCTTCCCGCGCGTCAAAGGCGTGCCAGGACACCGACACCACCTGCATGGCAACCAGGATGGCAAAAAACTCCATCACGGTATGTACCGACAACATGTCCGTATGGCCCAGGGCCAGGCCGGTCAATGGTGGCATCGCCAGGGTGACCAGCAAGGACGCCACCGCCAACACCCCCAGGGCCACCATGCTGGCTTTCAATCTGCGGTGGGCGTCGGTATGGGGCAAGACGGAGGTGTGCATCTGGTCGCATTCGGGGGCTCAGACGGGCGGCAGCAAGGTGCCTTTAAGATACATTGTGTTTCAAAACGCACTTTCTGTGGTCCTTTGCGCGCCCAAAGACACTGTTTTTGAATACAAAAGCCACCGGGTCAGAAAATGCGCTGGAGCGCACTCCTCGGACCGACACCGCCCCCCTGACCCGGGTACGGGGGCATGAGAAAATATCCGATTAGCCACCCTATGCCCGCTTGTCTGCATGGAAGCCCCCGTGCCCCGCAGCAGACCCGTACACACCCCAAGGAAGAATCTCATGGACGCAGAACGTATCAACACCATTGGCAACCAACTCAGCACCCTGAGCGTGCGTACCGAAGATTTACGGAGGTATCTTTGACGTCGATGCCAAAGCCGAACGCCTGCGCACCGTCAATGCCTCGCTAGAAGACCCCAGCGTCTGGAACGACCCGAAAAAAGCCCAGGAACTGGGCAAGGAAAAGAAGTCGCTCGACGCGGTGGTGCTGTCGCTGGACAAGCTCACCCGTGAGCTGGCCGACAACACCGAGTTGTTCGAAATGTCGAAGGAAGAAGGTGACGAAGACGGCCTGATCACCATCGAGACCGAAACGGCAGGGCTGGCCACCGAGGTCGAAGCCCTCGAGTTCCGCCGCATGTTCAACAACCCCGCCGACCCCCTGCCCTGCTTCCTGGACATCCAGGCCGGTGCCGGTGGCACCGAAGCCTGCGATTGGGCCAGCATGCTGCTGCGCCAGTACCTGCGCTATGCCGAACGCAAGGGTTTCACCGCCACCGTGGAAGACATCACCGACGGCGACACCGCCGGCATCAAGGGTGCAACCATCAAGATCGAGGGCGAATACGCCTTTGGCCTGCTGCGCACCGAGACCGGCGTGCACCGCCTGGTGCGCAAAAGCCCGTTTGACAGCTCGGGCGGCCGCCACACCAGCTTTGCCAGCGTGTTTGTCTACCCCGAGGTGGACGACTCGATCGAGATCGACATCAACCCCAGCGATGTGCGCACCGACACCTTCCGCGCCAGCGGCGCAGGCGGCCAGCACATCAACAAGACCGACTCGGCCGTGCGCCTGACGCACATCCCCACCGGCATCGTGGTGCAGTGCCAGGACGGCCGCAGCCAGCACAGCAACCGTGATGTCGCCTGGAAGCGCCTGCGCAGCCGCCTGTACGACTTCGAACTGCGCAAACAGCAAGAAGCCCAGCAAAAGCTGGAAGACACCAAGACCGACGTGGGCTGGGGCCACCAGATCCGCAGCTACGTGCTGGACAACAGCCGCATCAAGGATTTGCGCACCAATGTCGAAGTCTCGGCCACCCAGAAGGTGCTGGACGGCGACCTGGACATCTTCATCGAAGCCTCCCTCAAGCAAGGCGTGTAATGCAAGCCCTTCTGTCGCAACCCACCAAAGCCATCATTTTCGACATGGACGGCACCATGGTCGACTCCATGCCGCACCACACCTCCACCTGGCTGGACTTTGCCCAAAAGCACGGTGTGGCCATGGAGATCGGCGAGCTGATGCGCCGCACCACAGGCCGCACCGGACTGGAATGCGTGCGCCTGATCCTCGACCAGCCGGACATGGCTGAGTCCCAGGCCTGGGCGTTGGTGCACGAGAAAGAGCAGCTTTACCGCGACATTTTTGGGCCCATCTTCAAAGAAGTGGCGGGCTTCAGCGCCTTCCACACCGCCACCCGGGCCCGCGGCCTGAAAGTGGCTGTGGGTACGGCGGGCGACATCCACAACGTGGAATTCGCGCTGGGCCATTTGCAGATGAACCCACCACCCGATGCGATTGCACGCGGTGACGAGGGCCTCAGCGGCAAGCCCACACCCGCTATCTTTTTGGCAGCGGCACAGCGCATCGGTATTGCCCCCGAGCACTGCATCGTGTTCGAAGACGCACCCTTTGGCATAGAAGCTGCACGCCGGGCTGGCATGCGGGCCGTGGCCATCTGCACCAGCAACACGCCCGAAGAGCTGGCCGGGCCGCACGTCATCGCCACTGTGCACAATTACGAAGAACTTTTGCAATCGAATTTTTTGGAGACCCTCCATGTACCGTGAAGGACAGGCGACAGCCATCCACCGGGCCGACTACACCGCGCCTGCTTTCTGGATCGACACGGTGGAGCTGTGCTTTGACCTGGACCCGGCCAAGACCCGCGTGCTCAACAAGATGCGCATGCGCCGTAACCCCGACGTACCCGCCCAGGCGCTGCGCCTGGACGGCGAAGAGCTCAACCTGGCGCGCGTGCTGGTCAACGGCCAGGGGGCCTCCTTCAAGATCGAAGGCAGCCAGCTGGTGCTGGAGAACCTGCCCTCGGTGGACGACGGCGCGTTCGATCTGGAAATCTTCACTACCTGCGCGCCCATTAAGAACACCAAGCTGATGGGCCTGTTCGTCAGCAACGACACCTTTTTCACCCAGTGCGAGGCCGAGGGCTTTCGCCGCATCACCTATTTTCTGGACCGCCCGGATGTGATGGCCACCTACACCGTGGTGCTGCGCGCCGACCGGGCCAAGTACCCGGTGCTGCTGAGCAATGGCAACCTGGTGGACCAGGGCCCGCTGGACGATGGCCGCCACTTTGCCAAGTGGGAAGACCCCTTCCGCAAGCCTTGCTACCTGTTTGCGCTGGTGGCCGGCCAGCTGGTGAGCCGCGAGCAGCGCATCACCGCGCGCAACGGCAAAGACCACCTGCTGCAGGTGTTTGTGCGCCCCGGCGACCTGGACAAGACCGAGCACGCCATGCATTCGCTGATGGCCTCGATTGCCTGGGACGAAGCCCGCTTCAACCTGCCGCTGGACCTGGAACGCTTCATGATCGTCGCCACCAGCGACTTCAACATGGGCGCAATGGAAAACAAGGGCCTGAACATCTTCAACACCAAGTACGTGCTGGCCAACCAGGCCACCGCGACCGACACCGACTTCGCCAACATCGAGTCGGTGGTGGGCCACGAGTACTTCCACAACTGGAGCGGCAACCGCGTCACCTGCCGCGACTGGTTCCAGTTGAGCCTGAAAGAGGGCCTGACCGTTTTCCGCGACCAGGAATTCAGCCTGGACCTGTGCCGCGACCCGTCCGCCAAGGCGGTCAAGCGCATCGAAGACGTGCGCGTGCTGCGCACCGCCCAATTCCCTGAAGATGCGGGCCCCATGGCCCACCCGGTGCGGCCCGACAGCTACATCGAGATCAACAACTTCTACACCGTCACCATCTACGAAAAAGGTGCGGAAGTGGTGCGCATGATGCAGACGCTGGTCGGCAGAGACGGCTTTGCCCAGGGCATGGCCCTGTACTTCGACCGCTTCGACGGCCAGGCCGTGACCTGCGACGACTTCGCCCAGGCGATTGCCGATGCCAACCCGCAGTCCGACCTGGCGCGCCTGCTGCCCCAGTTCAAGCGCTGGTACAGCCAGGCCGGCACACCGCGCGTGCACGCCGCAGGCCGTTACGATGCCGCCTCGCGCAGCTACACGCTGACGCTGGCACAAACCTGCGCGCCCACCCCCGGCCAGGCCGCCAAAGAGCCGTTCGTGATCCCGGTCGGCCTGGGTTTGCTGGCGCAAGACGGCACCGAGCTCGCCCTGCACAGCGCCGACGGCTCCACGCTTACCGCGCCCTACACCTTCGTGATGTCGGAGGCTGAGGAAACGCTGACCTTCGTCAACCTGTATGCCGAGCCCGTGCCCAGCATCCTGCGCGGCTTCTCGGCCCCGGTGGTGCTGGCGTTCGACTACACCGATGCCCAGTTGCTGACCCTGCTGGCGCATGACACCGATGCCTTCAACCGCTGGGAAGCCGGGCAACGCCTGGCCGTGCGATCCGCTATTTCTTTAATAGCTGCTCACGCTGATACCATAAGCGACAAGCCGCTAAACGATGCCTATATCGAGGCTATGCGCAGCGTGTTGCGCCACCCCGATCTGGACGCCGCCTTCAAAGAACTGGTGCTGACCCTGCCATCCGAGACCTACCTGGCCGAACAGCTCGACGTGGTCGATCCGCAGCGCATCCACGCGGTGCGCGAAGCCATGCGCAGCCAGCTGGCACAGGCGCTGACCGATGACTGGGCGTGGGTCTACGCCAGCTACAGCGACACTGGCGCCTACTCGCCCGATCCGCTGTCCAGTGGCCGCCGCGCCCTGACCGGCATGGCCCTGAGTCAGCTCTGCCTGGCAGCGCTTGCCAGCGGCGACACGGTCTGGCCCGGCAAATCACTGCAGCGCTTCAAGGATGCGGGCAACATGACCGACCGCTTCAACGCGCTCAGCGCCCTGGTCTCCAGCGGCCACCCGCTGGCGGCGCAGGCCCTGCCCCGTTTCCATGCCTTGTTCAAGGACGAGCCGCTGGTGCTGGACAAATGGTTTGCCCTGCAAGCCGGTGCCCCGGACCGCAACGGCGACATCCTGCCCGCGGTGCGCCAGTTGCTCAAGCACCCTGACTTCAGCCTGCGCAACCCCAACCGCGCCCGCAGCGTGGTCTTCAGCTACTGCAGCGCCAACCCCGGGGCCTTCCACCGCAAGGACGCGGCGGGCTACGTGTTCTGGAGCGAGCGCGTCATGGAGCTCGACGGCATCAACCCCCAGGTCGCCGCCCGTCTGGCACGCGCCCTGGACCGCTGGAAAAACCTGGCCGAGCCCTACCGCACCGCCGCCCGCGAAGCGCTGGGCCGCGTGGCCGCCAAAGCCGACCTCAGCAACGACGTGCGCGAGGTGGTTTCCCGCGCACTGGCCGACTAACAATAACGAGGAAAGAACAATCCCATGTCGCAACACATCTCTCTCACCCGCTACCTCGTCGAACAACAACGCGTTGACGGCCTGATCCCGTCGCAGCTGCGCCTGCTGATCGAAGTCGTGGCCCGCGCCTGCAAAGGTATCAGCCACGCCGTCAACAAAGGTGCGCTCGGCGGCGTGCTGGGCTCGGCCGAATCAGAAAACGTGCAGGGCGAAATCCAGAAAAAGCTGGACATCATTGCCAACGAAGTACTCATTGAAGCCAACGAATGGGGCGGCCACCTGGCGGCCATGGCCTCGGAGGAAATGGAAGAAATCCACGCCGTGCCCAACGGCTACCCGCAGGGCGAATACCTGCTGCTGTTCGACCCCCTGGACGGCTCCAGCAACATCGACGTGAACGTCAGCATCGGCACCATCTTCAGCGTGCTGAAAAAGCCCAAGGGCGATGAAGCCGTGGTCGAGCAAGACTTCTACCAGCCCGGCAAAAACCAGGTCGCCGCAGGTTACTGCCTCTACGGCCCACAAACCACGCTGGTACTGACGGTGGGCAACGGTGTTGCCATGTTCACCCTGGACCGCGAACAGGGCTCGTTCTTCCTGACCCAAGAAAACGTCCAGATCCCGCCCGACACCCAAGAATTTGCCATCAACATGAGCAATATGCGCCACTGGGACACCCCGGTGAAGCGCTACATCGACGACTGCCTGCAAGGCTCGGAAGGCCCGCGCGGCAAAGACTTCAACATGCGCTGGATCGCCAGCATGGTCACCGACGTGCACCGCATCCTCACGCGCGGCGGCATCTTCCTGTACCCCTGGGACAAGCGTGAACCCGGCAAACCCGGCAAGCTGCGCCTGATGTACGAAGCCAACCCGATGGGCTGGCTGGTCGAACAGGCCGGTGGCGCTGCCAGCACCGGCACCCAGCGCATCCTCGACATCGTCCCGCAAAAGCTCCACGAGCGCGTAAGCGTGGTGCTGGGCTCCAAAAATGAAGTTGCCAAGGCCGAGACCTATTTCGACAAGCTATAATTGAAGGCTAATGTGCCGGTGTAGCTCAGTCGGTAGAGCAGCTCATTCGTAATGAGAAGGTCGGGTGTTCGATTCATCTCTCCGGCACCAATAGAATCAACGACTTACCGAGTCGTACAGTCCAAAGTGCCGTTTGCTGTCACATTCATGTCACAGTAGGCGGCACAATTTGGCAGCACTGCCCAGCAGTGCATCTCCGTTTTCGGCCAAGTTTGCGCCGTCGCTTATCGCTGACGTACACAAACTGCAACAATGGCCTCAATCCGCGAACGCAAAGATCAAGACGGCAACCTGAGCTATCAAGCTCAAGTCCGCATCCACGGCTACCCTCCACGCTCTGCTACTTTTCTTCGGAAGAACGACGCCAAGAAGTGGGCGGCTCAGACGGAAACCGAAATCCGCACTGGCATGACGATTCGCAAGAATCCAGCGAGCCAGCACACCGTCCGCGAGATGCTGGAACGGTACAAAGAAAATGTTCTGATTGACAAGGCGAGCGGCGGCAAAGACCACAAAACGCATATCGAGTGGTGGATTGGACAGCTTGGTCACTACGCCCTGTCTGAAGTTACGACCGACCTTGTGACACGCAGCATCGACAAGTTCAAAAAGTCGACAACAAGGCTTGGGAAGCCACCCGCCCCAGCAACTGTCCTGCGCTACATGATGGCACTTTCGCATGCGTTCACCGTGGCGCGCAAGCAGTGGAACTGGTGCGAGTCTTCGCCAGTTGAAAATGTGCAGCGTCCGAAGGTTAATAACGAGCGCACCCGATACTTGACCGACTCAGAGCGCGAGTCTCTGCTCACTGCCTGCAAAAGCTCACCCAATCGCGACCTGTACTTGGTGGTAGTTCTGGCGATCGCGACCGGAATGCGTAAGGGCGAGATCATGAACATGCGCTGGCAAGACATTCATGCCGCGCCGGATCAGAGCTTTACACGGGTACACCTGACCAAGACCAAGAACGACAAACCGCGTTCTGTGCTTATCACGTCTCCCTCTCTCGAACTACTGGAAGAACGTCGCGCAACGCTGATCCAAATCCATAAAACCAGTGTTGCCACTGGCCTAATTTTCCCGAGTGCGACGAACCCACGACAACCAGTCGATCTACGCAAAACTTGGGGAGCGGCCCTGAGGACAGCGGGAATTTCAGAGTTTCGGTTTCACGACCTCCGTCACACGACGGCTAGCTATCTAGCCATGAACGGTGCGAGCCTCTTGTCGATAAGCAAAGTGTTGGGGCACCAAACCACCAAGATGACAGAACGATACTCCCACTTAGCCGCGTCTCACATTGACGACGTCCTCCGGAGCATGAACGAAAAGAAGTTTGGAACCGGAACCGAGCACTTTCTCAACAAACAAGCCCAGCAAGGCTGACCCGCTTACACACTGATCGCGACAAGTTCATCGCCACTGGGCGTCGTCACCCGTTACGGACTATGATAGTCTGTAATAAATTGCAGCAATTTAATCGCGCTGAAGGCGCACTATGCAAATAAAGCTACTTCCGGCTGCCCTACTTTTTCTTGGTTCATATTTTCCGCTCGCGCTAATCCTTGCAGTGCAAGATATTAAGTCTGAGTTCTGGACGCGTTTACTTTGCAGGAGGCCAAAGTTCTGGACCGAATGTGATCTGCCCGAATTCCAGAATTCCGTCTTGGTCTGGACTTTCCTTGCGGTTACGTTTCTCAGCCTCGTCTTTTTTCTTTGGCTGCTGAAGCACATGCGTGGTAGCACTGAAATGACGATTGAAGAATCGAAGACCATTCCCAATGACCTGATCAACTACGTTTTTCCGTACATAGTTTCTTTCATGGGCGTAGAGCTTGGCGGTACTGGCAAGGTGCTCGGGTTCGGCTTGTTCATGCTGTGGATGTTCCTGATCAGCTATCGATCTGGTCAGATTCTGATGAACCCGCTTCTACTTGCTGTTGGCTGGCAGTTGTATGAGGTCAAAGCCAGCATTGAAGGCAAGAAGCGAAGTCTCCGGGCATTGTCCCGCCAGAACGTTTTACCAAACCAAACTCTTAGCTCTTGCCTTGTGCAGGGCATCTACGTACTTTCAAAGGTTGATCGTAAATGACGAAGGAAAAGGCGCTGGCTGATTGCCGAGGCTTTGCTGTTGCGGATGCAGTTTTGTCTCTTTGGGTGTTTAAGAAGCGAGTGGGCGGCGGCTTTTCTTCTACCTCGATTGAGGTCTCAGACGCGCTGGCGCAAGAACTCCGAAACATCGTTATTGGATCGTTGCAGGCCCATACCGAAGTTGAAGACTACTCCTTGGTTGCCCAGCGAAACGAAGTTAGCTGTTTGCACGTCGGCACTGATGAGACTACCTTTGGCGATCTGAAGGCGTTGGTGGATGAGCCTTCTGAAGAACATAGAGTTAAAAACGACCGTGATCTCAAAAACTGCGCGGGCTATGTGATCCGACTGCGGGCTGGTGAGAAGGTACTTTATTGTGTCAAGCGGGTGACCGACACCTGGAAGACGAAGAAGGCGCGCAGCGTCATAAACGTCGTCTTCCGAGCTAATCAATTGGATTTGGTCGCGGACAAGAGCTTCACAATTGCGAAGAACCTGGATTTCATTGTGCTTGACAACGATATCCTGGTCATGAGCAAGGCGGCATTTGAGACGCTGCTGGGCTATAAGATCGAATATGCCAACTCCTTTGCTGAGTTAAGAGTTGATCCGGTATTTGCGGCAAGTTTCACAGACCTGCAGCCAATGATTGACCACGTCGGCACAAACACGATGCACCTTCGGCGGATGGCCGTGATTCATCAGAAGGCTAATTATGCAAACCCGGACTACATGGCACGCTTGCAGCAAGTGAACAATGCCGAGGGCTGGAACATCCAATTCGATCCCACTGGCCGAATCGTGGTAACGGAGGAATCTATGCGAACCATCATGCAGGTATTGCTTGATCATCGCCTGCACTCACGGTTATCACTTGCAACCTACGACGTGCCATCTACTGCTGCTGTCTAATGCTGGGCAAGCGCGGTGATAAGCGCCGCCAGCGCAGCGGCAGCTTTATGGCTTGGGATGATTCCGGACGGCTGCGAGCACGCTCTCGTGTCCAGTCACAGCAAAGTTGGAATGGACCGCCTTGCTACAGGCCGAATGTATTTGGCAAGTGTCACGTCTGACTTGTGCCCTGTTTGCTCCCGAATTTGCCACGGTTGCAACCCCGTCATCGCCGCCTGTGTGCAGTAGCCGGCGCGTAGACTATGACCGCTGACTTTATCGGCATCACCTCCGACTCGCGCCACCGAGGACTTAACGAGCAGGGCCACTGACTGCGCAGACAAACCATGCCGTGCAACGCGGTCATGGCGGGAGACGGCTCTAAAGACAAAACCCTCTTTGATTTCGGCAACATCTAGCCACTGTGTCAACGCACTCACCGGGCAGCGGTCGCCATTTGCGAACGGTATAAACACCGTGCGACCTTGACGTTCTTGGTCGGTTTTGCTGTGGGGCAAAAAGATTTCAATGCCGCTAGACAGCCATGTCAGATGTCCAACTTGTATCGCTACCAACTCTGAGCGACGCATAGCAGATGCAAATCCGACCAACAGTAGGGCACGGTCGCGCGCAGCTTTGACGGGCTTCTGACGGTCAATCATTACCATTGCCTCTAGCAAGTCATCTTTAACCATTGGCCTTACATGCTTTTGCCTTGCCCCAAGCGTGCGCCGGATGCCCTGCATGGTACGTTTCACAGTAATGTGAACAGTCGGGGATTTAAAAGAGTTCTCAAGGTGGGCTTTGTGAAGAGAAATGAGCCGCCGCTCAAGGGTCGCCACTGCAAGCTTTCCAGCGAATTGGGCCAGGTATTCGATTACTTCCGCGGCGGTTGCCGGAATAGTGATTCCACTGGCAGCGAGCATCCGAATATCACTGTCGTAAGCGCGCTTACTGGCTTCGGATTGTGCAGCTTCCATAAAGCGATCAGCCATGGCTGAAAAACCGTCCAGAACGGACTGTGGTGGCTTCGGTGGCTGGTTGCCGATGGTGGCTGTATCGGACTTGCGGACGGTTGCCGTGCCTGTGCTTTCGGCGGAAATTTTGGTCATTTTGGACGTCTTTCTGTGTGTCGATAACTGAGAGTTATCACTACCTGAGGTTGAAGAAAAATATTCCCCAAACCCTTGGGCGCACAGACGTGTTTAGTCAGCACGCGCCAACGGCATGACAAGAAAAACTCAAGTGTGGAATTGGGGAATAAAAAACAAACTGACGCAGGGCACGTCAGTCAATACACCTCGCCATTGCAGCGAAATGTTTCTTTATTTTCTCATATTATTAGCAGCCAAGCAAGTCAAAAAATTTAGACTTTTCAATCCACACTCCACGCTCAGTAGTAATGATGAAACCCAGGGCTTCATTTTTGGCGATATAACCGGGCAATTTTTCTATCTCATCATCTTTGACAAGGCATAGACAATGTTGCTCATCGACCGAATTATTCCCTAGGAGCCTGAGTGTTAAAATAATTTCAATATCGGTGAAAACTTTTTTACCTATCAGAATCGCTTAAAAGCCATTTTTTCGTCTTGGGTAAGGGGTCAACGACCCCATAAAACACTATATTTTTTGGTGCTTTTCTTCTGCCGACCGGACTCCTAGACTTGGAAACCACATAAGCACTCCGCTGTAGCGAACCTACCTATCTCCTTGAATCAACGAACCTCTGTATCGCTTGGGTACCATCATCGTGGTCAACGATAAAAGACTGCGTCATAAATGACTTTAGATCATCTAGCACTTGCTCAAGCTCAGCCGATACGTTATGAACTTGAGCCTCCCCAAATTTCATTGCAGTGGCTAAAGCTTCAGCTTGTGCAAGTTTTTCATATAAATCGTGACGCATCTCCATTGCTTCAATAAGCGAATGTGCGTCGGGAAAGTCCACCATTGCGTCAATCGTCTCTTGAATCCTGGAAATACCAGAACGGACAAGATCAAGATGCTGTTGCACACTTGAGCTTGCCTCAAACGCCGCGTCCCTTATTAACCTTTCGCTATCTTTGGTAAATATATCTTTTATTCGATCAAAATCGATACGCACCGCACCAGACGCAGTCCTTTCATATTCGGCCCCAAAGGAAACTCGATGCAAAAACATTTTTCGCTTACCTAGCTCCACAAGGACGACGAAGACCGGCAATCCCAATTGTTGCCAGTACTGCAATTGCTCATCTGTAACATAGCGACAGTTCGGCTCCTCGACACTCGAAGCCTTAATCTGAAATGCTACGAACCTGCCAGTGCTTAAGCGGTCATCATTAATTACTTCAACCTGCGCATCTATACCTATATCAATATCGATTAATCTACAGGGCCATTTTAGGACACTCGCGACTTGGTAAGCAAAAAAATATTCTCCGGCATGACCATTAGCCGCTTTAACAGGATATTTCATATTTAAATATTTCTCATTAAGATTTTAATTTAAGGATGCTCTGCAAAACTCAAGCGAGGATGTGGTAGTGCTGATCGGGATGGGATGCAAGGCGCATTTAGCAGCCAATAGCCGTAGCTATTGGCAAGAAAAGCAACGCCGCAGACCGCCCGAGGCCGTGCTGCCACAGACCGCTGTGAGTTTTGCAGAGCGTCCTTAACTCCCCTCAAACGCCAGATGCTTTTAGGTAAACGTAAACACTGGCACGAGAAATACCACGTTTTTCAGCGATCTGAACCTTGGTCATGCCGTCCGCCACAAATTTACGATTTTTTCCTAGACCGACATCATCAAGACTTTGCTTTCGCCCTTTATACACGTATCGGGTTTTGGCGATGGCGATACCCTCGCGCTGCCGCTCTTTTATCAGCGCACGCTCGAACTGACCAACGGCACCCAGCAATTGCAGCATCAAAGTCGTGTACGCTGTTTTGTGCGCGTCGGCACCCGTGGCCGGTGGCTCGAACGTCAAGTTCTCTTTGACGAGCGTGACGCAGATGCCCTTGCCGGTCAGGGGCTGCACATCGGGGGTTACCGAGTAAGGCGTTTGATGCGTGAGAACAGGTTGCAGACCCTGTGGCGGCGCAAGTTCGCCCACACCACCGACGGCAATCGTGCAAAGCGGCTCTCAGCGCCAATGGTGATCGCCAGCAGCCTGCTCAAGCTAGGCAGGAATGATGGTCAATCAACACCAGCATGCGCACTGTGCGTTGTAGGCAGCCAACTTGTGGTCAAACGGTTGGAATTTGTCCTGCACAATTGGTCACATGACGAGTACCACTCACGACGCACATGCCTCTGACGATGAACCTACACCAGCGATCGAAATCGATGCGCACTCATCGACCGCAACAACGGAGACTACGGCGGGCGATCCCACTACACGTTTCGGTATAGGTGAATGGTATGGCCAGTCTTTTACAGAACTTTCTGCACCCGAGCGGTTGGAATTTTCAAGCTATGGAGTGCCAGCAAAGGTCAGCCTAACAAAGCCCGAACGCGAACGTCTAATCCAACTTCGAAGGAAGGTCGACAACGATGTGCCGCTGAATAAGGCGGAGACAAAGCGACACGAGATCCTAGAGAACAAGTTCTGTATTGAACAGAAATCTACGAAGCTATGCCCGTTCAAAAAAGTGGATGGGTATGGACTGACACCCTGCACAAAGTCTGGTGGTGTATGTTCCCTGAGAGCATATACGCGCGCGCCGAACGACGAGGTAGTGCCGGTATCAGGTGCAAAGGGTGCACTTAGAACACTTTGCCCCTATCGTTTTCACGAAGGGGCTACCGCATTCAACTGGGCTTCCAGTGTCATCTTAGGTCAGCCTTTTCCCATCTTAGTCGGAGAAGTAGGCTTCTTGGAATCGTCAGAGACTTATGACGGATCAGAGGGTGAGGACGTTGGTCGGATTGACATGGTCGTTGTCGATGCTTCTAAACCACCGGATTACCCACTTCCTTGGATCGCACTGGAAATTCAGGCAGTTTATTTTTCTGGCCCGGAAATGCCAAAGCTCTTTAGTCAAATCGCCAAAGACATCCAAGACGGCGGAAACGGAATTGTTTTCCCATCCGAGAACAGGCGCCCAGACTATCGAAGTAGTGGCCCAAAAAGATTGATGCCGCAGTTACAAATAAAAATACCAACGCTACGGAGATGGGGTAAACGAATGGCAGTCGTGGTGGATCGGCCTTTTTACGAGTCGATGGGAAAGATGCGAACTACGGACCACGTCTCGCTTTCTGACGTTGTATGGTTTGTAGTTGACTACAAGCATAATCCGACCTCACGCCGATTCGAGCTTACGCAGGGCGACGCGTATTTCATGACGCTGGAAGAAGCCGTCAAGGGATTAACTGGTGGCACTCCCGTGGCGCAACCTGTTTTCGAAGACAAGATAAGGGCAGAACTTAGTGCACTCACTCCGCTGGCAATTTCAATGTCCGCCGCAGCCGCGATAAAAACCCTGCCTGGCTCTTAAGGCGGCACTGCCACACACGAATTACATGCCAGCCTGAGGCACGTAGCTCACGATTAACCCGGCGATCACGCCTCTTATTGCTCTCGAATTTGTTGATCCAGAACTCCACGTTGGACTTTGGGACACGGCTACATCGGGGGCATCCATGCCAGTAGCAGCCATCAACAAACACTACCGTCTTCTCTTTATAAAAAGTGAAGTCAGGTGTACCCTTGAGTTTTTGATGTCGCCGCCAGCCAGTGATGCCGTGTTGCCGAAATAGCTTCGCAACGACCTGTTCAGTCGCAACATTTCCCCTGCTGCGAATTTTCGACATGATGTCAGAACGTTTGTCCGGCGAAAAGACATCCATCACATCACCTTAGCTAGCCGCTTGTTCCAGTGCGTCGTTTTTGCAGAACTGGTTCGAAATCTGCCTGCTCGATTGACCGCTTTAACGCCTCACCTAAAGCCTTACCAAGAAGTGGAGGCACCGCATTTCCAACTTGACGTCCCTGGGCAGTTTTGCTGCCGCAAAAAATCCAATCATCTGGGAAGGATTGAATTCGCGCCGATTCGCGCACTGTTAGCTGCCGAGGTAGCTTGTAGTGGATCGGAGGATGAAAGCCAGCCAAATGGTCACCATTTGGCCCATGCCCCCCACCCGCACGAATCGTTGGAGAGGGTCGATCCGAATAGATGCGTCCGCGCCGATAGTTTGGATCGACTTCACCTTCTTTCAGCAGCTTCCATCGCTCAACAACGTGTGGGGCGTGATTGTTTGGCTCATGATTCGGCGCTTTCGAGCTTTTCAAAAGATCATGGATTGCGTCCTTTGCTGACACCTTTTTTGCACTCGGGTCGGCTTGTGGTAGCTCGGGCGTAAAGCCCAACCCTGCTACCACAATCAACCGCTTGCGGGTTTGCGGCACCCCAAAAGCAGACGAGTCAAGGACGCCATAGTTTGCCGAATAGCCTAGGCTGGCTAGCTTCTCTATGAACTCTTCGATGTGATGACTGTTCTTCTTGTTCATCATTCCGGCGACATTCTCAAGAAGAATGGCCTTAGGTCGAACACGTTCAACAACTCGGAAATACTCCTGCCACAGAAAATTGCGTGGATCGTCAGGATTACCCTTTCCAGCAGTGCTAAAGCCTTGGCAGGGAGGCCCACCCACAACCAGGTCGAACGTGCCAACCGGCTCGAACTCTCTGATGTCGCCTTGGAACACACTCCAATCGGGCCGGTTGTGCCTCAAAGTCTTGCAAGACTCGGGATCGTTGTCCACGCACACCATAGTCTCGAGGCCGGCCATTTCGAGCCCCAGATCGAGCCCGCCGGTGCCTGTGAACAAAGACAACACCGTTAGCGGCTTTGCCGACTTCAGCTTTTTCGACGCCATGATTTCCTGATGTTTTTCCATTTTCAATTCGTGCTCGGCAAGGGGTGAATTTGCGGATAAACCAAGCCCCTCGCGCGCGCGATATTTTACCGCCTGCCCTCAGGTGCTGCTCCTTTCGCTACAGCAAACAACACTGGGTGTACATCCAGATAGTAGCGGAAAATACTGTTTAAATCCACAGGTTGATGCCGTAGAAAAGGCTCCCAAGCTGTAGAAAAAAAACTTGTCCTATGCTGTCCGCTTCTAAGCATTCCGCAGGTCGGCTTGCAACTCATACGAACTCACAAAGCTAAACGTCAGCCCCATCAGTGGCTGCGATTGGCTCCTCAGCGGCATACATTTTCTGGTTGCACTCTTCCGCCAGATGAGCCGGAAACTTCATCAGCTACTGCACAGCCGCCAACGTTTCCTTGCTTTTAAAAGCCGAGACTTGTGGCGGTTACCGTCCCCTCGTCTCGCAATTTACTAGCTGGCAGCAAAGTCATCCCAGTCAGTTCGTTGATGAACTTCTTGAACATGCCAGACGCGGCGATCCCAATCTGGTTGTGGAACTAAATTTGTTCAACAACCACTTTAGAAAAATCTTCGTCCGCAAAACTGTCAAAACTGCTTATTTTTTGAGCAGTTTCTCATTTTTTTAAATCTGAAGAGCGTTACTGACGCCAATTTTAGAAAAACACGCGAAAGACCGATAAAAACTTAAATTCATGTTTTTGTACTTTTTTATACGATTTTTGGTATAAAATGAATAAAAATTCTGTCGACTTAGATGTCAGCCGAAGCTGATGTAGGGCATGCTTGGCTAGCCATCCTACTAAAGCGATGACTACTAAGGCCTCGAAAACGTACTCCTGCCACGCGGCGCGAGTCCCCTGACTAGCAAAACTCCCCCCCACGCATGACCTGAAATCGTGCCTGACCGCTGAAAAGCTTCGTGTGGTTTTCGCACGTCTGTGCATTTCACGAACCCGAATTGACCTGGCTGACCGCGCAGGCGGTTCGGCTGGGTTTGGAACAACACCATGCTCCCAGATGAGAACATTGCTAAAGCATTTGAAACCCTTCATGCGGCCTACCGTTTCGATGCCCTTGGCAGGGTGCCTCACCCCGAAAATCTGAAGTTCCGCGCCGAGGCCGAAGACTGGTTCATGCATCGCCTCGGACTACAGGTTGTCCACATCGCGGAAGGCGAAGACCAGCAGTGGGTCGGTCGAACGATTCAGCGGTACTTTTGGAAAGAATTGGGACATACCCAGCCCGTTGGCGAAGCGAGCGAAGTCCCCCGGTTTTTGCTCAGTCCCAACGACCGGATGGAGCCGCGCATCGACCTAGCCGAGTTGGCCGAACAGATGACAGGGATCACCTTGCCAAAGCAAGGAACCATGAGCATCGTCGCTTCCCAGCTAGGCCTGCTTCAGAATCACTTGCACCTCAGCATGGCCGAAGTCAAATGGATAAAGCTTGCATACGCCAGCAGCAACCTTGGTCGGCCAGTGCATGAGCACAGGGACCACCTGCTAGTTGCTTTGCAACACGTCGGCTTGCTTGGTGAAGGCCATCGAAACCGTGCGTTGGCCGCACTACTGGATGAGCCGCTTGCGGCGATTGAAGCCATGTTCCGTCCGCCAATTTCGTTGGTGGCCCTGCGCTTTATTGGCACGGCCTTTCTCGGAGAACAGCGCCATTTACTGAATGTGGCGACAGCGACCGACGAGTTCGTTGAACTGTTGGAGTCCCCCCACAGGTCACATGCGGCAATCCTGAGCGACATTTTGGAGCCGGAGTTCGATGCGAGTCTTGTTGATGACGGTGAAACCCCCATCGGCGCACTTTACGAACGGTTCCCTCAGCCAATCGCCGAGTGCTATGAACGTGCCGTGCTGGGCCGCCCGCTGAACATGGTGCACATCCGGCAGATCGTTGAGCGGTACACCGGCTATGCGGCGTTGCCATCGATGTACGTGCCACTGGCAGAGCGCATCACGTTTGAGGGCATCCGCGAAGCGCTTAAACGCGCCGTGCTGGACTGCCGCATTGCCAACCAGCCAATCACCAGCCATACGCTGTTTAAAGCGCTGTACGCAGCCGTTGCGTAGTTAGCCACTGTCTTCGCTCCAAGCGGCGAGCCCGCATCGACCGGATTAGCCGGTCACCTTGATTTCCACCGATGTGATGAGAAATCCGACACCAGTTTTCGGAGGCCAACCCACGTCCATTTTTTGTTCTGTTCAGTTAACAACCAAGGAGAAAGTCATGTCCATTGATCCACAGCCCACAACCAGCCACCCTACAGCCAGAACCACCGTCATCTATACCAACTCAGCCCGATTTGGCGTGGGCCAGATTGTCGCCACACCTGGCGCGCTAGAGCTACTTCAACAAACTGGCTTTAGCGCTGCGGCCCTATGCAGCCGCCACATACACGGCGATTGGGGCGACATATGTGAAGAAGATCGCGGCGAAAACGAGTTTGCCATCACGCGACGGCTGCGGCTGATGAGTGTGTATCGCTTGGTGGATGCGTCCAGATTGGCACTCACGCCCAGAGACAAGCGTGGAGCGCTGCCCACCGTTTGGGTGATCACGGAAGCGGATCGCAGCGTGACGACCTTGTTGCTGCCTGGAGACTATTGATGCCCGCGCACTCAACCCCCGGCCAAGAAAAAGTAGCCTATCGGTTCCAGCGTGTGTATGCCGGTCTACAGACGGGCCACTCACTGACGGTCCAATCCAAGCGCAACGAGCCGGTAAGTCCATTCATGCAGCAGTCGAGTTTAGACAGCGCTTGCGGGGTCCATGTCGTGGCCATATTGTTGATAGTTTTTGATCTGGTCAAACCTTCGGCATTGCACGACATGGCCCGCCGTAAATTTGGAACCGCGGCCTTGGTGTGGAAGACGTTCTCGCACACATATTTTTCTGGTGTGCATGCACCAGAATGGGTGGAACTGGTTCAGAGTCTGGCTCTACCAATTCAGCTTACGCCGAAGTACGGTGCGGAAGACAACGCCGACGGCTATGCCGTGGATTGGCTGATGCGTGGAGATATGGTGGCCTTAGCATTTGCGTCGGTGAAACACCAACGCACCAAGCACTGGTCGCTGGCGGTCGGCGTTGAGGGCCTGGTGATCGGCAAAGTACATTATCCCGACACCCTGCTGTTGCTTGATCCCAGTGCCAGTGAGCCCGCGTTTGCAGCCTTCAATGCGCGTCTTCGCTTGCCTCTCACCAACGCAGGTCTTCGGTCTGCCAAAACGAAGCTGACCAAGCCGAATGACACTGACAAGAGCAAATCCGCCGTATGGATGTATGCCGCCGCAGAGTGGCACGAAGAAGAGGTTCGATTGCTGGCCGCTGTACGTTGCCGAAGGCAATAACGGCAACGTCACCGATGGACTCCAGTCATTGACTTCAACTGGCTAGACACGTTGCCGGAATCGCATGCGCATGTGGCCCTCACACCCGCGCTATCTGGTTCCAACGGATCGACTGTGATCAGCGCAACGGCGAACGCCGGCTACCGTGAGGTCGCTCAGCAGACAGCGCCAGACTGGCTTCATTGCTGCGACGCTTGATCGGATCGGCTTTTCGGCGAAGCGGCTTTGGCAGATGCTCGTCCAGACCTGCCACCAACTGCGTCATGGACAGCTTGAAAGACTTCGCCAGGGTGTCCAAGACCAGCAGCGACGGCGCTGACATACCACGCTCCAGCAGCGAAATGTACGTCCGGTCCAGGCCGGCGTCGTACGCCAGTTCAGCCTGCGACTTGTCTTGCGCTTTCCGAAGCTCCTTCAAGTAGCTGCCGAAAGCAATCGACAACGGATGGCGCTCGGACGCGGCCTTGCGCTTTTTGGGTATTTTTTCCGTCGTTGCCATCGAAGCAAAAATGCCTCAATGACGCATAAACAGCGACGGAGTAAATGCTTCATTGTGAGAGACTTCCTATGCCTTGAAGACTTTACTCTTCATAGGCGGCATCAACTTCAAAAACAACACAAGAGGAACAGTGATGAAAAAGATCAATATCTGGATTCGGGGTTTAGCGGCGCAGTCGATGCTGCTTGCCTCGGTTGTGGTCAGCGCAGCGCCATTAGCTGACTTGGCCGGAGGTGAAACGGGCCGAATCGAATATCAGTCCATGACACCGAAAGGCCGGTGGGACTACGCGCGAAAGATCATGAAATCCACGAAGCAGCAGATCGTCTGGGGAGATTTATTGATGCCGAAAGACGTTGCCGGCAAGACGCCTGCTGTCATCTTCTCTCACGACAGTGGCGGTCCATCAAACACGGTCCGCGAAGTGTGGGCGCCAGCGCTCACCGAAGCTGGTTATGCCGTATTTATCCAAGACAGCTTCGGCCCACGTGGCGTCAACAATACCGGCAGTGATTCAACCTTGGTGCCAACCTCCGCGCAGGTTGCCGACACGATGAATGCACTCCGTATGCTGTCAACACACCCAAAAATCGACGCAACGCGCATCTACAACATGGGTTCAAGCCGAGGCGGCACGGTGGCATTCGAGACCGCGTGGCCGACATGGCAGGACCCAGTGGATACCAAGGGGGTCAGATTCGCCGGTCACATCGTCTTGTACCCTGGTATGTGCAACTATCGCTACCGGACTGACGATCGCGACAAGGCCACTGCGCCAATATTGATGCTTTTGTCGGACCCCGAACTGGACGACTCGCAAGACATGTCCCTGTGCGCGAAGTATGCGGACGATCTCGCCAAACACGGAAACGACATTCAGTACAAGATTTACAAGGGCGGCTATCACGGCTTCGATCTCTTGCGCACCTTCTTTTATCGGCCGGACTCAGTGGGAGCGAAAGACTGCGACATGGAGATTTTCATGACAATGAAGGACGGCGGAGGCCTCGGGAACGCCTTCGATTTTCGGAAGAACCGGGCCATCACGAGCAGCGCCGAATTAGTCGAGGCTGAACGATGCGTGAAGAATTCGACGCAACGCATGGGCGGTGATGCAAAGCTGCGCAAGCAGGCAGTGGCGGACGTTTTGGATTTCTTGAAACACCATTAAGTTTCAAGGGAGACCGTCCTTTACGGCGGCGGCCTAACTTGCCGGCTCGTTGGGCATGGCTAATCCAGGGGATGACGAAAAGCTTCTTGTCGGTAACACGGCGAAGTTACTGCGCCGTGATCGTTGAGGCGAAGCCGCGCACTTGCCTAGGGAAATTAACTCGATTGAGCGTCCGGCCCGCTTCTTTTACCAAATCGGATTTCCGGGTCCGGTCGCAACCAAGCTCGGTGGTTTTGAGTCGGGTCGCGCCAGTCAATCCAACGCTCAGGAACATGCACAAAGCCGCTTTCGGTTGCCCATGCTGGCACTTCAATAAGCGAATCGGCGCCAATCACATCCGCCCAACGAATTCCACTGTCAGGAATTGGGGGCGTGGACATATCGATGCCATGCAGATTGATCATGGCCGTTCGTCTCCGGTAGTAGGTGGGGTCGCTGTCGAAAAACTGCCGCATATCGCGTCCCGTCAACCACAGCGCGATTAGCATCTTGTGATCTGAGCTAGCTACCGCAAGTAGCTGCTCCTGAATGGGGACCGGCGGCAGGTCCAAAAGTGGGACATCGAGCAACACTTTGCGATGCAGTTCGCGTGCAGTTTCCGGTTTCCAATGCGTGCCCCTATTGAAGGGATTCGCTTTGTTGTCCAACATGCGTTTCAATCGTGTTTCTATGCGCATGCCCTGAGTCAGAACTTCATCCTTCATCCGGTCGAATTCAAGGCTCGTTCCAATACGATCAAATCCCATTGGCATGTTGCCGAGCAGCTTGGTTTTATGCTTCCGAAGACCGTCCATAAAGTAATGGTGCTTGTCGTACATCAGGACCTGGCGGTCGCGGGAATTTGGCCACAAGCGGATACCGATGCCTTTTCCCAAAGGGGTAGCCTGAAGCGAGTCATCTGCGTTGCGACGGATGTTCTCGCACATTGACCCAACCAGCGCGTGAGGCATACGGTATTGCTCCGCAACATGCACCTCGTCAACGTCATATTCCCCAGTGGAAATCGCGTCCAATACTGAAGCAGGACAAGACAGTTTTAGCGTATCAAAAACTAACAACACGCTGGCCTTAACCAACGGCTGGAAATCATTGCTGCCCATGCCGTTGTGACCCTGCAACCATGTGGCGGGTGAACCACTGAATCGCATCTTCGTTTTGGTTCTGGTCTCGACTTTCGCGGTGAACTCCGGGGCACCGTTGGCAACGCGAACATCGACCTCGGTAAACGACTCGGATTCCGCTCCACTAGGCTGCATGGTTCTGAGTTGTTTACCAATTGGTGGAAAGTCATCTCCATCTATGCTTATGTTGAAGTAGTCAATCATGGCTTATCTGTGCCTGTATCTAATATGAGAGTAATAGCCATAGCTCTACTTCGCACGCGCCACTGTGCATGACAGTCAGTACATGTGTGGAGGCGCGTGCGTGCATCGGCGCGCGTGCTAGTGTTTGCACGGCTGCATCAAGTCGCTTTTAGGCGTCTTTTAGCCAGCGGCCCACTGTGGTGCGATCTACATCCAACTCTTCCGCAATCTGAATGTTGGTTTTTCCCTGCTGACGCAGCTTGAGAGCCCTGTCGATCTTGGGGTCTTTGTGAGTGCCCTGCTGGTGTTCCCACGTCAAAAATCCGTCTTTGCCTTGCCGCATGGTCACTGCAATAGGCGCAATTTCATTGCTTGCAAGGTGTCGAGCTTTTTCCCAGACCAAAGTGAACCGAAGAGCGCCATCCTGTGGAGATTTTTTGTCCGGTAAAAGGTTGATTGACCAGTCGAGGGCATCTTCGTGTTTGCTGCTGCCGCGTTGCTTGCCAGCCTTGCCGGAATGATGGATGACAATGACAGTACGACCTGCGCGTTTGTGCCCGAGCATCCAGCGCATAAAGGGTGCCCATGCTTCGGCTGTTTCACGGCCATCGCTACTCCAAGCTGAATAGTTGTCAACTATCAGGACGTCCCAGTCGGTGCCGATCATCTTGTCGATGAGTTTTTGCCCTTCTGCTGTGTTGATAGACGGCAGTAAATCGGTGAAAGATTCAGGTGTGAAAACTTTCAGGTCCTGTGGGGGTTCGACGCCCTGACTCTCGCAGATTCGGCGCAAACGTTGCTGAAACGTCACGAGGTCCATCTCTCCGTCGAGGTAAATAACGCGACGTGCCATACCCGGCTTGTTTCCCAAAAATTCCGAGCGTGTGGCGATTGAGACGGCGATACTCATCGCTTGCCATGTTTTGCCACCACCACGCTCACCATAAATCATGCCAGTTTGGTTGGATTGAATGTAGGAGCCCCAGTGCTTTTTCCGAGGTGCAATGGATAGCGTGACCAACTCGCTTGCTGGAATCAAGGTCATGCGTTCGCATGGCTGAAAGTGAGTGTCTCTTACGCTCGCAAGGGTGACGTTTCTTTGCTTGATTGCCAGGCCAGTTCTGCTACTTTCCTTGACTGATATTCGTTTTGTTTTCATTTTTTCTTTTGAGGCTTGGCGCTTTTTAGCTGCCACGTTCAAGTTGTTGATGTGCAGACTATTTACAGCCCAGCTTCTGCTGACGTGTTCTCCGAGCCGATAGCTTGCGCGGGCTTCTGAGGGCGGCATGTGATGTGAATTTGGCGCGCGATGCGGTTGTCGAGTTCAACGCACTTGCCAACAACCAAAATGTCGACTCCTGTGTCCGTAGAGTGAACGTATTCGTTTGCCTCAGTATTGATGTACTTCTCGCCTTTGAGGTTGCCACGTGTGACTGTTGCCATGAGGTTCTTCTTGTAATGACCACCGAACTTATCGAGCAGGTAAGGTGCCGAGAGGTAGCAGCATTTAAGTGCCGCTTCGGCTTCGTCCGACAAATACACTTGGTCAAGATCAATCACAATTACATTGGCGACCAGTCCGTCAACGGCGATTCGTGTTTTCAGCGACTTGTGCAATGACGAAGACTTATCGTCCTTGATGGCGCCAAGATCAATTTTTTTGATGGGCGAGTTCATTTTTCGCCGCCTTCAGTGCACGAACCGGTTGCAATCCACTTTGCATACATCGATTCATTGATCAAAACAGCGCGTCCACACTTCCGGATTGCAGGTGCCAAACCGTTTCCCTCAATCCAGGAAATTCCGTCTTTGGTTTTTGCACTTGGACGCGGCTTTGCCGCAAAAATCTGCGCACGAATCGCGTTTTCAGTAAATTCTTTATGCTTTTCGGCTAGCTGAGATACGCGAAACCAAGTCTGGTGATTGGTTTCTTTGGGCAGCACGTTTGGGGCTTCCGAAGCAGCCGATGTGCTAGCGCCTCCATGACCTGCGATCTGATTGACAGGCTGAAGCGGGTTGAAAAAATTTTGGACGGCTGACGGGCTGCGTCCAAGTTGGACTTGGGATGACGTTACTGGCACGATTTTCTCCTTGGAGGGACTAGCGATGAGCACAACTGCTCACCGCTGGCTATCGTATTTTTTGACTACGATTTCTCTAAGGAAAAAGATGCAGAGCTATGTTTTTCCGGTCGTGGACTTCTTCTTCAAATCACCGACAAAGTCATCTCGATAGGCGATCTTCCTGTACCCACCTTCTCTCATCGCTATAGCATCAGGAATTTGAGTTTTCATGTTGGCTATATAAGCATCCCAATGGGGTAGTCTCGGGCCGCCAGTAGTCTGTTTGTAGCGAATGTCATCCTCGGTTTCCCCTTGATCGAGTCGATTAAGAATCACTATGTACTTTTCGTAAATTCCACCGCTATTGATGATGGCCTTGCCCCCGTACACATCAGGCTGTTCACCGACAGCGCGTGCGAGTAGTGTCTCCCTATGCGAAAGAACTGCGTCCTTGAACTGCTTTTCGAGGAAGGCCAAGGGACTACGGACATCGACGATGAATGCAAGTTCATGCATGTCCGTCAACTGGCCCACAGCTACCGCTGCACGCTGAGGCAAGTGTTTATCTGTGACCAGACCGACTACTGACTCCACGCCGAACTTGTCCCAGATGTGCTCTTTTTCCTTCGGCAAGGGGGACTGGGGGTCAATCCACTCAGAAATCAAGAATTCCCTCGGAGGGGCCAGCCTTGAAGAAGCCGCAATTTTCCAACCGGATTTACGCTCTTCCTCGGTACGAGATAGCCATTCGGCGACCGTTTCGTTCGCCCTCGCAAGCGGGGTCACATCGAAATATGACATGGGGGTACTGGGAGGGCAGTCGCCAAGTGGTATGCCAGTCGACGACACCGACACACACCGTACTGCGTGCGGAAGTTCCATCCAGGCTGCGTATGCTTTTCGATACTCTCCGTTGAATCGGAGAAACTCCCATGCCCACTGCTTAGATGACAGTGCCCTGTCGGTGGACGGCCTTTTTGGTTTGCGCTGCGCCATTCTCTTCAACCCCTACAACTTTTAGACTGCCAAGAGTCTGCCAGATGGCCGACTGTGCGCCCTTCTGTGCGTGCCCATGTCACAGCTATGTCACAGTTGCTGCACAAAGCTGGGGCTTTTTCTCATCAATCTGGGCTGTTAAAATCGTATCGTCAAGAATGAAGACAGCAATCGGCAACAATAAACAGCTATCGGTGCCAGAGTTCGTAATGAGAAGGTCGGGTGTTCGATTCATCTCTCCGGCACCACATATTGAGAAGCCCGCTGCTGTCAAAAGTAGCGGGCTTTTTCATGCCTGAAAGCAGGTCGGGGTAGGTTTTCTCCGACAAGGCTATAATCGTAGGCTTTACTGAATTTTGCGAGCCCTTCCAAGGGCAGACTGGGTTTGGTAAATTATTTTTACCGCCACCTTCATGGATGGCGAGGTGCGGCTTCTGCCGTTAATTGGCTGGGACAGCTTGTGTGCTGCCCCGGCTCTGATTGGAGTGTCCTCATGGCACGCGTATGCGAAGTAACGGGCAAAGGCCCGATGACGGGGAACAATGTCTCCCACGCCAACAACAAAACCAAACGTCGGTTCCTGCCGAACCTGCAATACCGCCGCTTCTGGGTCGAAACAGAAAACCGTTGGATCCGCTTGCGCATCTCCAACGCCGGTCTGCGTTTGATCGACAAAAACGGTATCGACTCTGTGCTCGCCGATTTGCGCGCACGTGGCCAAGCATAAGGAGCTGAATCATGGCAACCAAAGGCGGACGCGAAAAAATCAAGCTGGAATCTACAGCAGGTACGGGGCACTTCTACACCACGACCAAAAACAAGAAAACCATGCCCGAGAAAATGTTGATCAGCAAGTTTGATCCCAAAGCTCGCAAGCATGTGGACTACAAAGAAATCAAGCTGAAGTAATTCAGACTGGTCTTTGTACACGACAAAAAACCCGCTCTCATCCAGCGGGTTTTTTTATGGCCCACCCAATGGCCGCCTAGGGGCAGGGAAAACCCATAGCGCCTAAAATCGACCCGTGACCTCCATACTTAACGCCGACCTCCACTGCCACTCGGTCGTCTCCGACGGCACGCTCACCCCTGAACAACTCGCGGCCCGCGCCAGCGCCAACGGTGTCGAGCTGTGGGCCCTGACCGACCACGACGAGGTGGGCGGCCAGCAGCGCGCCGCCGCGGCCGCCAAGGCCCATGGCATGAAGTACCTGACCGGGGCCGAGATTTCGGTGACCTTTGCGGGTGAGACCGTGCACATCGTCGGCCTGGGTTTTGATGCCGACAGCCCGCTGATACGCAAAGGCCTGGAAGCCACCCGCGGCGGCCGGGAGCAGCGCGCCATGGAAATGGCCGCCGGCCTGGCGGCCGTGGGCATTCCCAATGCCTTTGAGGGCGCGCTCAAGTTCGTCGGCAACCCGGAGCTGATTTCGCGCACCCATTTCGCCCGCTTTCTGGTCGAGTCCGGCGCCTGCACCGACACCTACGAGGTGTTTCGCAAATACCTCACCGAAGGCAAGCCCGGCTACGTGCCGCACCGCTGGGCCGCGCTGAAAGACGCTGTGACCTGGATCACCCAGACCGGCGGCATCGCCGTGATTGCCCACCCGGGCCGCTACAAATTCACCGCCAACGAAGAATACGCACTGTTCAGCGAATTCAAGGCCCACGGCGGTGGCGGCGTCGAGGTGGTGACCGGCAGCCACACGGTGGCCGAATACACCGAATACGCCGACGTGGCCCGTGAATTCGGCCTGGCCGCCTCGCGCGGCAGCGACTTCCACAGCCCCCAAGAGAGCCACACCGACCTGGGCACCCTGCCCTACCTGCCAGGCGACCTCACCCCGGTGTGGGAGTTGCTGGCGGACCGCATCCAGTGAAGCGCCCCGGCTCAGCGCTCGCCGGCATTGCGCTGGTGCTGGCGGCCGTAGCCTGCTTTGCCGTGCTGGACACCACCACCAAATGGACCACCGCCAGCGTGCCCCTGCTGATGGCGCTGTGGTTTCGTTACGCCTTCCAGGCCGTGGTCACCAGCGCTACCATGCTGCCGCTGCGCGGGCGGGCCTTGCTACGCACCGCGCATCCCAAATTCCAGGTTCTGCGCGGCGTGCTGCTGCTGTTGACCAGCCTGTTTGCGTTCTTGAGCCTGAAGTTCATGCCGGTGGGCGAATTCACCGCCATCGTGATGATCACCCCGCTAGTCATCACTTTGGTGGCGGCGGTGTTGGGCGAACGCGTGTCGGGCCTGCGCTGGCTGCTGGTGGCGGGCGGCTTTGTCGGCACGCTGGTGATCATCCGGCCCGGCGGCGACACCTTTACCTGGGCCATGCTGCTGCCCTTGGCGGTGGTGGGCTGCAATGCCTGGTTCCAGGTGCTGACCAGCCGCCTGGCCCGCACCGAAGACCCCCTGACCATGCATTTCTACACCGGCTGGATCGGCACTGCAGTGGCCTCGCTGGCCGTGCCCTTCTTCTGGGAAACCATTACCGATTGGCATCTGTGGCTGGGCATGGTGGTGATGGGCGTGGCCGCCAGCATCGGCCACCTGATGCTGATCCTGGCCTACACCCGCAGCCCGGCCGCCACGCTGATGCCGTTTTTGTACGTGCAGATTGGTTTTGCCATGCTGGGCGGCTGGCTGGTGTTTGACCACGTGCCCGACCTGTGGGCCACGCTGGGCATCATCCTGGTGGCCGTGTGCGGTGCCGCCGGAGCCTGGCTGACCGTGCGGGAAAGCCGCATTACCGTACTACCCACCGAATCTTAAAATTACAACCCTATGGCCCAGCACTTCGAAGTCCACCCCGAGAATCCGCAGATCCGCCTGCTCAAGCAAACCGTGGCCCTGCTGGGCCAAGGCAAGCTGGTGGCCGTGCCCACCGACTCCAGCTACGCGCTGGTCTGCCATCTGGACGACAAGGCCGCCGCCGACCTGCTGCGCCGCACCCGCGGTGTGGACGATAAGCACCACCTGACCCTGCTGTGCCGCGACCTGAGCGAGCTGGCCAACTACGCGCGGGTGGACAACAAGCAGTACCGCCTGCTCAAGGCCGCCACGCCCGGCCCCTACACCTTCATCCTGGAAGCCAGCAAGGAAGTGCCGCGCCGCCTGAGCCACCCCTCGCGCAAGACCATCGGCCTGCGCGTACCCGACCACAAAACCCTGCAAGCCCTGCTGGAACTGCACGGCGGCCCGCTGCTGGCCACCACGCTGATCCCACCGGGCGAGACCGAGCCGCTGAACGACGCGCACGCCATCCGCGACCTGTTCGAACACCAGATTGCCGCCGTGCTGGACGCCGGGGCCTGCCCGCTGGAGCCCACCACCGTGATCGACCTGACCGAGATGGGCAGCGGCGGCGACCCGGTGCTGGTGCGCCAGGGCCGCGGCGACCTGGCCGCAATAGGCCTGTAATTTTTCTTCCTTCCGAGACACCTCCCCCGTGGATATTGCCAACCTGATACAGACCGTCCTGGTCTATGCCCTGCCCGTGCTGTTTGCCATCACGGTGCACGAAGCCGCGCACGGCTATGTGGCCCATTACTTTGGCGACAACACCGCCTACCGGATGGGCCGCATCACGCTCAACCCGCTGCAGCACATCGACCCGGTCGGCACCATCCTGATGCCGCTGGTCCTGTACTTCGCCACTTCGGGCACCTTTCTGTTTGGCTATGCCAAGCCGGTGCCGGTCAACTTTGGCAACCTGCGCAACCCCAAACGCGACATGGTGTGGGTGGCCCTGGCTGGGCCGGGGGCCAACCTCATCCAGGCCTTCTTGTGGGGCGTGCTGATGTATGCGCTGGTGGCCACCGGCACCACCGAGCCGTTCTTCCTGAAGATGTGCAAGGCCGGCATGCTGGTCAATGTGGTGATGTTTGCCTTCAACCTGTTTCCGCTGCCGCCGCTGGACGGGGGCCGCATTCTGGTGGGCCTGCTGCCCTACCGCCAGGCCATGCTGGTGTCGCGGGTGGAGCCCTGGGGCTTCTTCATCGTGATGGCGCTGGTGATTTCCGGCATCGTCAGCACGCTGTGGATGCAGCCGGTGATGGGCCTGACCTTTGGCCTGCTCCAGATCCTGCTGAGCCCGTTGTCTTTTTTGATTTCCTGAATTCTCCATGACCACCTCTCCCGCCACCTCCCGTGTCCTGACCGGCATCACCACCTCCGGCACACCGCATCTGGGCAACTACGTCGGCTCCATCCGCCCCTCGGTGCGCGCCAGCCAGGCCGCCGGGGTGGAGAGCTTCTACTTCCTGGCCGACTACCACGCGCTGATCAAAATCGACGACCCGGCGCGCATCCAGCGCTCCACCCTGGAGATTGCCGCCAGCTGGCTGGCCGCCGGGCTGGACCCGAGCCGCGTGGCCTTCTACCGCCAGTCCGACATCCCCGAAATCCCCGAGCTCACCTGGCTGCTGACCTGCATGACGGCCAAGGGCATGCTCAACCGCGCCCACGCCTACAAGGCCTCGGTAGACAAGAACACCGCCGCCCAGGCCGACCAGGATGCCGACATCAGCGCCGGGCTGTTCATGTACCCGGTGCTGATGGCCGCCGACATCGTGCTGTTCAACGCGCACAAGGTGCCGGTGGGCCGCGACCAGATCCAGCACATCGAGATGGCGCGCGACATCGCCCAGCGCTTCAACCACGCCTACAAAGGCGACTACTTTGTGCTGCCCGAAGCGCTGATCGAAGAGTCCGTGGCCACCCTGCCCGGCCTGGACGGCCGCAAGATGAGCAAGAGCTACGACAACACGATTCCGCTGTTCGCACCCAAGGCCGAGCTGCGCAAACTGATCGCCAGCATCGTGACCGACTCGCGCGCGCCTGGCGAGGCCAAGGACACCGAGGGCTCGGCCCTGTTCCAGATCTACCAGGCCTTTGCCAGCGACGAGGAAACCGCCCAGCTGCGCCAGGCGTTTGCCGACGGCATTGCCTGGGGCGATGCCAAGCAGGTGCTGTTCGAGCGCATCGACCAGGAGGTTGCCCCCATGCGCGAGGCCTACCAGCGCTACATGGACAACCCCGGCGAGGTGGAAACCATTCTGCGCGCCGGTGCCGCCAAAGCCCGCCAGACCGCCACCCCTTTCATCGCCCAGCTGCGCCACGCCGTGGGCCTGCGCGACCTGAACGCCCAGGCCACGCAAAAGGCCATCAGGGCCGCCAAAGCTGCGCTGCCCAGCTTCAAGCAGTACCGCGAGGCGGACGGGCTATTCCACTTCAAGCTGGTCGATGCCCACGGGCGCCTGCTGCTGCTCAGTACCGGGTACGCGGCACCCAAGGATGCAGGCACCGCCATCCGCCAGTTGCAGGCCGAGGGCACGGCAGGGCTGGGGACGCTGCGCCCCGCCGACGGCGTCAGCCCGGAAGAGGTGGCCGAGGCCCTGGAGGCCCTGCGCAACGCAGCATAGGGGTTTTCACCTTTGCTCCTGTTTTTGACATCAAAAACAGGAGCTACTCACGCTTAATTCATAAGCGCAGAGTGCCAGTTTAATGGGTCAAAAATGGCCCAAAAACTGGTAAACCCCGTAGTCAGAAAGTCCCTGGAAAGGCCCCGCCATCGGCCAGCACGTTCTGCCCCGTGATGTAGCCCGCGTGCGCGCTGCACAAAAAGGCGCAAATGGCCCCGAACTCCTGCGGCGTGCCAAAGCGCTGGGCGGGAATGGCCTGCCGCCGTGCATCGGCCAGCGCCTCCAGGCTTTGGCCGGTTCGGACCGCCGCGCCCTGCATGTTGCCGCGCAGGCGGTCGGTGTCGAAGGCACCGGGCAGCAGGTTGTTGATGGTCACACCCTGCCCGGCCAGCGGGCTGCGCGCCACCCCGGCCACAAAGCCCGTCAGCCCGCTGCGTGCACCGTTGCTCAGGCCCAGCACGTCAATGGGGGCCTTCACCGCGCTGCTGGTGATGTTGACGATGCGGCCAAAACCACGCGCCGCCATGCCGTCCACCGTGGCCTTGATCAGTTCGATGGGGGTCAGCATGTTGGCATCGACCGCCTTGATCCAGGCATCGCGGTCCCAGTCGCGGAAGTCGCCGGTGGGTGGGCCGCCGGCGTTGGTGACCACAATGTCAAAATCAGAGCGGATGGCGAACACCGCCGCCCGGCCCGCGGGCGTGGTGATATCTGCGGCACAAAAAAGCACGTTTGTGCTGACCGGACGGGCGCTATCAGCTATTAATTGCGTAGCAGCGGCCTCCAGCGCGTCAGCACCGCGCGCCACGATGAGTACGTTCACCCCCTCGCGCACCAATGCCTGCGCGCAGCCCAGCCCCAAGCCCTTGCTGGCCCCGCATACCAAGGCCCAGCGGCCCGCGATTCCTAAATCCATGGTGTCTCCTTGAGTCAGCGCCCAGAGCGCGTAAAAACATAAATCCCGGCCACCACCAGCACCGTGCCCGCGGCTACCCAGGCGGTAAACGGCTCGCCCAAAATCACCACGCCCATCAAAATGGTGGACAGCGGGCCCACCATCCCCACCTGTGCCGTCAGGCCCGAGCCCAGCCGCTCGATGGCCATCATCACCATCAGCACCGGGGCGGCGGTGCAGGCCGTGGCGTTCAGCACCGACAGCCACAACACTTCAGGCGCCACGATGGCCGCTGCCATGGGCCGCAGCAGCACAAACTGCAGCAGGCAGCACAGGCAGGCCACGGTGGTCGCCAGGCCCACCAACCGGATCGAGCCCAGGCGCTGCACCATCTGCCCGCTGTAGACCAGGTAGATGGCGTAGCTGATGGCGCTGCCGAACACCAGCACGGCCCCCAGGCCCGCATTCGCGCCCTGGATGTTGATCTCGTGGCCAAACACCAGCACCACGCCGCAGTAGCATACCGCCATGCCCAGGACCTGGATGCGGGTAATGGGTTTGCGGTGCAGCGCCCAGCCCATCACCACCACGATGGTGGGGTTCAGGTACAGGATGAGCCGCTCCAGCGAGGCGCTGATGTAGCCCAGCCCGGCAAAGTCCAGAAAACTGGCCAGGTAGTAACCGGTGAAGCCCAGGCCCAGCACACCCCACCAGTCCCGGGCGGTCAGCGGCGGCTTGCCACGGCTGGACCACCAGGCCATGGCGGCAAAGATGGGCAGCGCAAACAGCATGCGGTACATGATGAGCGTGACGGCATCGACCCCGTAGCGGTAGGCGAGCTTGACGATGATGGCTTTGCCGCTGAAGGCGATGGAGCCCACAAGGGCGAGCAGCAAGCCGGATGCTCTGTTTTTTGTAGCCACTGGTGCAGATGGAATAAGCGCAGGAGCCTTATTTTAGGTAGAACCATGGTGCACTGGCATGGCGAATGGAGATACCTTGATGCCCAAAAAAAACGGCACCCGAGGGTGCCGCTTTTGCCAAAGTGGAGGCCTTCAGTCTTCTACAAACGCCTCTTCGCGCTTGTTCTTCACCGCAGGCAGCAGCACGATGACGACCATCAGCGCCGCTGCCGCCAGCAGCCCCGCCGACAGGCCACGGGTCACAAAAACGCTCCAGTCGCCGCGCGACAGCAGCAGCGTGCGGCGCAGGTTTTCTTCCATCATCGGCCCCAGGATCACCCCCAACAGCAACGGCGCGGGCTCGCAACCCAGCTTGTTGAACAGGTAGCCCAGGAAGCCAAAGCCCGCCACCAGCCAGATGTCGAAGGTGTTGTTGTTGGTGGAGAACACGCCAATCGCACAAAACAGCACGATGGACGGGAACAGAAACCGGTACGGCACGGTGAGCAGCTTGATCCACATGCCAATCAGCGGCAGGTTCAGAATCACCAGCATCAGGTTGCCGATCCACATCGAGGCAATCAGCCCCCAGAACAGCTCGGGGTTGCTGGTCATTACCTGCGGGCCGGGCTGGATGTTGTGGATGGTCATGGCCCCCACCATCAGCGCCATCACGGCATTGGGCGGAATGCCCAGCGTCAGCAAGGGGATGAAGGAGGTTTGCGCACCGGCGTTGTTGGCCGACTCGGGGCCCGCCACGCCACGGATGTTGCCCTTGCCAAAAGCCACTTCACCGGGCTTCATCTTCAGCTTTTTTTCCATCGCATAGCTGGCAAACGAGGCCAGCAGGGCTCCGCCGCCGGGCAAGATGCCCAGGGCCGAACCCAGGGCCGTGCCGCGCAGCATGGCGGGCAGCATGTCCTTGAAGTCTTGCTTGCTGGGGAACAGGCCACTGACCTTGGCGGTGAACACCTCGCGCTCGTCTTCAGGCTGCGCCAGGTTGGTGATGATTTCGCCATAGCCGAATACGCCCATGGCGATGGCCACAAAGCCCAGTCCGTCGGTCAGCTCAGGGATATCGAAGCTGAAACGGGCTACGCCCGAGTTCACGTCGGTACCCACCAAGCCCAGCAGCAGACCCAGAATAATCATGGCCACGGCCTTGATCAGGGAGCCCGAAGCCAGCACCACCGCCCCAATCAGACCCAAAATCATCAGCGAAAAGTATTCGGCCGGGCCGAACTTGAAGGCCAGCTCGGTCAACGGAGGCGCAAACGCCGCCAAGATCAAGGTCCCCACCGAGCCCGCAAAGAAAGAGCCAATACCCGCCGCCGCTAATGCCGGCCCGGCCCGGCCCTGGCGGGCCATCTGGTAGCCGTCGATACAGGTCACCACCGACGAGGATTCGCCCGGCAGGTTCACCAGAATCGCCGTGGTGGAGCCACCGTACTGCGCGCCGTAGTAGATACCGGCCAGCATGATCAGCGCCGACACCGGCGGCAGGGCATACGTGGCGGGCAACAGCATGGCGATGGTGGCCACCGGACCGATGCCGGGAAGCACCCCGATCAAGGTACCCAAAATACAGCCCACCAACGCATACAGCAGGTTGATAGGGGTGAAGGCAACGCCAAACCCCAGTGCCAAATTACTCAACAAATCCATGGGAACCCCTTAACCTGTAATGAACGTTGGCCAGACCTGGATCTGCAACTTGAGCAACAAAATAAAGGCAAGGTAGCTGCCGACGGCCAGCACGGTGGCCAAAATCAGCACGTCACGCAACACGAACTTCTCGCCAGCCTTGGCCGAAATGATCGTGAGCGCATAGATGGCGATGATCAAGCCCATGGCGGGCAAACCGATGCTGGGCAAACCACCCAACAGCACACCAAATGCCAGGTTGGCACCCAGGATGAAGACCACCGGGCGCCAGGCCCATTTGCCGATCTTGTCGCCGCTCTCGGTCTCGGTGACCAGCGCCTTGAAGGTAATGATGGCCCCCAGGATCGCCATCACCACGCCCAGCACCAGCGGAAAGTAGCCCGGCCCCATGCGGGCGCCGGTGCCCACGGTGTAGGTGGTGGCCCCCCAGGCAAACGCCACACCGATACCCATGAACATGAGCCCGGAGAAGAAGTCTTTTTGACTTTTTATTAACACGTACGGATCTCCCAAAAGTTACAAATCAGCAACACAATTAGCACTGCGGCGATTATGGTTGTAAGGTAAGACCCTATGTCCGGGGGTTCACCCTAGGGTAAACGTGAGGGATACCACGTACGGATCAGTCCAGCGGCGGTGTGGTGGACAGCACCTCGTCCAGCGTGGTCAGCCCTTCGGCCACCCGCAGCGCCCCGGCCAGGCGCAGCGGGCGCATGCCATCGGCCACGGCCTGGCGGCGCAGTGCGTCGATGCTGGGGCTTTGGTTGACCAGCCCTTTGAAGGGCTCGGTCACGGTGAGCAGCTCGTACACACCCATGCGGCCCATGAAGCCGGTCATGCGGCAGTCCACACAGCCCACGGGCTTGTAGGGCGTGTAGGCGGCGCTGATCTTCCAGGGCTTGATGGCCGCCCCCAGGGTCTCGCGGGCCAGGGCCTCGTCAGGCGCGCGGCAGGACTTGCACAGGGTGCGCACCAGGCGCTGGGCCAGCACGCCCAGCACCGTGGCGTTGAGCAGGTAGGCGGGCACGCCCAGCTCCATCAGCCGCGTGAGGGCCGAGGGCGCGTCGTTGGTGTGCAGGGTGGAAAACACCAGGTGGCCGGTGAGCGCGGCCTGGATGGCCATCTCGGCGGTGGCCAGGTCGCGGATTTCGCCCACCATGATGATGTCCGGGTCTTGCCGCATCAGCGCGCGCAGGCCTTCGGTGAAACCAAAGTCGAGTTGCGGCTGCACCTGGGTCTGGTTGAAGCTGGGTTCGATCATTTCGATCGGGTCTTCCACCGTGCTGACGTTCACCTCTTCGGTGGCCACGCGCTTGAGGGTGGAGTACAGCGTGGTGGTCTTGCCCGAGCCGGTGGGGCCGGTCACCAGAATGATGCCGTGCGGGCGCTTCACCAGCGCCTCCCAGCGCTGGGCGTCGTGCGGGGTGAAGCCCAGCGCGTCCAGGTCTTTCACCGCCGTGTCGGGGTCGAAAATCCGCATCACCATCTTCTCGCCAAAGGCGGTGGGCAGGGTGGACAGGCGCATTTCCACCTCGTCGCCGCGCGGGTTGCGGGTTTTGATGCGGCCATCCAGCGGGCGGCGTTTTTCCACCACGTCCATGCGGCCCAGCAGCTTGATGCGGGCCACCATGGCGTTCATCACGCTCATGGGCATTTGGTACACCGGGTGCAGCACGCCGTCGATGCGGAAGCGGATCACGCCCTGCTCGCGGCGCGGCTCCAGGTGGATGTCGCTGGCGCGCTGGTTAAAGGCGTACTGCCACAGCCAGTCCACCACCTGCACCACGCCCTGGTCGTTGGCGTCGAGCTGCTTGGCGGTCTTGCCCAGCTCCACCAGTTGCTCGAAGCTGCCCGCGCCGATGTTCCCACCGGCCTTTTGCACCGCCTTGACCGACTTGGCCAGGGCATAGAACTCGGCCGTGAACTTGTGGATTTCCAGCGGGCTGGCCACCACCCGGCGCACGGTGCGGCGCGACTGGCGCTCCACCTCGGCCACCCAGTCGGTCAAAAACGGCTCGCTGGTGGCCACCACCACCTCGGCGGTCGTGACCTGCACCGGCAGCACCTTGTGGCGCTCGGCGTACACCGCGCTCATGGTGTCGGCCACCTTGCCCACCTCCACTTTCAGCGGATCGATGCGCAAATACTGCAGCCCGGCGCGCCCGGCAAGCCACTGGGTCAGCAACTCGATGTCCAATGGCTTGCCGTCGCGGGCGCGCAGCATGGCCACGCTGGCCAGGCGCACCAGGGCGGGCTGGGCGCTTTCGGCCTGGGAGCAGCGGGCGATGGTGCGCTGCTGCTCGCTGGCGGCGATCACGCCGTCTTCGGCCAGCCAGCCCACCAGCAATCGCCAATGGACCGGGCCTTGGTAGGGGGTGGTTTGCACGCTGTTACGCACGTTGTTAAGCAATGACGGGTTTAAACACTTTCAGCCATTTTGCGGCGGGCAGGCCCCAGCGGGTCTGGACCACGTCGGCGCGCTCCACCAGGTCTTCGCGGCTGGGGCGGCTGGGCGTGCGCTGGGCCAGCACCACGGTGTTGCCCTCGCGCGTGGGCTTGAAAGCCCACACCGCCTCGGCCCCGAAGGCGGCGGTGATCTTTTCCACGCTGGCCGGGTAGCTGCTGGATTCGCCAAACAGGTTGACGGTCATGCAGCCCTCTTCAGTGAGCAGCTTGCGGCAGTCGGCATAAAAGTCGGCGCTGTCCAGTACGGGGGCGGCGGCATCTTCGTCGTACAGGTCGACCTGCAACGCATCCACGGTGCCAGCCCAGTCGGTGTTCTGGATTTTCAGGGCCGCGTCGCCCAGCACGATGTGCAGACGCTCGTCATCCGGCGGCAGCTTGAACCAGAAGCGGCAGGCCGAGACGACCTGCGGGTTCAGCTCCACCGCCGTGGTGTTCATGCGCAGCTTCTTGCGGCAGAACTTGGTCAGTGCCGCCGCGCCCAGGCCGAGCTGCATGGCGTGACGCTTGGCCACGCTGCTGGGCGGCACAAACAGCAGCCAGGCCATCATGCGCTGCACGTACTCCAGCTCGATCTCGTACGGCGTGTCCAGCAGCATGGAGCCCTGGACCCACTCGGTGCCCAGGTGCAGGGTGCGCACGTCGCCGTAGTCGCAAAAGTTGACTTCGGGCAGGGCGGAGGACGTTGCCGTGACGGCAGATTTACGGGCCATTAAATGAATCCAAATTAGTCAAACAAAGGCTTACGCAGCGCCGGATAGGCGGGCCACAGGCCCTTCAATCCGGCGCTGCGTAAGCCGTGAAAACCTCCCGCCAGGCCGCCAGCTTGCGCTCGAAGCTCCAGCTGGCATTCGCCGGGCTGGTGGATGGCAGGCGCACCGTGGGCAGACCCAGGTGTTCCAGCCGGGCGGTGTGGCGAAAACTCTCGGCCCCATTGTGCGCGACGGCCCGCAACTGCGGGCAACGCTGGCGCAGGGCAGCAAAATCGTTGACCTCGGCGTTGCGGATCTGGCTGTCCAGGCTGCCCTGGCGCTCGCAGCTGGCGTACACGTCCCACAGGCCCACGCCGTGCGCCAGCATCCACGCGCTACGGTTTTCATAGCTGCTTGTGCTGATGGGAGTAGCGCCAGGGGCATAAATGGCTTGCAAAATGCGCCAAAACTGGTTTTGCGGATGGCCATAGTACTGCTGCGCCGCCAGCGAGGCCGCGCCCGGAAAGCTGCCCAACACCAGCAGCCGGGTATCGGCACACACCAGCGGCGGCAGGCCGACCAGCCGGGTCATGGCAGCAGCGCTTGCAGGCGCGGCAAGGCGGCCAGCGCGTTGGCGGTGGTGGCGGCTTCAATGGTAGCCACATCCACCCCCCGCAACCCGGCCAGCACCGCCCCGATGCGCGGCAGTTCCCGCGGCGAGTTGATGCCCTGCGGCTGGCCTGCGGCGCGCTGGGCGGCGGTGCTGTAGAGCCACTGGGGTGGGATGTCGGGTGCGTCGGTCTCCAGCACCAGGGCATCGAGCGGCAGGCTGGCGGCCAGGCGGCGCAGCTGGTTCGCGGCCTCGAAGGTCATGGCGCCGCCAAAGCCCAGCTTCAGTCCGATGTCGATGCAGGCCTGCGCCTGTTGCGGGCTCCCGTTGAAGGCGTGGGCAATGCCCAACCAGCGCCCGCCCGGCCCGGCCACGGCGCGCAGGTGTTTCAGCACGTGGTCGGCGCTGCGGCGCACGTGCAGGACCACCGGCAGGCCGTGCTTTTTGGCCAGCTTGAGTTGGGCGCGGTAGAAAAACTGCTGGCGCTCCAGCATCTGCGGGGTTTGCAGCGCGGGCACAAAGTAATCCAGCCCGATCTCGCCCACCGCCACCAGGCGCGGGTCGCCGCGGTGCGTGGCCAGGGCGGCATCCAGCAGGTCCAGGTCGCCATCCTGGGCGCGGCCCACGAACAGCGGGTGGATGCCCAGCGCGTAGGCATCGCCCGTCTGGTGGGCCAGCAGGCGCACGGTATCGAAGTTGGCGGCCATCACCCCCTGCAATACGCACAGCGCTACATTTTCAGTAGCTGCTTGCGCCCGCAGCGTAAGCGCCAAGGCATGATTTTCTTTAAATTCTGGGGCATCCAGATGGCAGTGCGTGTCGATCCACATGGGGACCGACTGTACCCGTCGGCAGGGGTCAACAGGCTCAAAGCGCAGGCCGGGTGTCTTCAAACTCGGGCCGCGCCAGATCGTCGGGCACCGTGGTGGTGTCAAAGTCGTAATGGCCGTGCAGAAACAACGTGGCGTTGTCCAAGTCCTTCGCGGTAATGCCCGACTGCAGTGCCGACACGAACTTGCGCCAGGCCAAGTCTGGCTCGGCCAGTTTGAAACCGTAGTAATGGTAGGGACCCGCGGGCTCGCCGCGCACGGCCATGACCTGCAGCGTCGATGCTTCGGCAGTGCCTAACTGGATTTGCACGCTCGACCAGAGGTTCAGCGGCACGTCGCTTTTGGCATGCGCCTGGAAGCCATCGTCAGACAACTCGACCAACTGCAGCGCCACGGTGCGGTCGCCCACGGTCAGCGCCCCACGGCACTTGAGCGAATAGCGCTTGTGCTGGCGGATCTCTTGCAGGGATGCGGCCGTCGCGGCCACTGGCGGCAACACGGACTGGTAGTCGGGCCGGTTGTAGATGGAAGACAGCAGCAGCTTTTCGCGCTCGGACAAATGGGCAAACACCTGGGTGCGCTGGTTGAAGAAGTAGTCCAGCATCTCGGGGGTCATCACCGGGTCGTTGGTGGTGAAGTACCGGCGCGTCGGCAAGACAATGTTTTTCAGTTTGGTTTTGACAAAATAAAAATACAGGTTTTTGCGTTTCGGCTTGCCCCCGTATATTTTCTTGAATATTTTGGGCGCCTGGAGCAAATTCAAAGTGGCCCCCACCGCCGGTGCGCCGTTGGCAAAGTCGTAGTTCTGCACCGTGTTTTTTTGCAGCCGCTTGAAGAACAGCAGCGACTCGTACATCTCGATCCGGTCAGGGTTCACCGCGATCACCAGGTGGTAGGTGTCGAAGAAGGTGGTGCTGTACTGGTACATGAACTTCATCAGCGGGAACAGGATGGAGCCGCCACTCTTGCGGAACCGGGGGTGCACCGCCAGGGCCGATATTTCGGCGATCTTGCCTTTCTCGGCGTGGATCTCGCTGAGGTCAAACACCGTCTGCATGGGGAAACCAAAGCTGCTCTGGCGGATCAGCGAGATGGTGCCCACCACTTCGCCGTCGAACTTGGCACACAGCGTGGTCGTGGTGGGCAGTGCGTGGTAGACGGTGGCCCGCAGCCCGGACGGGTCAGGCTGCATGAAGCCGCTGCCCACATAGGCGTCGTGCAGCAGCTTGAAGCAGGCTTCCAGTTCCTCTTGGGTTTCGGCGATTTTCAGCTCCAGCCGCGCATCCGGGTTCGGATCGCAATCGACAAACGAGCGGTAAATGGAAAAGCGAATGGGCCGGGGCAAAAAGGCAAAGGCCTTGCGCAGGCCATGGCGGATGATTTTGGGTGTGCGGGATGTGCGCGGATGCTTCATGGATACGGTGTCATATATTATTAATATGTTATATTTTTTTAAATAAAATATTCACTTATTACAAATACAAAAACAATACAAAATAAACAAAAAATAACAGCCTGTGAATGGATTATGAATAACTAAATGCCGCCTCAAATTGGCGCGCCGCAGTGGGCATTACACCCCAGCCTGCTGGCGTCCATGGTTTTCAAGGGGATGGGCACGGTGCCGCACAGCAAACGCCGCCTGCGCAGGCCAGCCACCGGATGCGGACCGGCTCTGCGTGGACCGCCGGATTTTCGGCCAAGGCGCGCAAGGGCGCCGGAAATGCGCTTACCGCAAATACTTCCGCGCGGCCCAGCCTCCCACGGCGACCAGGGCCAGCAAACCCAGCACAATAGCCACCGCCAACGGGCCGGGGTGGCGGAAAGCAGCCACGATCTGGTCCACAAAAAACGCCATGACCACCGTGCCCGGGGCCATGCCCAACGCGGTGCCCAGCACCATGTCGCGCAGGCGGATGTGCGAAGCCCCGGCGACCATGTTGACGATGGCAAACGGCGCAATGGGCACCATGCGCACCGCCACCACGGCCAGCAAGCCGCGCTCCGCCAGGCGGCGGCTGACGGTATTGACCCGCTCGCCGCCCCACTTTTGCAGCACCGGGTTGCCCAGCAGATGCCCCAGGCCATAACTGGCCATGGCCCCCAGCAGGGCCCCGGCAAAGGTGGTGGCCATGCCCAGCCAGGGGCCAAAGGCCACCAGGGCCACCAGGGTCAGAAAGCCCAGCGGCACCACCAGGATGCTGGCCAGCGCAAAGCCCAGCACCGCCGCCACCGGCCCGAACGAGGCGCCCAACGCCCGCAGCGTGGTGACAATGCGGTCGGCATCCAGCCACTGCCGCAGCGGCGAGGCGCTCCAGGCCACCGCCAGCCCCACCAGGGCCACCGCCACCAACACCAGGCCGAATATGCGCCAGCGCATGGAGGACATCAGGGTGCGGCCTTGTCCATGCGCTCGGCCATCACCACGGCCAGCTCGGTCACGTTGCCGGGCTCGAAGATCGAACCGTGCAGCCCCCGGATCTGGTGCTCGTACAGGTGCTTGGGCATCAGCCGCCCCCAGGGCCGGAACAGCCAACGGCTCCAGCTGGCCAGTCCGGACGACTTGAGCAGCAGCGTGGGCCCGTCATAGCCCGTGGGGCGGTAGCCCTTGAGGGCCATCACCTGGCTGACCAGGCCGGGGTCGTTGAACATGGCCCCCATGCGGCGGCCGTTCAGGCTCAGTTCCTGGATGCGGAAACGCTTCACCAGCCAGCCCGAAAACCGCCAAAACGCCGTACCGCCCAGGCGCGATGCCGGGTAGGTGGTGTCGATCAGGAACAGCCCGCGCACCGGAAAACCCCGCTGCTGCAGCAAGCGGATGGCCTCCAGCGCCGCAATGCCCCCCACCGAGAACCCGGCCAGAAAACCGGGCCGCTTGCCGTGGGCCTGGATGGCATCGGCGTACAGCGTGGCCAGGTCGTCGATGCAGCCGATCGGCTCGGTGAACGGGGGTTGCAGCATGTGCACATCGCAGGCGTTGCCCAGTGCGCGCGCCAGGTTCTGGAAGCGCAGCAGGTCGCCATGGCCCGAGGCGGCCAGGTACAACGGCACCCGCCCGGTGTCGGCCCCCAGGTTGAGCATCACGCTGGGGCCAGTGCTTTTGTCAGACAGGGCAACCGCCAGGCTTTCGATGGTGGGGTGCTCGGTGATCAGGTACATGGGCACCTTGCGGCCCACCAGCTTCTCGATGCTGGTCAGCATGGTGACGGCGGCCAGCGAGTCACCGCCCAGGTCGAAGAAGTTGTCAAATACCGTGATGGGCCGCGTGTCCAGCACGTCTTCCCACAGCGCCAGCAGCTCCGCCTCGTAGCGGCGGTTGGCCTGGCGGGCCTGGGTAAAGGTGGTGGCCGCGCTGGGATCGGGCAAGGCGTCGTAGTCGGTCTTGCCCGCCACGCTGGCAGGCAGGCCCGGCAAGATGCTGATGCCGCTGGGCACCATGTAGTCGGGCAGGCGCATGCGCAACACTGCCTGCAGGCTCTCCGCCGAGGGGTTGCCGGTGGCACTGCCCGCAACCGCCACCCAGGCATGGATCTGTGGCTTGCCCTTGCGCTCGATCAGCTTGGCCGCCGCCTGCAGCACGCCTTCGATGGCCGACAGCGCCGACTCGATTTCGCCCAGCTCGATGCGGTAGCCGCGCAGCTTGACCTGCCGGTCCAGCCGGCCCAGAAAGTGCAGGTTGCCGTCACTGCCCAGCCAGCCCCGGTCGCCGGTGCGGTACATGCGGTGGCCAGGCCAGAACGGGTCGGGCAGGAACACCTGCGCGTCCAGCTCGGGGCGGTTCAGGTAACCGCGCGCAATCGCCTCGCCGCCGATATAGATCTCGCCCGGCACGCCCATCGGCATGGGGCGCAGCGCCGGGTCCAGCACGTAGATGCGGGTGTCGTCGATGGGGCGGCCAATCGGCAGGGCGGTGTCGGTGCGGTGGTTTTCGCATTCCCAGGCGGTGGCAAAGATGGCGGTTTCGGTGGGGCCATAGACGTTGTACAGGCGGCCCCCGGTTTCCTTCAAAAAGCGCTGCGCCAGCTCGGGCGACAGCACCTCTCCACCGCAGCAGGCCACGCGCAGCTTCAGGTCCGGGCGGTGCCCGGCAGAGTCCAGAAACCGGCTCAGGGTGCTGGGCACAAAGGCCATGATGGTGACCCGGTGACGCACCGCAAAGTCGGCCAGCGACTCGGGCAGCAAGCGGCCCGGCGGTGGCAGGGCCACGCTGGCACCGTGCACCAGGGGCAGCAGCAGCTCGATCAGCGAGGGGTCGAAGGTGACCTGGGTGGCCTGGGCCGAGCGGTCGTGCCATTCCACCGCGTAGGCCCGCGACAGCCAGCCCAGGCGGCGGGCCAGCGTGCCGTGCTCGATCATCACGCCCTTGGGCCGCCCGGTGGAGCCCGAGGTGAACAGCACGTAGGCCAGATCGTCCGCGGCGGGCTGGGTGGTCAGGCGCTGCAGGCCGGGCCGGGCCACCTCGGCCTGGGCCTCGGTCCAGTCCACCTGCAGGGTACGGGCGTGCAGGCTGCCCAGCCGCTCCTGGGTGTGCGGCTGGATCAGTACCGCGATGGCACCGGCCTCTTCCAGAATGGTGGCCAGCCGGGCCAGCGGGGCCTCGGGGTCGAGCGGCAAAAACGCCGCTCCGGCCTTGGCAATGGCCAGCATGGCCACCACCCAGTCGGGCGAGCGGTCCATCACCAGGGCGATGATCTGGTCCTTGCCCGCGCCCAGCGCCAGCAGCCGCCAGGCCAGGTGGGTGGACACCGCGTCCAGCGTGGCGTAGTCCATCGCGCCTTCGTTCCACACCAGGGCGTTGGACTCGGGGCGCAAACCGGCGTGGTGCGCGAACTGGACCACAAACGGCTGGACCACGGCCATCGCGGCCACGTCCTTGTGCAGGCCGTCGATCAGCATCCAGTGCTCTTCGGGCGGTACCAGCGCAATGCTGTCGAGCAAGGTCTCCGGCGGCCCCATGGTGGCTTCCACCAGATGCCACACGCGCCGCCCCAGCAGCTCCACCTCGCCCTCGGCAAAGCAGGCAGCGCTGGCTTCCAGTGCCAGCTCCACGTCGTCTTCGGCATGGAACTCGCACACCGTCACGCCCAGCGGAAACCGGGCCCGGCCCGAAAACAGCTGGCGCGACTCGACCAGTTCGGCGGTGCCAAACGACACCGCGTAGTCCTGCCGCTCGAACGACAGCAGCACGTCAAACAGGCCGTCGCGGCGGTTGCGTGCCACCTCCAGCGTACGGCCCAGCTCGCTCAAGGGATAGCGTGGATGGCGCAGCGCGGCCCGCATGGCGCTGCCCACCGCCGCCAGCAGTCCGCCCAGGGTCATGTCGGGGGTCATCTGCACCGCCACCGGTATCACGCCCACAAACATACCCAGCGTATCGGTGAAACGCCGCCCGCCCCGGTTCAGGCTGGGTACGCCCACCACCACCTCCTGGCGGTTGCTGACGCGTCCAAAATACAGAATCAGGGCCGCCAGAAAGAAGTTGAAGGCGCTGGAGCCGCGCTCGGTCGCCACCTGGCGCAGCCGGTCGTAACCGGCCCGGGGAATGCGTTGCACCCCCATGTGGGCCGCGGGCAGTTCGTGCTGGCGGGTGCTGGCGTAGCGGCGCTCGATCAGGGCCGGGGGCAGCACCGGCATCTGCCCGCGCCAGTAGGCGGCATCGCGCTCGAACGCGGGCGACTGGTGGTACAGGGCAGACTCTTCAATGAACTTCTTGTAGCCCGGATCGCTGCGCAGCGCCGGGGCCTCGCCCGCCTCCAGCGCGTTGTACAGCTCGCTCCAGCGCCGCATCACCTGCGAAGTACCCCAGCCGTCCATCACCAAATGGTGGAACTGGATGGTCAACCCGTGCAGCACATTGCTGGCGCGCAGCAGGGCAAAGCGCCAGGGTGGCGTGCCGTCCAGCACAAAGGGCACGGTCATGCGCTGCTGCCACCAGATGCGCATGGCCTCTTTGGGGTCGGCCTCGGTTGACAGGTCCACCAGTTCCAGGTTCAGGGCGCTGTGCGACAGCAGGGTCTGGCTGCCATCGGCCAGCGGGGCCAGGCGCAGGGCATCGCTCTCGGCCACCAGCTGGGCCAGGGCTTCCTGGAAGCGGGGCAAGTCCAGCGGCCCGATCAAAAACGCCCCACCGCCAATATTCAGGTGCGCACTGCCCGCCCAGGTGCGCTGGTCCAGCCAGACTTCGCGCTGGCTCAGGGACAGCGTCAGGTCCTCGTGGCGACGCTCTACCGGCTTTACAGCGTCCATTTTTCGATTGTCTCCATCGCATGGCGGTAGCCCACTTCGATAATTTCGTCGGCCCGGTTGTAGGCCATCAGTGAAAAACCGGCCACCGGCGGCTCCAGGTACTGGTCGGCCTGGGCAATGGTGGCCGCACGCTGGTGCAGGCCGCCGATGTGCCCGGCACGGTACAGAATTTCAGCGATGCCCGGCGTGCTGCGGGGCTTGCGCGACACCATGCCTTTGAGGGTGTGGCGCACCGACAACCGCTCCAGCGCCGGGTCCACGCCCATCTCGACCTGCACGTCCACGTCGATGGCCACGATGGTGCCGTTGCCGCGGCGCTTTTCCAGCGCCACGCCCAGGCGCATGCGCATCGCGTCCACCGGCACGTTTTCCAGAATTGCCCCGTCCACCAGCAAATTGCCATCCACCAGCACCGGGGGGAACAGGCCTGCGGGCGAATTGCTGGCCAGCACGGCGCGCCACAGGGGGCCGGTTTCCTGCACCGTGGTGCCGCCTTTGGTGAGGTTGCAGGCGGCGGCAAAGTACGGGGTCCACAGGGCATCGATCTGGGTATCGCCAAACATGGCGCGCAGGTCGCGCTTGACACGTCCGCCCGAGACGATGGACACCAGCGGCAAGGTCGGCCACTCGCCGCCCTCGGCAAACTTGCGGGTCTGGTCACGGATCTGGTTCAGTGGCAGGCCGCAGGCAAATTGCGCCCCGATCAGCGCGCCCATGCTGTTGCCACCCACCAGATCAACCGGAATATTCGCCTCCTGCATGGCCCGCAGCACGCCCAGGTGGGCAAAGCCGCGCGCCCCGCCGCCGCCCAGCACCACGCCCACGGCGCGGCCGGTCAGGTAGCGTGCCAGCCGGGCGTAGTCGCCCGCATGCTGGTCGCGCGTGGGGTAGACCCGCTCGATCTGCCGACCAGCGCGCCAGACGGTGGTCACGTCGGGGGCCACTGCCGAACCGGGGTACAGCACCACCAGGTGCTGGCGCTTCATGCCGAAACCGGGCTCTTGGGTAAGCCGCTGCTCCAGCGCACCCTGGGCTTGCGTGGCTCCCGCATTGGCCACAAAAATCACCTGGTCGGCCTGGCGGAAGGCCCGCCGCGTCCACGACGAGGGCGTGGCATCGGCCTCATAGACCAAAAAGTCAAACGCGTCTTCCAGCGCATCGAACCGGTCGGCACCACCTGCACCTTCCGAGGTTTGCGAGCCGCGCTCCAGCTCGGCCGACGGCGTGATGTGGTGCACCCTGCCCCTGCGGGCAAAGGCCTGGGCCAAGCCGCGCGCCACCTCGGCCGAGCCCGCACCTTCGTGCAGCGGCACCACCACAAAGGTCTGGGCCTGGTGCCGGTCTACCACCTGGGTTGTGTGGCGCAGGTGGTCAAAGATGGCTTGGGAGAACACCCGGTTGAAGGCCAGCGGATGGCGCACCAGCATGGCTTCAAAGTGGCTGCGGTCCAGCACGGCCAGGGTGGAGTCGCGCACGGCGGTCACGTCGGCGGTGCGTGGCTGGCGTAGGATCATGCCCAGCTCGCCCACGCTCTCGCCGGGGCGTATTTCGTTGTACAGCAGGACGCTGCCGTCGCGGTTGCGGCGCGAGGCCCGCAGGCGGCCGGTGATGACGAAGAACATGCTGTCGGCCGCTGCGCCCTCTTGCAGCACCAGGCTGCCGCCGCGCACTTCCTGCAGTTCCAACACGCCAGCCAGATCGTGCAATACCGCCTCATCCAGCGTGCCAAACACGCGGCTGTCACGCAGGACCTGGATCACCCGCGCGTGGAATTTATCCTTACCTGGCATGGACTCGCCCTTTGTCTTGAACTCGATAATCCCGTGACACGCTCACCCAGGTAGCGTTGCCAAGGCACGAAAACAGGCCCCGGCAGGCTCACGTCGGCCCCGACCCCGATACAAAAATACACAATTTATCGAGTGTACGCCTGCGTAACCAGGGTGCAAATCGGTGTTTATACAGCGGATGGCAGGTTCAAGCCGCGGCGAATTGCCCCAGGTTCAGGCGCAAAGTGCGTCCGCAGCGGGCCGCCAAAGTCTCGTCGTGGGTCACCAGCACAAAGGCCGTGCCCTGGTCGCGGGCGAGTTGCAGCATCAGTGCAAACACGCCGTCGGCCGTGTTGCGGTCCAGGTTGCCGGTAGGCTCGTCGGCCAGCACGCAGGCGGGCCGGGCGACCAGGGCGCGGGCGATGGCCACGCGCTGGCGCTCGCCGCCCGAGAGTTCGGCGGGCCGGTGGTGCACGCGGTCCTGCAAACCCACCAAGGCCAGAATTTTCATGGCCTCCTGAGCCGCCTGGGCACGCGGCAGTCGGCGGATCCACAAGGGCATGGCCACGTTGTCCAGCGCGCTGAATTCGGGCAACAGGTGGTGGAACTGGTAGACAAAGCCCAGGTGCTGGTTGCGCTGGCGGCCCTGCTCGGCTGCGTCCCACCGGGCCATGTCGTGGCCATGGAGCTGCACCGCGCCGCTGCTGGGGGCATCGAGCCCGCCCAGCAGGTGCAGCAGCGTGCTTTTGCCCGAGCCGGATGCGCCGACGATGGCCACGGTTTCGCCCGCAAACACCTGCAGGTCCACGCCCTTGAGCACGGTCACGTCCAGGCGGCCCTCAGAAAAACGCTTGGTCAGGCCCGTAGCCTGAAGAACGGGGTTATCAGCGGGCTTATTCATAACGGAGCGCTTCAGCAGGATTGACACGGCTGGCGTGCCAGCTGGGGTAGATGGTGGCCACGAAGGCCAGGATCAGCGAGATCACCGCGATCGGAACGATGTCGGCCTGCTGCGGCTCGCTGGGCATGCGGCTGATGAAATACACCTCGCGCGGCAAAAAGCTGGCATGGAACAGCTGCTCCAGCGCGGGCACGATCACGTCGATGTTGAAGGCAATGCCCAGGCCCAGCAGCAGCCCGGCCAGCGTGCCGATGACGCCCACCATCGCGCCCTGCACCATGAAGATGCCCATGATGCTGCGCGGGCTGGCCCCCAGGGTGCGCAGGATGGCGATGTCGGCGCGCTTGTCGGTCACCGTCATCACCAGGGTGCTGACCAGGTTGAACGCGGCCACCGCGACGATCAGTGTGAGGATGATGAACATCATGCGTTTTTCCAGCTCCACCGCGGCGAACCAGGTCTTGTTCTGCTGCGTCCAGTCGCGGATCAGCAGGTTGCCGCTGAGGCTGTTGGCCAGCTGCTGGGCCACCTGGCGCGCCTGGTGCAGGTCTTGCAGCTTGACGCGGATGCCGGTGGGGCCTTCCAGGCGGAAGATGCGCTCGGCATCTTCCATGTGCAGCATCAGCAGGGCCGAGTCGTATTCATAGTGGCCGGACTCGAAGGTGCCCACCACCGTCATCTGCTTCAGGCGCGGCACCACGCCCGCCGGGGTGACCTGGCCGCTGGGGGCAATCAGTGTGACCGGGTCGCCCACGCGCACGCCCAGGCTGCGCGCCAGGTCGATGCCCAGCACCACGCCGAACTGGCCAGGCACCAGCTTGGCCAGGGTTTCCTTGGGCAGGGCCACGGCCAGGTCGGTGACCTCGCCCTCGTGCGCCGGGTCGATGCCGCGCACTATCGTGCCTTTCATGTCCTCACCGCGCGCCAGCAGGGCTTGGCTAGCTATAAAAGGTGCAGCACCGATGACGGCGGGGTTCTGCTTGACCTCGGCCAGGGTCTTGGCCACGTCGGGCAGCGCCTCGCCATTGGGGGCGAAGATTTCAATGTGCGCCACCACCGACAGCATGCGGTCGCGCACCTCTTTCTGAAAGCCGTTCATCACGCTGAGCACGATGATCAGCGCCGCCACGCCCAGCGCAATGCCGAGCATGGACACACCCGAGATGAAGTTAATGAAGCCGTTGCGCCGGGTGGCCCGGCCCGCCCGCGTGTAGCGCCAGCCGACCAGGAGTTCGTAAGGGATTTGCATGGAGCAGGTGAGAGAGGAGACGGGGGTGATTGTGGCAGCTTGGCCGTACCGACCTGTTCCAACGCCAAAAGCGGTGGAAGCTATCTTTTCAATAGCTGCCACCGCTCTACAGATAAGCGCAAGAGGGCTAAAACGCCCTCAGAGGTGTTTATTCGTTGCTGTCGCTGGAGAAGACACGCACGCTGCTATAGGCATTGGTCACGCCGGGCACGGTGCTGGCGATGTAGCGGGCCTTGGCGTCTTCTTGCGGGCCCTGGGCCCAGCCGTGCAGGGTCACGGTGCCGTTGCTGGCGGTGACGGTCAGGTCCTTGGCATCGCTACCCAGCTGGGTGCTGATGGCGGACTGGACCGAGTTGGCCAGGTCGGCGTCGTTGGTGGCAGCGTGGGCGGGGAGGAACGCACCGGCAGCCAGGGCGAACAGGGCGGAAGCAGCGATGCGGTTGAAAGAGCGGGTCATGGTGGGATCCTTTGGGTTGTAGCACCAAGACTGGTGCAGTGTTTTGCGATGGGGTGATCTTCCCAAGCGGCGGCGGCTTGTGTGTGTCGGCAAGCCGGTGGCTGTGTTGCAACTGCAATCCCTCGTGTTGCGCTTGTCTTTTGGTCGGTACGCACTAGTATTTGGCGTTTAGGAACGCCCCATGGCAAACGGCCCGTTGGAAGACTGGAAGCAGCAACAGCGTGCCATCTGGGCATCGTTTACACCCATGGCCGTGTTCACCCTGCCGGTGGCGGCGCACTTGGTGCGGTTTGCGGGCATCCAGGCGGGGGAGGCGGTGCTGGACGTGGGCACTGGCACCGGCATCGTCGCCCTCACGGCGGCCCGCGCGGGCGCACGGGTCACGGCGCTGGACCTCACGCCCGAGCTGCTGGTGCAGGCGCGCGACAACGCCGCCATCGCCCGCTGTGAAGACATCGTCTGGACCGAGGGCGATGCCGAGCAACTGCCCTACCCCGACGCATCCTTTGACGTGGTGCTGAGCCAGTTTGGCCACATGTTTGCCCCCCGCCCCGCCCGGGTGGTGGCCGAGATGCGCCGCGTGCTCACACCCCAGGGCCGTATCGCCTTTGCCACCTGGCCACCCGAGCACATGGTTGGCAAGATGTTGGCTTTCCTTGGCCGCCACGCGCCGCCGTTGCCCGAAGGGGCCTCACCGCCACCGCAGTGGGGCCACCCCGCCACCATCGCCGAGCGCCTGGGCGGTGCGTTCAGCCCGCCGTTTTTCGCGCGCGGCGCCATGCAGTTGCCCGCCCTCAGCATCCCCCACTACCGCCTGTTTCTGGAGCAGACCATCGGGCCGATGCAAAAACTCGTCGCCAGACTGGCCAGCACGCCCGCGCAGCTGCAGCAGTTCCGCGCCGAGTTCGAAGCCATTGCCGCCGACTACTTTGTCGACAACCACGTGCACCAGGACTACCTGCTGACGCGTGCGCAAGCCCGGTAAATATTTAAAGGCTAAAACTGGCCCCTACGCTTACGGAATAAGCACAAGGCGCTATCAAAACAGGAATAAAGCCAAGGCAGCACCCCCCAACCGGGCCGTGCCACTGCACTGACCTGGGCTGCGCCCACGGCCTCCATCTGCATCCATCCCGCCAGCTCCACCCGGTGCCGCTCCCCAGCGCTCAGCAGCACCGGCAGCTCCACCCACATCCCCGCCATGTAGGCCATCACATGCAGGCGCACCGCGCCCTGCTGCACGGTAATTTCGGCCCCGCAGGGCAGGCGCTCCCAGGCCCGCTGGGCGGCTTGCAAGTGCAGGGTGAACAGAGGTTCTGGCGCAACAAGGGTGGACATACAAGACCTTTTGGTGAAAGAGCCTGTAGCGTAAAAAATCCAGCCCGCGCCGAACAGCCACAGACCCCACCCATCTGTACCGTAACAGTGCAGAAGATTGGCATCTGTTATGGTCTGTTTTACCGCCGTCTGTACCTGTTCAGCCCGCGCGCCATGCCGCACCATGCGCCATGTCCACGTCCATGCCCACCCAGCCCAAATACCAGCACCTCGCCGAGCACTACCGCAGCGCCATCCACGCAGGCAGCCTGCTGCCCGGCCACCGCATGCCGTCGCTGCGCGAAGTGGTGCGCCAGCACACGGTCAGCCTGTCCACCGCCATGCAGGTGTGCCGCCTGCTGGAGAGCGAAGGCTGGCTGGAGGCGCGGCCCCGCTCGGGCTACTTTGTGCGCCAGGCACCGGCGACTGCGAAACTGGCCCCGGTGAACGACCCACCGATGCAGCGCGCGCCCGACCCGGCGCAGTACGTGGGCATCCACACCAAGGTGTCTGAATTTCTGGCGCTGGGGCGCATGCAGCGCTTCAAGACCAACCTGTCCACCGCCCGCTGTGCCCCCGAGCTCTACCCCGCCAAAGCCCTGCAGCAAGCCGCCCAGCGCAGCCTGCGCCTGGACCCCGAGCAACTGGTGCGCGCCGCGCCGCCGCAGGGCTGCATCGAGTTCCGGGAGGTACTGGCCCAGCGCGCGCTGCTGGCGGGCATGCGGCTGTCGGCGGCCGACATCCAGGTCACCAACGGCTGCACCGAGGCGCTGAACCTGGCCCTGCGCGCCGTGGCCCAGCCCGGCGACACCATCGCGGTGGAGTCGCCCACCTTCTACGGCCTGCTGCAAACCCTGGAAAGCCTGGGCCTGAAAGCGCTGGAAATCCCCACCAGCCCGCGCACCGGCATCTCGGTGGACGCGGTGGAACTGGCCCTGCGCAACACCCCGGGCATCAAGGCCGTGGTGGTCATCCCCTACCTGCAAAACCCCACCGGCAGCATCATGCCCAGCACCCACAAACAAGCCCTGCTGCGCCTGTGCCAGCAGCACGACGTCGCCCTGGTGGAAGACGACACCTACAGCGCCCTGGTAGACGACAGCGTGCTGCGCGACGAGCCCCTGCGCGCCATCAAGTCCTGGGACGACAGCGGCCATGTGGTGTATTGCGCGTCGCTGCACAAATGCCTGGCCCCCGGCCTGCGCCTGGGCTGGATCAGCGCCGGGCGCTGGCAGACCCGGGTGGAGATGCTCAAGTTCGCCGCCTCGCGCAGCAACGAGCGCCTGGCCCAGCGCGCCGCCGCCAGCTTCATGGCCTCGCCGGCTTTTGACCGCTACCTGCGCCACCTGCGCGCCACCCTGGCCACCCAGCGCACCCAGACCGCCCAGGCCGTGGCCACCTACTTCCCGCCCGGCACCCGCCTCACCGTGCCGCGCGGCGGCCTGTCGCTGTGGATCGAGCTGCCCCACGGCCTGTCGGCCACCGCCCTGTTCCACGCCGCCCTGGCCGAGAACACGGTGATCGCCCCCGGCACCATCTTTACCAACTCCAACCGCTTCGAAAGCCACCTGCGCGTCAACTGCGGCTGGCCCTTCACGCCCGAGGTGGACCGGGCGTTTGCGCGGCTGGGGGAGCTGGTGGGGGAGTTGGCAAAAGCACCCTAAGCCGATGATATGAAAGGGATTTCAGGAAGAATGGGCGGTTTGTGTAAATTCACCTGAAACTGCGTCTGACCGAAGCCATTTTTTCGAAAGATTCTTGATGGGATGGAAAGCATGTGCGATTTTTGCGAGCGCGGAACCGGGTTACTTCGGTACCAAGCCCCAACACCAACCACAACGGGCCGATGCCTTATGCCACCAGCTCGGTTTAGCGGGCTACGTACGCAGCGGTGAATCGGATCTCGTATCCGCCCTGTACCCCTCGTCAGGGGTACTCTCGGTAGGGGCCTATCCCCATGGAACTATCGTCTGCGAAAGGGACCTGCCGGGTCTTTTTTTTGACACCCAAGCCCGCCAAGCCATCCAGGGAGCCAAGGTCCAACGGCCAGACGTCAAGACCCAGCTGTTGAACCTCTATCCCACGGGCCAGGTGCTGGCGATCGTGTTGCACAGCGTCGTAAACCTCTGGGGCTACAGCCTGTATGCCCAGGGGCAACTGGTGCGCTCTGCCGCCGGGGCATCCGATGACGGCCTGTTTGCCAATATCGGGGCGCCATTGCCCGAAGAGTCACGCGTTTTAGACATGTGCTCCATCGAAAACGTGGATGAAGAGGGCTATGGCGGAGACCTGGTTTTTGATGTTGCCAGCCGCTTCCTGGGCGGGCGTATCGATGCACTCGAGAGCCACACCTTGGCCCTGAGCCAGTACGAGAAGCGAAGCGGCTTCTCATCCCTGGTCAAAAGACTGTTCGCGCGCGCCTAGCCCCACACCCCCGGCACCACCCCGCGCACGCCGGTGCGCAGCACAAACGCCGAGCCCGCCAGCGGCTGCTGGGCCAGTTGTTCATCGGACAAGCCCACGCGCGCACTCGTCACCAGCATCAGATCCAGGTTCTCGCCGCCAAAGGCCACGTTGGTGATCTGGCTGGCGGGCATGTCGATGCGTTGCAGCTCGTCGCCGGCCAGGTTGAAGCGGCGCAGGCAGCTGCCGCCCCAGAAGGCCACCCACACATGGCCTTCGGCGTCGAAGGTCATGCCGTCGGGCTCGCCGTCTTCGGGGGCGAAGGTTTTCCAGAGGTTTTTGTTGTGCAGCTGGCCGTCGGCGCTGAGCCGGTAGCAGTAGATGCTGCGCAGCAGGCTGTCGGTGTGCAGCAGTACGCTGCCGTCGGGCGAGATGGCGGGGCCGTTGGCGATGTGGATGTTTTGTTCCACCACCTCGATGCGCCCATCGGGGTGCAGGCAGGCAAGCTGGCCCAGGGGCAGCTGGGGGTTTTCATGGTGCATGGAGCCGGCCCAGATGCGGCCACCGGCATCGGCTTTGGCATCGTTGAGGCGCAGGCCAGGCTGGTCAGGGTGCGGGGAGCCCAGGCGTTCGATCTTCAGCGCGGGCTCCAGGGTGAGGCGCACAAAGCCGGACTGGAAACCGGCGATGAAGCCCTGGCCGTCGGCGCAAGGCACCAGCCAGCCCACCATCTCGGGCATCTGCCAGCTCTGGCGCACGTCGGTGGTGGGCGACCAGCTGTGCACCGCCTGGCCGCGGATGTCCACAAAGAAGAAGCGGCTGCTGGCGGCATGCCACAGCGTGCCCTCGCCGAGTTGCAGGGTGGCGGGCCAGATCGGGGTGACAGTGCAGGGCAAAGGCATGGTGGATGCTCGCTATCTATTTTTAATTAAAAAACTGTAGCTGCTCACGCCTATGGAATAAGCGCTGGCAGCTTATTTTCAGGTGAAATCTTGGCCCTAAAACCTAAAAATGGCTTTCCGCAGGGCTCAGGTCCAGCCCGCGTCCACCACGAAGTCCTGGGCGGTGACCATGCGGCTGTCGTCGGCTGCCAAAAACAGCGCCATGTGGGCCACGTCCGCACCGACCACGCGGCCCGGCAGGCACTGGTTGTCGTCCATCAGGCGCTCGCCCTCGGCATCGACCCACTGGGTGAGCTGCTTCTCGGTCATGATCCAGCCGGGGGTCAGGGTGTTGACGCGGATGTTGTCGGGGCCCAGGTCGCGGGCCAGGCTGCGCGTGAGGCCCACGGTGGCTGACTTGCAGGTGGCGTACAAGGGGTAGCCCTTGCCCTTGATCATCCAGCTCACCGAGCCCAGGTTGACGATGGCCCCGCCGCCCATGCGGCGCATGCCGGGCACCACGGCCTGGACGGCGAAGAAGGCGGGCCGCAGATTAATGGACACCCGCCAGTCGAAGTCTTCGGGGGTTACATCCATGATGTCGTGGCGCTGGTCGTTGGCCACGTTGTTGACCAGCACGCTGATGTCACCGTGCGCGGCGGCGGCCTGGGCAATGGCGGCCTGCAGCGCAGCCACGTCGCTGGCTTCGCTTTGCAAAAACAGCGGTGCGGGGCCGACTGCGCTGGCTTCGGCCAGCACCTTGGCGGCCGATGCAGCGTTGCGGCCCGTAAAGGCCACCTTGGCACCCTGGCGGGCAAAGCCCACCACCATGTCGGCACCGATGCCGGAGCTGCCGCCGGTGATGAACACGCTGCGGCCCTCTAGGCTGGGGTAGTGGGCAGTTTTCATGCAGGCCTCCTCAATGTGAATCGCGGGGCACGGCATCGCCACGGCAGCCCACCAGAAAGTCCAAATCTGCGCCTTGGTCGGCTTGCAGCACGTGGCGGTGGTACAGGCGCACGTAGCCGGAGGCAGGCTCGGGCGGAGCCACCCAGGCCAGGCGGCGGCGGGCGAGTTCTGCGTCGCTCACGTGCAGGTGCAGGCCCCGGCCCGCCACGTCCAGCTCGATCTCGTCACCGTCTTGCACCAAGGCCAGCGGGCCACCGGCGGCGGCTTCGGGCGCCACGTGCAGCACCACGGTGCCAAAGGCGGTGCCGCTCATGCGCGCGTCCGAGATGCGCACCATGTCGGTAATGCCCTGCTGCAGCAGCTTGGGCGGCAGGCCCATATTGCCCACCTCGGCCATGCCGGGGTAGCCCTTGGGGCCGCAGTTCTTCAGCACCATCACGCTGTTGGCGTCGATGTCCAGGTCCGGGTCCATGATGCGTTCTTTGTAGTGTTCGATGTTCTCGAACACCACGGCTTTGCCCCGGTGCTGCAGCAGGCGGGCCGTGGCGGCAGACGGCTTGATCACCGCGCCCTGCGGGGCCAGGTTGCCGCGCAGGACGGCCAGGCCGCCCTGCTCCACCAGCGGTTTGTCCAGCGGGCGGATCACCTTGTCGTTGAAGCACTCGGCGTGCTCGATGTTTTGCGCCTGGGTGCGGTTATTGACGGTGATGGCGTCGCCGTGCAGCAGGCCAGCTTCCAGCAGGCGCTTCATCACCACCGGCAGGCCACCGGCGTAGTAGAAGTCTTCCATCAGGTATTCGCCCGACGGCATGAGGTTGACGATGGTGGGGATGTCGCGGCCCAGGCGGTCCCAGTCGTCCAGCGACAGCGGCACGCCCATGCGCCCGGCAATCGCAATCAGGTGGATCACCGCATTGGTCGAGCCGCCAATGGCCCCGCAGACGCGGATGGCGTTTTCAAAAGCTTCGCGGGTCAGCACGTGGGACAGGCGCATATCGCGCTCGACCATGTCCACAATCATGCGGCCCGAGCGCTGCGCCAGCTCCAGGCGGCGCGAGTCCACGGCGGGAATGGCGGCATTGGTGGGCAGGGACACGCCCAGCGCCTCAACCATGCTGGCCATGGTGCTGGCCGTGCCCATGGTCATGCACACACCAGCAGAGCGCGACATGCAGCTTTCGGCCTGCATGAACTGCGGCAGGGTCATCTTGCCTGCGTTCACAGCCTCGGAGAACTTCCACACGTGGGTGCCCGAGCCGATGGGCTCGCCGCGGTAGTTGCCGTTGAGCATGGCGCCGCCCGACACCACCAGCGTGGGCAGGTCGACACTGGCCGCGCCCATCAGCGTGGCGGGGGTGGTTTTGTCGCAGCCCGCCAGCAGCACCACGCCGTCCAGCGGGTGGGCGCGGATGGCCTCTTCCACGTCCATGCTGGCCAGGTTGCGGTACAGCATGGCGGTGGGGCGCATCAGGGTCTCGCCCAGCGACGACACCGGGAATTCGACGGCAATACCCCCGGCCTGCAGCACACCGTGCTTCACCCGCTCGGCGATCTGGCGGAAATGCTGGTTGCAGGGGGTGAGCTCGCTCCAGGTGTTGCAGATGCCGATGACCGGGCGGCCATCGAAGCTGTCGTCGGGCAGGCCTTCGCTTTTCATCCAGCTGCGGTGGATGAAGTTGTCTTTGCTGGTGCCGCCAAACCAGTGTTGGGAACGGCGTTTTTTAGGGGATTCGGTGGTCATGGCGGTGGTATGGGGGAATGCGCTGTCGCGGATTAATAAATCATACAAATGCGGCTGCATTCTACGATCAGGACAAACCCTTGGGGCCGCCCACAGCCCCTGCTGTTACACCGATGGGCCCGAAGAATGGGCCACATGGCCTGCGGCAGGCACCGCCTCGGCTGGGCCGTCGGACAGCATGGCCGAGCGCTGCATCAGGTCGCGGGTGTCCGACAGCATCACCGCCATACGGTGCAGGGCCCGCTGCGCGTCGCCCGCGCGGATGGCGTCCAGCACCTTGCGGTGGTCGGGCAGCGCGTCGTGGAAATCGCCCGCCTTGCGCGCAGAAATGCCCAGCAAGGCCTCCAGCGCACTGCCGATGATGGCGGCCAGCGGCACCAGCAGCGGGTTGTTAGTGGCCTGCAGGATGGCGCTGTGGAAGGCCAGATCGGCCTCCACCCATTCGTTCACATTGCTGGCGCCCTCCATGGCGTGAAAAGCCTCTTCCAGCACGGTCAACTGCTCGGCACTGCGGCTGCGCGCGGCCAGGGCGGCAGCGGCGGGCTCGATGATTTCGCGCATTTCGGTCAGGTGGCGCAGGAACTGCGGGTCCGGCCCGGTGGCGCAGCGCCAGGACAGCACATCGGGGTCGAGCATGTTCCAGCTAACCTGCGGGCGCACCCAGGTGCCCACCCGGGGGCGCGACTCCAGCAAGCCCTTGGCGGCCAGCACCTTGATGGCCTCGCGCAGCGCGGTGCGGCTCACGTCCAGCGTACGGCACAGCACCTCTTCGTTGGGCAGCAACTCACCCGCCGGGTAGGCACCACCCACCACGGCGTGGCCCAGGGACTTGACCACCTGCCCGTGCAGATTCCGCCCCGAGTAGGTAGCCGAGACACTTTGATTCGAGGGAGACCGCATCAGCATCAACATCACTCCAAGGAAAGCCGCGTGGGCTGCCACGCACATTGGCCACATTGGGCACTAACGCAGCTGCATTGTGACACCACAACCGAATAATAAATCATACAATCAACCACCTTATGGCGGGCCAACGCCCCCAAAACGTCTTCGACCCTGCCCGGCAATGCCCAAGGCTTCACCCTCGACACTCATGACAGCAACATACACCCCCTGGATCGGCGTGGACTGGGGCACCACCCACCGCCGTGGCTACGCACTCGATGCCTTGGGTACCTGCACCACCGAAGCCAGCGACGACCAGGGCGCACTCACCACCCGCGGGCGTCACGCCGAATCCCTGGCCGCCTGGCTCCCTGCATTGCATGCACCCGCCGACTGCCCGGTGGTGATGTCCGGCATGGTGGGCAGCGCCTTTGGCTGGCAAGAAGCCCCCTACCTTGGCCCCGAGGTCCCGCTGGAGGCCTTGCCGCAACACCTGGTGCACATTGGCGGCGACCCGCACCGCAGCATCGTGCCCGGCTACTGCGTGCGTGATGTGGCAGGCCAGCCCGACGTGATGCGCGGCGAAGAAACCCAGTTGCTCGGCGCGGTGGCCATGGGCCTGCGCAACGGCTGGTTCGTGCTGCCCGGTACGCACAGCAAATGGGTGCTGCTGCACGATGGCCGCATCCAGCAATTGCGTACCTACATGACCGGCGAACTGTTCGCCCTGCTGTCGACCAACGGCACCCTGGCCGCGGCCTCCCAAACGGCCCAGCCTGCCAGCACCGCGCCCCTGTGGAGCCAGCCCGCCTTTGCCGACGGCGTGGCCGCCGGAGCCCCCGGCGCGCTGGCGCACCAGCTGTTTGCCTGCCGCGCCCGCGTGGTCACCGGCACCATGCCCGCCAGCCAGGCCCTGGCCTACCTGAGCGGCCTGCTGATCGGCAGCGAGCTGCAAGACGTGCTGCAAGATTTGGGCAACGCAGGTAGCAACCCATTCCACCTGATTGGCTCCCCCGCCCTGGCCGAGGCCTACCAGGTCGCCGCCCGCCAACTGGGCAGCGCCCTCACCCTGCTGTCGCCGCGCGACGTGATCCTCAGCGGTTTCCACTACATCCAAACCCACAAGGCCTGACCATGACGATCCATACCCCCCGCCTCCCGCTCGTCGCCATCCTGCGCGGCCTGGACGTGGACTCCGCCGAAGCCGTGGGCCAGGCCCTGTTCAGCGCCGGTTTCCGCATCCTGGAAGTGCCGCTGAACCGCCCCGGCGCACTGGAATGCATCTCCATCCTCTCCAGCATCGCCCCGGCCGACGCCCTGGTGGGCGCAGGCACGGTACTGCGCGTGGCCGACGTGGACGCGGTGCAGGCCGCAGGCGGCAAACTGATCGTCTCGCCCAACTGCAACCCCGAAGTGATCCGCCACAGCGTGGCCCACGGCCTGTTCAGCGCGCCCGGCATCGCCACTCCCACAGAAGCCTTCGCCGCCCTGGAAGCCGGTGCCCACGCCCTGAAAATCTTCCCCGCCGAGCAGGTCGGCACCGCGGGCCTGAAAGCCCTGCTGTCGGTATTGCCCAGCGGCACCCCCATCTGGCCCGTAGGCGGCATCACGCCCGAGAGCATGGCCACCTGGGTCAAGGTAGGCGCCACCGGCTTCGGCATCGGCGGCCAGCTCTACGCGCCGGGCACGCCTGCCGACCAGGTGAAGGCGCGCGCGGAGGGGTTTGTGGCGGCTTGGAAGGCTTGCCGGGTGGGGTGATTTGCTATGGAATACGTAGCTTCTTGTGCTTATGGGATAAGCATGGGAAGCCTAAAACATCCACAACTCAACCTACAAAAGAAAACACATCCGCATCCCGGGCGGAATGCGTGGCGCCATGATTGCAGGGGTGGCTATCGGTGATTCAACTTGCTATCCATGCTCCATTCGCCCGCCCCAAATGCCACCAACAGGCACAAGCCACCCGCAATGGCCAGGTCCTTGAAAAACATGATGTGCTCGACCATGGCGTCGTTGCCCGACAGGGCCCAGAATTTGTGAAAAAAGACTGCTGCGGCAACGGTGAAGATGGCCATGGCTGCGGCGGCCAGACGCGTTTGAAGGCCTGCCAATAGGGCCAGTGAACCGCCCACTTCCACTGCAATGGCAATGCCGGCGCCGAGCGAGGGAAAGGGCAGCCCAGCCGAGCCGATGTACTCGGCAATGCCACCAAAGTCATTGATTTTTCCGATGCCCTCGGGCAGAAACAGCGCCACAAAAAGCAATCTTCCCGCAAGCGCCAGCGCGTTTTGTAGATTGTTGCCCATACGCGCTTTCTGCCGAAAGCAGTGCTACTGCGGGTGGGTTGATTCGTACTGCTTCAATGACTGCTTCAAATCAGAATACTCTTCACAACCAAAGGTGCAAAGCTTGCTGAGCGATGCGAGTTGCTCCTTGGCCTTGGGGACATCGTTGATTTGAAGGTAGGCCTCTCCCAGGTACTCATGGGCGCCACGGTGTTTGGGGTCGATGCGCAGTGCCTCCGCGTACTCTGAAAACACCAGCGACATGTCGGGGTTAGGCCCTTTGCGCGTGGTGTACGCGAGCAGATTGTGGTAGTCGGCGTTGCCAGGAGTGGATGCAATGGCCTTCTTCAGCAAAGCTTGGGTTCCAACCCAGTCCTGTTTGGCAATCCCGTCTTTCGCGGCGCGAATGACGGGGTCTTTCACCACGTCGCCGCCAGAGGACTTGCCGCCTCCCCCAGAACTGCCACCGCCACCGCCCCCACCGGCGCCATAGGCGACCGAACTGAGGACCAGCACCACCATACCAAGCGCACGTAATGTGGGTCTCATTGGGCTAACCTGCCTTTCCCAGCGTGGAAGAGTTCACACAGGTATTTATTCTAGTTTTCGCGCGGAATAAGGCAAACAGGCATCCACTACGCCCCTTCGGTCGCCTCGAGATTTTTACCAATCGAAAGGCACGTTCACCCGTTTTTCCTGGTGGCGCATGTTCGGTGATTTATAGGACCCGTTTGCCGACCCGGGTCTGCGTTCCACGCCGGGCCAGCCCCCTCACGCCACCGACGCGATCGCCGCCCGCAGCACATCGGCCGACTTTTCCAGCGCTGCGCGCTCCTGGGCATCCATGGCGGGCTCCAGCACCTGCACCGCGCCCTCGGCGCTGACGATGGTGGGCAGCGACAAGGCCACGCCATGCAGGCCCAGTGCGCCGGTCTGCACGCGGGTGACGGTGAGCACGCGGCGCTCGCCGTGCAGCATGCCGTGCAGCAGGTCGGCGGTGACCAGGCCGATGGCGTGGTTGGTGGAGCCCTTGCGCTGGATGATTTCGTAGGCGGCGCGGCGCACCTGGTGGGCGATGTGTTCCTCGTCGGCGGGCGTCCAGCCCGCCCAGCGGCGCAGCGCCACGCCGCCCACTTCGGCACCCGACCACAGCACCACTTCCGAGTCGCCATGCTCGCCCACCAGCTGGGCATGGATGGAGCGCGGGTCCAGCGCCAGCCGCTGGCCCAGGATCTGGCGCAGCCGCGCCGTGTCCAGCATGGTGCCGGTGCCAATGACGCGCTCAGGCGGCAGGCCGGAGGCCTGGGTAAAGTCAAACACCAGCACGTCGATGGGGTTGCTGACAATGACCACGATGCCCTGGTAGCCGCGCAGCTGCAGGGCGATGTTGCGCAGGATGCCCAGGTTCTCTTTCAGCAAATCCAGCCGCGACTGGCCGGGTGCGCCGCCTTTGCCGGCAGTGATGACGATGGCCTGGGTGTCCCGCATTTCGGCCAGCGACCCGGCCCGCACCTGGGCCGACGGGTAGTAGGCCGCGCCGTGTGCCAGGTCCATGGCCTCGCCCTCGGCCAGGCCGTCGCGCGCATCAAACAACAACACCTCTTGCGCCACCCCCGCCTGCAAGGCCGATATCGCCACGCTGGCGCCGACCCAGCCGGTGCCGATGATGCCAATGGAAGGTGTGCGCATGGGTTTCCTTTGCTGTGAAAGGCCCCAGCCTACACCGTGGTTGGCTGCAGCTCTGTGCGTTAGCGCATCAAGCAGCCAACGCCCCCATCTTGCGCAGCTTCAACAGCCAGTCTTGCACGCCGTCTTCACCCAGCTGTTCGACCTGGCCGATCAGCGTTTCATGGATCGGTGCGATGCCCACAAAACCCAGGATATTGCGCTCCAGCGAGCGCACGCTGTGCGCCCGGAAGTAGTAGCGGTACACCAGGGCCGGCATGCCCATGGTCACCACGAGTCGGGCCGAACGCCCCGTCAGCCCCTTGCCACCAAAGGGGTTGCCGTTGCTGGCGTTGAAGGCGAACCCGGGCCGGGCAATCTGCTCCAAAAAGCCTTTCAGCAAGGCTGGCATATCGCCCAGCCACAGAGGGAAAAACAGCACCAGGTGTTCGGCCCAGGCGATGTCGGCCTGCGCGGTCGCCAGGCCGGGCGGCAGCGCGCCATGCGCCCAATCCTGCTGGCGGCGCAGCAGCGGAAAGTCCAAGTCCGCCACCCGAACCCGGCGCACCGTGTGCCCGGCCTCCTCGGCCCCTGCGGCATAGGCATTGGCCAGGGCTCCGCAGAGGTGCTCTTGCGTGTCGTCGGGGTGGCCTTCGATGAAAACGATACGCCGTGCGTCCATAAGCTGCTCCTGCTGTAGCCCAAAGCCCATGGTGGCATGGCCACGGACTAGCGGCTTGACACACGTCAAGCCCGCCGGGATTAGCCGGGTGAAACGCCTGCAGGCCAGCGGTAGCCCAGCACCGAGGCCAGCGGGTAGCTGTTTTCGCACACGCAGTCCAGCTGGTTGCCGCCCAGCAGCAGCACCTGGTCGCCCTGGGTGCGCAGGTAAAAGCCCACATGGCCGGTCCAGCCCGTGGGGTTGTCGCGGGTCAGCACCACGATGCAGCCGGGCACGGGCGCGTCCAGCGGTTGGCCCCAGTCCAGCCACGAGCGGGCCAGGGCCGAGCCGGTGCCGGGTATGCCCACCTGGGCCAGCGTCCAGTTCACAAACGACGAGCACCAGGCCGCCTTGTCGTCATAGCCCGCGATGTTGGTGCCTGCGTGGTAGGCGGTGATGCGCGGGTTGCTCTGGCCGGGCGGGGCGGTGCGCACGCCCTGCTCGCTGGCGGCCACCCGCATCCAGGTGGCGGTGGATGCCGACGTAGCGAAAGGCAGGGGCGTCAAAACAGCCCCTGCGGCACCTTGTCGGCCTTGGTCTCCACCGGGTTGGCAGCCAGCCAGTTGGCCGGGTACTGGCGCATGAATTCCTTGGCTTTTTCGATGCGCACCGTGAGCCAGGCGTCCACCGCGCCTTCGTTGAGGATGACCGGCATGTGTTTGTCGTTGCCTTCGGGGCCGTAGCGGCGCATCAGGGCGTGGTTGTTGGCGTTGACGGTCAGCACGGTGTAGCTAAGGAAGGGCACGCCGTCGGGCCCGGTCCAGCTGGCCCACAGCCCGGCCACGCCCATGGGCTTGCCGTCGATACGCGAGATGCGCGTGGGCACGGCCTTGCCGCTGCGCCAGTCATCCACATAAAACGCCTGCATGGGCACGATGCAGCGCTGGTTTTGCAGCCAGGCATCGCGGAAATTTTGCGTGGTGCTGGCCGTCTCGGAGCGGGCGTTGACCAGCTTGGGCGCGCGCAGCTTGCCGTCGGACACCGACTTGACCCAGTGCGGCACCAGGCCCCACTGGGCGGGGGTCAAGACACGCGACGCAGGCGCATCGCCCTCGGCCGCCACCGGCCGGATGCAAAACCCCGGCTTGCGCGGCCACATGTCGCGCTCGCCCAGGGCGCTGGGCGGTTCGACGCCGAAGGCATCCTGGTAGGTGGCGGCTTGTTGCAAGGATTCGTAGTGGGTGGTCATGCGGGGATGGTAGCGCTGGTCGTGCCAGGCCCGGCAAGCCCGGCAGATGCCAACCTGGGCACGCCCACCGAAAGACTGCGGGCAGCCCCTCAAAAATTCAGTATCTTTTAGGCACCTGGCGCTTACTCCATCAGCATAATAAGCTATATTATAAATAGCAATTACGCCGGGTACGGCGCAGGCAAACTCGCCGCCGTGTGCAGGCCCAGGTCAACCACCGAAAAGACTGTGGCGTTGAAAACCCATAGCGTCCCCTTTCTGGCCCCCCATGAGGCCTCCGGCCTCCCCTCTCTTACCCCATACACCCAAATACCACCATGCACACACCTACCGATTCCCTCTCGAAACCCCGCCTGCACCCCATGGTCATCGCCGCCTGCTCGGCCATCGTGCTGGTCTGTGCCGTGGGCACGGCCGCCATCATGGGCTGGCTTCCCAGCTCGGCGGCCCGCAACACGGACGCCAGCAACCTGGCACAACCGGTGGTGATGGCACCCGCCACCGCCCCGGTGGAAGCCCCCGTGCGCGCCCCTGTACGGGCCCCCTCCACGTCCCCACAGATGGCGGCAGCGCCGGTGCGCAACACCACCCTCCACACCGAGCCCCGGCAGCAGGCCGCCATTTGCAGCAACTGCGGCGTGGTCGAGTCCACCCGTGAAATCACCACCGCCGCCCCAGGCAGTGGTGTGGGCGCGGTGGGCGGCGCCGTAGTGGGTGGCGTGCTGGGCCACCAGGTCGGCGGCGGCCGGGGCCGCGACGTGGCCACCGTGCTCGGTGCCCTGGGGGGTGCCTTTGCCGGTAACCACATCGAAGGCCAGGTGAAGGCCTCGCACAGCTACGAGATCGTGGTGCGCCTGGACGACGGCTCCACCCGCACCCTGCACCAGTCCGCGCAGCCCGCCTGGCAAGCCGGTGACCGGGTGAAGGTGGTCAACGGCGCATTGCGCTCCATCGGCTAAGCGCGTTGCAGCGATTCAAGCCAGATCCATTCGGGCCGGTACCGCCATCGCTGCTGGCTGGCTCCCCGCAACGCCCATCCGCCAGAGGTGGGCTGCACACAATGCTTCTCTTTGGATAGTAAAAAACAGGAGCTGCCTGTGCTTACCCGATAAGCGCTAGCGGCCATTTTTACGGTCAAAAAAAGGCCTGGTCATCCAAAAACCAGGGCTCCTCCAGGATTGCAGTTGCAACACAGCCACCGGCTTGCCGACACACACAAGCCGCCGCCGCTTGGGAAGATCACCCCATCGCAAAACACTGCACCAGTCTTGGTGCTACAACCCAAAGGATTCCACCATGACCCGCTCTTTCAACCGCATCGCTGCTTCTGCCCTGTTCGCCCTGGCTGCCGGTGCGTTCCTCCCCGCCCACGCTGCCACCAACGACGCCGACCTGGCCAACTCGGTCCAGTCCGCCATCAGCACCCAGCTGGGTAGCGATGCCAAGGACCTGACCGTCACCGCCAGCAACGGCACCGTGACCCTGCACGGCTGGGCCCAGGGCCCCCAAGAAGACGCCAAGGCCCGCTACATCGCCAGCACCGTGCCCGGCGTGACCAATGCCTACAGCAGCGTGCGTGTCTTCTCCAGCGACAGCAACGACTGAGCCAGCAACAAGGGCTTTTAGCCCTTTCCCGCGCTTCCATACAGCGGCTGCAGCTATTCAAAAGATAGCTGCAGCCGTTTTTGGTTTTGGCGTGGAGTTACCGAGGGGGCCCGTCGGCCGCTGGGCTGGGCGCGAGCGGAAAAACCTGCATTTGCTTCCAAACGCCGGACGCATTCTCCAGTAGAACAACCGCGCTGCAAACGGAGTGGATAGGACCCTTTTCCGCCAGGGCCTGCGACAACTCGGCTTGCGCGGTATCTGCATCGCTGGCGCTGCCATGCGCCACACTGAGATGCGGAATGATGGTCTCGAACTCGCCCCCGAAGGGTGGATAGTCGGGAAACGCCTGGGCCAAAGACTGGGTGAGCGCAATGAACGGAGCGGCAGGCTCTGGGGCCAGGTAGGCCGTGGCCGGGAAGCGCCCCACCACGCCCAACGTGAACGGGAAGGCCGCGATGCCGGCGATGGCGTCCTGAATTCGCTGAACCACGTCCCTGTCAATGCGCTCGGGTGGCATGAACGGATACAGCACGGTGATGTGGGCAGGAACGCCGAGCTTGGCCACGGGGTGGAAGCGATCACGCAAATGCGCGACGTGCGGCTCGGCTTCGGCGACGCGAACGATGAGGCCTGTTTGGGGCATACGCTGAGATTTCTAACAAGGTAAAAACCGCAAAACCTGCGGTTTGCATCGGCTGCTGCGGCCCCAATCTTCCATGGATATCTCCTATCTTTCTAGTCCTCTAGCGCAAATGGTACCTGCACATACAGCTATCCAAAACATAGCATTCACAAAACCCAGGGTTCACCCCAGGATTGCAGTTGCAACACAGCCACCGGCTTGCCGACACACACAAGCCGCCGCCGCTTGGGAAGATCAGCCCATCGCAAAACACTGCACCAGTCTTGGTGCTACAACCCAAAGGACCCCACCATGACCCGCTCTTTCAACCGCATCGCTGCTTCCGCCCTGTTCGCCCTGACCGCTGGCGCTTTCCTCCCCGCCCACGCTGCCACCAACGACGCCGACCTGGCCAACTCGGTCCAGTCCGCCATCAGCACCCAGCTGGGTAGCGATGTCAAGGACCTGACCGTCACCGCCAGCAATGGCACCGTGACCCTGCACGGCTGGGCCCAAGGCCCCCAAGAGGACGCCAAGGCCCGTTACATCGCCAGCACCGTGCCCGGTGTGACCAATGCCTACAGCAGCGTGCGTGTCTTCTCCAGCGACAGTAACGAATAAACACCTCTGAGGGCGTTTTAGCCCTCTTGCGCTTATCCGTAGAGCGGTGGCAGCTATTGAAAAGATAGCTGCCACCGCTTTTGCGTTGGGGCCCAGCCCATCCGGGACAATAGCCGCATGCCCACCCTCCCCCATGTGTTGATTCCTCTGGCCGCCAGCGCGTCGCCAGGCTGCCGCACGGCGCTGGCCACGCTGCGCCTGCCGAACCTGGAGCGCCTGCTCCAGCGCCTCACCCCCACCCTGCGCGACGACGGGCAAGATACCAGCCTGTCGCCGCCGCACGAACGCGCCCTGGCGCGGCACTACGGGCTGCCGGTGGCCGACGGGCTCATCCCCTGGGCGGCCCACGAGGCGGCACAAGACGGTGCCTGGGCCTGGGTCACGCCTTGCCACTGGCAGGTGATGACCGACCACATCGTGATGGCCCCGCCCGACGCACTGGGGCTGGAAGAGGCCGAGTCCCGCGCCGTGCTGGCCACCATGCAACCGTTTTTTGAGGAAGACGGCATCACCCTCACCTACGCGGCACCCACCCGCTGGCGGGCGCAGGGCGAGATCTTTCGCGGTCTGGCCACCGCCTCGCTGGACCGCGTGGTCAGCGGCGTGGGCGCACGCAATGTGGACGAATGGATGCCGCCCACCGCCCAGGGCGGCCCGTTGCGGCGGCTGCAGAGCGAGATGCAGATGCTGCTCTACACCCATGCAGTGAGCGATGCGCGGGCCGAGCGCGGCCTGTTCGCGATCAATTCGTTCTGGGTCAGCGGCAGCGGGGCCCTGCCCCACCCACCTGCATCGCCGCCCGCACCCAAACCTGCACCCACCATGCCGCTGGCCTTGTTGCAGGCCGCGCAGATGGAAGACTGGGCAGCCTGGACCGCCGCCTGGCAGCACATCGACAGCACCGCCTGCGCCGAACTGCTGGCCGCGCTGGACCAGGGCCAGGCCGTGCAACTCACCCTGTGCGGCGAAAGCAATGCCCATACTTTTGAACTGGCACCGCGCGGCCTCATGCAAAAAATATCCAACTTTTTAAGCCCCCAGCGCTTATCCACTGTGCTGGAGCAGCTGTGAATCCTAGATTCCGTAGTTGACCGCTTGTTATCACTTGGAACATCGCATGGTCATTGAATTCTGCAAACCTCTCGTCGCGCATCTCTTGACTGAACCGCGCTACACACCCGATTGCACCACTGGAGCCACGTCTGGGGTTGTTACTCCGCCTGGCGGGCATGAGCCCGCTGCGTTGTCGCGCCTACCCAGCCACGCCCCCAGCGGCACACTCGGGCGCGTCCAACCACGGAATCTAGGATGAAAATAACAGCACGCGACATTCCCCCCCGCGCCGTCTGGGCGCTGGAGCAAGCGGGTGTCCACCCCCTGCTGGCCCGCCTGTTCGCCGCCCGCGGCGTGGACAACAAGGACGCGCTGGACGACGGCCTGGGCCGCCTGCTGCCGCCCGCCAGCATGCTGGGCACGCAAGCCGCCGCCGTCCTGCTGGCCGATGCGATTGCGGCGAACAAGCGCATCTGCATCGTGGCCGACTACGACTGCGACGGGGCCACGGCCTGCGCGGTGGGTGTGCGCGGCCTGCGCCTGCTGGGGGCCCGGCACGCCGACTACATCGTGCCCGACCGGGTGGTGGACGGCTATGGCCTCACCGCCAGCATCTCGCGCCGCGTCAAAGACAGCGGGGCCGACCTGCTGGTGACGGTGGACAACGGCATTGCCAGCTTCGAAGGCGTGGCCGAGGCCAAGGCCCTGGGCCTGCAGGTGCTGGTGACCGACCACCACCTGCCCGCCATGCGCGACGGCCAGATCGCCGTGCCGAATGCGGACGTGATCGTGAATCCCAACCAGCCCGGCTGCAGCTTCGAGAGCAAATCCATCGCCGGGGTCGGCGTGATGTTTTACGTGCTGCTGGCGCTGCGGGCCGAGCTGCGCCAACGCGGTGTGTTTACCGCCGAGACGCAACCCAAGCTGGACCCGCTGCTGACCCTGGTGGCCCTGGGCACGGTGGCCGATGTGGTCAAGCTCGATGCCAACAACCGCCGCCTGGTAGCCCAAGGGCTCAAACGGCTGCGCGCGCAGGCGCAACCGGCGGGACTAGCTGCGTTATTTGTAGCAGCAGGCCGTGTCGCCAAAGTGGCCACCACCTTCGACTTCGGCTTTGCCCTGGGCCCGCGCATTAACGCCGCAGGCCGCCTGGCCGACATGACGCTGGGCATCGAATGCCTGCTGACCGACGACCCGGCCCGTGCCACCGAGCTGGCCACCCTGCTTGACAAAATCAACCGCGAGCGCCGCGAGATCGAGGGCGGCATGCGCGAGCAGGCCATGCTGGTGGCCGAGTCGCTGTTTGACGAATCGGAAGAGCCGCCCCCGGCCATTTGCGTGTTCGACCCCGACTTCCACGAGGGCGTGGTGGGGATCGTGGCCAGCCGCCTCAAAGACAAGCTGCACCGCCCCACCTTCGTGTTCGCCGCCAGCAAGGCCCCGGGCAAAGAGCACGAGCTCAAGGGCTCGGGCCGCTCCATCCCCGGCTTCCACCTACGCGACGCACTCGACCTGGTGGCCAAGCGCCATCCCGGCGTGCTGCTGCGCTTTGGCGGCCACGCCATGGCGGCGGGCTGCACGGTGCACGAAGACCACCTGGCCGCGTTCGAGCAAGGCCTGCAGCAGGTGGCACTGGAGTGGCTGGATGCCGCCACCCTGACGCGCCGCCTGGAAACCGACGGCCCACTGGCGCCCGAATACCGCCGCGCCGAGCTGGTGGACGTGCTGCACAAGGAGGTCTGGGGCCAGGGCTTTGCGCCGCCCACCTTCAGCGAAGAGCTGGAAGTGGTGTCGCAGCGCCTGGTGGGCGAAAAGCATTTGTCGCTGAAGCTCAAGCACCAGGGCCAGCCGGTAGACGGCATCTGGTTCGGCCACACCGAAAGCCTGCCCAACAAGGTGACGCTGGCGTTCCGCCTGGACGTGAACGAGTGGCAGGGCCAGCGGCGGGTGCAGTTCCTGGTGGAAGGGGTGGCCGACTAGCGGCCCCTTTCGCCGCTGTTTCCCGGCTATTTGGCGGACATGGCGGGCAGGATCTGCACCACCTGCTGCTTGCCCTGCTCGACGCGGATCAGAAAGCTTTCGCGGTCCAGGTCGCCGTTTTTGTCGAAGGCCAGGTCCATCAGCACGCCGGGGTTTTGCGCGGCAAAGATCTTGGCACCGTGCAGCGACTCGGCCAGCAGCTTGGAGTCGAACTTGCCGAGCTTTTCGGTCATGGCCTTGACCACGTAGACGCTGATGTAGCCCTTCATGCCGTTGTGCTCGCTCTTGTACTTGTATTCGCTCTGGAAGCGGGCATCAAAGGCCTTGATGCGCGGCTCGGGCGCGTCCACCGTCAGGCCCACGTGGCCCAGCATGCCGTTGGCCGACTCGCCCGCCAGCTCGATGGTCTTCTGGCTCACGGCGGTGGTCTCGCCAATGATGGGCTTGGCATAGCCCTGCTTGCGCAGTTCGCGCAGCGCCCGGGCGGATTCTTCCTCCAGCGTGTACAAAAACAGCGCGTCCGCACCCGACTGCTTGACCTTGAGCACAGCGGCCGAAAAGTCGATCTGCTGCGGGTCGGTGGGCACGTCTGCGGCGACCTTGATGCCCTGGGCTTCCAGTGCCTTCAGCATGGCATCGTGGCCGCCTTTGCCGTAGTCGTTGTTGGTGTACATGACCGCCACGCTGCCGGCCTTCACCGAATCCTTGATGTAGCGCGCCACCTTGGGCATGGAGATCAGCTGCGTGAACGACGAGCGGAACACATACGGGTTGCCCTGCTGGGTGATGCCCGCCGCCTCGCCGCCGGTGAAGTTGGTCACATTGGCGCGCTGGGTCTCCGACATCGTCACCAGCATGGAGCCGGAATGCACCGGCCCCAGCACCACGTAGGCATTGCCGTCAATCGCCTTTTGCGCCAGGGCCTTGGCCACGGCGGGGTTGGTTTGCGAGTCGGCGGGCTGGTAGTCGATCTGCCGCCCGAGGATGCCGCCACTGGCGTTGATTTCTTTCACCGCCAGCTTCACGCCGTTGTTGAAATTGGTGCCCGGCGTGGCACCGCTGCCCGACAGCTCCATGATGCCCGCGAACTTGACAGGGCCGGTCTGGGCGGCTGCGGCGCAGGCGGCGCTGACCAGCAGGGCGGTGAGGGCGTGGTGGATGGTTTTCATGGTTTGTGTCTCCGGATTCAAATAGGAATAACGATTTACAGCGGGTCGGTCGCCAGCGCGTCGGCCACGGCGCGCACGGCCAGCAGGTAGCCGCCCACGCCCAGCCCGCAGATCACGCCCTGCGCCACCAGCGACACCAGCGAATGCTGGTACTGCGCCGTGCGCTGGTGGATGTTGGAGATGTGCACCTCGATCAGCGGCTTGCGCAGCAGCTTGAGTGCGTCCAGCACCGGGATGGAGTGGAAGGAAAAACCGGCCGGGTTGATGACCACGGCGGCATCTTTCTCGTACGCCTCCTGGATCCAGTCCACCAGCACGCCCTCGTGGTTGGTCTGGCGAAAGTCGCAGTCCAGGCCCAACTGGGCGGCCAGGGCTTCGGTGCGGCTTTGGACCTCGGCCAGGGTAGTGGTGCCGTACAGATGCGGCTCGCGCTTGCCGAGCATGTTGAGGTTGGAGCCATTGAGAACAAACAGGGGGTGGGCCATACGGGGTTTCCTTCCAAAGGGCAATGTGGGCGGGCGGCCCCTGGAATGGGCCGCGCCAGACCGCATCTTGGAACCAGTAGAAACACCCCGTTCTAAACCGGAATCTCTTTCTACAATATGGAATTTGCTACACCCGGCCCACCTATGACCGCTGCACTCGACCGGGGACTGGACCTGCTGGAACACCTGGCCGGCCACCCCGAAGGCCTGCCCCTGGCACTGATTGCCGACTCGGCCAACATGCCCAAGAGCAGTTGCCACCGGGTGCTGCTGGCGCTGGTGGCGCGCGGCTACGTGAAGCAGCTGCATGCCCAGGGCGACTATGTGCTGACCACCAAGGTGGCGGCGCTGGGCCTGGGGTTTCTGAGCGGCTCGGGCATCGTGGACATTGCCCAGCCACTGATCGAGCGCCTGGCCGAGGCCTCGGGCGAGCTGGCCCGCCTGTCCATCGTGGACGAAGACCGCCTGACCTGGGTGGCCAAGGCCGAGGGCGGGCGCAAGGGCTTCCGCTACGACCCCGACATGGGCATGGACGCACGCCTGTCCTGCACCTCGTCCGGCCACGCCTGGATGCTGACCTTGAGCGACGAACGCGCGGTGGCCCTGGTGTCGAAGCAGGGTTTTGGCTCGCCCAGGGAATACGGGCCCAAAGCCCCCACCACGGTGAAGGCGCTGTTGGGCTTTTTGCATGCCGCCCGGGTGCGCGGCTACGCGATGATCGATGAGGTGTTTGCCCCCGGCATGGCGGCGGTGGCCGCGCCGGTGCAGCGCCGGGGCCGCCCGGCCATGGCCGTCATCAGCATCGCCGGGCCACGGCAGCGGCTGACCGCCGCGCGCATCCAGGCCCTGGCCCCCGCGCTGCTGGCGGCCACCGAAGAACTGGCGGCAGAGAGCAGTGCCTCGGGCTTGTTTTCAAAAACCCCGCTGGGCAAGGGCTGAAACAGGCTTGTTGGCCATTTAAGCCATTTAGGCCTTTTACGCTGATGGATAGAGCGTAAGCAGCTACTAAATAAATAGCAAAAGGATTTAGAAGCTTTCCCAGTCACCCTCGCCGCCCTTGGCTGCCGCAGGCCGCGCCAGCGCAGGCCGGGCGGGCGCCGGTTTGGCGGTAATGGCCACCGGGCGGCGCAGGGCCGGGGCGGGCTTGGCGGGCACCGGGGTGCGGGCCAGAGCTTTCGCCGTGTGCTGGATGGCGGGTTGAGCGGGTCTAGAGGATTTCCCGGGCAAGGCTTTGGCCACGGCTGGCCGGGCCGCAATGGCCGGGCGCATGGGCGCGGCCATGGCGCGTGGCACCGGCGCCGTCAGCTTGGCGGTGTGGCCGCCCACGTTGAACACCGACACCACTTCGGCCAGCCGCTGGGACTGGTCGCGCAGGCCGGACGCTGCGGCGGCAGACTGCTCCACCAGGGCGGCGTTTTGCTGGGTCATCTGGTCCAGTTGGTTCACCGCCTGGTTGACCTGGGCAATGCCGTCGCGCTGCTCGGTCGACGCGGCACTGATCTCACCGATCAGGTCGCTCACGCGGCCCACGCTGCTGACGATTTCGCCCATGGTTTCACCCGCCCGGCTGACCTGCTGGGTGCCCGCCTCGACGGTTTGCACCGACGCGCCGATCAGCGTCTTGATCTCTTTGGCAGCTTCGGCGCTGCGCTGCGCCAGGCTGCGCACTTCGCTGGCCACCACGGCAAAACCCCGGCCCTGTTCCCCGGCGCGGGCGGCTTCCACCGCGGCGTTCAGGGCCAGGATATTGGTCTGGAAGGCGATGCCGTCGATGGTGCCGATGATGTCGGCAATGCGCTTGGACGAGGTGCTGATGTGCTGCATGGTGCCGATCACCTGCGCCACCGCTTCGCCGCCACGGGTAGCGGCCTGGGCGGCCGTGGTGGCCAGCTGGTTGGCCTGGCGGGCAGTGTCTGCGGCCTGGGCCACGGTGCTGGTCAGCTGCTCCATGCTGGCGGCGGCCTGCTGCAGGTTGGAGGCGGTTTGCTCGGTACGCTCCGACAGGTCGTGGTTGCCGGTGGCGATCTCGTGGGAGGCGGTAGACACCGCATCCACGCCGGTGCGCACCTCGGCCACCAGGCCACGCAGCTTGGTGACCATGCCACCCAGCGAGCGCAGCAAGTGGCCGAACTCGTCTTTGCGTGGGTCTTGCACCTCCTGCAACAGGTCCCCCGCGGCGATGGCATCGGTCACGGCCATGGCCCGCGCCAGCGGCAGCGTGATGGAGCGCACCAGCCATTGCGCCAGCAGCACGCCCAGTGCAAACACCACCGCCACGCAGGCCACGGCCACCAGGGCCACGTTTTTACCGGCCTCTTGCGCGGCCAGCTTGGCGGCATCGCGCTGCTGGATCTGCTGGGCGATGAAGGTGTCCATCGCCTCCAGGTACACCGCGGCGCGGGGTTTGTAGTCTTTGTCGATGAAGGCCTGGCTGGCCTCGGCATCGCGTGCTTCCTTCAGCTGCTTGACCTTGTCGCTCAGGCCGCGGATATCGGCGCGGGTGCTGGTAATGCGGTCCAGTGCGGCCTTGTCCGACGGTGCCAAGGCGGCCTTGTTCATGCGCTCCTGGATCGGGTTGATCTTGGCGGTGAGCTCGGCGGCGCGGGCTTCGAAGACCTTGCTTTGCGCCTCGTCGGTGGTGAGCACGCTGTAGATGTTCATGCTGACCGCCATCTCGACCATGCCGCGCCAGCCGGTGGCGGAGGTGATGGCATTCTCGTAATGCGCCACCTGTCGGTCGGCGGTCTCGTTGACCTCGCGGGTCTGCAACTGGGTCCACACCGTGACCAGCAGCATTGCCAACAGCAAACCCAGAATCGTGCCCCACAGCTTGTGGGATACCCGTATGTCATTGAATTTCATGGTGTGTCTCTGGTTGCATCACGGGAACCCCTGGCCAGAAGCGGCCAAAAAGTAACCGGATGCTACATCTAAACACGCCCGCGCCCGCCGGGGACGCCACATTCAATGCAGCTTGACGTGCGATTCGGTGCGCCGGGTGATAGCGCGGGTGAGGGTTTCCAGCGTGACTTTGGTCATGCCGTGCAGGGCGAGTTCGTGCATTTTGTAGAGCGAGGTGTACATCACCCGCGCCACCAGCCCGTCGATGAACAGGCTGCCTTCCATGATCCCGCCCATGAGACTGCCAACCGCGCTGTAGTCGCCCAGCGACACCAGCGAGCCGAAGTCGCGGTAGCGGTACGGCTCCAGCGGTTTGCCCGCCAGGCGGCGCTTGATCTGCTTGACCAGGTGCGATGCCTGCTGGTTGGCGGCCTGGGCGCGCGGCGGCACAAAGCCGCCTTTCTCGGGCCAGGGGCAGGCGGAGCAGTCGCCCAGGGCAAAGATGCTGTCGTCGCGCGTGGTGAGCAGGTTTTGCTGCACCGCCAGCTGGTTGATGCGGTTGGTTTCCAGGCCGTCGATGTCCTTCAGGAAGCCTGGTGCCTTGATGCCCGCCGCCCACACCACCAGCTCGGCCGGGATGACCTCGCCGCTGGCCAGTTGCACGTTGTCGGCCCCCACGCCCGACACGCGGGCCGAGGTGTGCACCTTGATGCCCAGGCTGTTGAGCAGGTTGTGGGCTCCGGTGGACAGGCGCGGCGACAGCGCGGGCAGGATGCGGTCGGCGGCTTCGATCAGGTTGAGCTTGATGTCGCGCTCGGGGTTGATGCGGTCCAGCCCGAAGGCCACCACTTCGCGGGTGGTGCGGTGCAGCTGCGCCACCAGTTCCACGCCGGTGGCCCCGGCCCCGATCACCGCCACCTGCAGCTGCGCAGGCAGCAGCGGGGTTTCCTGGGCGTTGGCGCGCACGCAGGCGTCGAGCATGCGGCGGTGGAATCGCTCGGCATCGGCCAGGGTCTCCAGCTTCAGGGCGTGCTGGTCGACACCGGGGGTGCCGAAGTCGTTGCTGCGGCTGCCAACGGCCATCACCAGGGTGTCGTAGGGAAAGCTGCGCTGGGCGGTGACCACCACCCCGTCTTCGTCGACGAACGGGGCCACGTGGACCAGCTTGTTGGTCCGGTCCAGGCCATTCATTTCGCCCACCCGGTAGTGGAAATGGTGCCAGTGCGCCTGCGCCAGGTAGTTGAGCTCGTGGCGGCCCACATCCATGCTGCCCGCAGCGATCTCGTGCAGCTTGGGTTTCCAGATGTGGGTGCGGGCCTTGTCGATCAGGGTGATGTCTACCAAGCCCTTGCGGCCTAGCGAATTACCCAGGCCGGTGGCCAGTACCAGACCAGCAGCCCCGCCTCCAACGATGACGATGCGGTGGGCCGAAGGGTTGGGTGTAGGGGTGCGCATGCGGAAATTTTACGGTGCAGCTTTTCACCGCCTATACGTAATCACCGATATTGCGCTTATGGCGGGCCCCAGGTGGGGCCATTTGTTTCATTTTTGCAAAAACTCAGTCCAACGCGCTGGCCGGGCCAAAAAACTCGTAGCGGGTTTGCGCTTCGGGCACGCCCAGCTCGCGCAATTGCTTCTTCACGTGGCGCATGAAGGGCTTGGGGCCCAGGAAGTAGGCATCCACGTCCTTGGACATGGGCAGCCAACGGGCCAGGTCGGCGGTGCTGAGGTGGCCTACGGCGTCCGGTGCGTGGTCGGCGCCCATATGCTCGTCGTACACATAAAAGCGCTGGAGCTGCGGGTGGCGTGCCGCCCGTGCATCGATGGCGGCACGGAAGGCGTGCACATGGCGGTTGCGCGCGCAGTGGATGAAATGCACCGGGCGCGTGCCTTGCAAAGCCTGGTCCAGCAGGGCCAGCGTGGGCGTGATGCCGACCCCACCGCTGATCAGCACCACCGGGCGCTCGCCCGTGGCCAGCACAAAGTCGCCTGCGGGCGGGGCCAGATCCAGCAGATCGCCCACCTGCACGCTGTCGTGCAGGTAGTTGGACGCCACGCCGCCGGGCTCGCGCTTGACGCTGATGCGGTAGTCCGTGCCGTTGGGTGCGGCGCTCAGCGAGTAGTTGCGGCGGATCTCATTGCCGTCCACCACCAGGCGCAGGCCAATGAACTGGCCGGGCGCGAAGTCCACCAGCGCGCCACCGTCTTGCGGCTGCAGGGTGAACGAGGTGATTTCGCTGCTCTCGGCCTCTTTGCGGACCACACGGAAAGCCCGCGTACCGCGCCAGCCACCGGGGGCGGCGGCGGTGTCGGCGTAGATTTTTTCTTCGGCACCGATCAGGATGTCGGCCAGCTGGCCGTAGGCCGCGCCCCACGCTTTGATAACGGCATCGGTGGCAATCTCGGCCCCCAGCACTTCGCGGATGGCGCGCAGCAGGCAGGCTCCCACCGCCGGGTAGTGGCCGGGCTCAATTTGCAAGGAGACGTGTTTGTTGATGATGGTGGACACCAAGCCGCCCAGCTGCTCCAGCCGGTCGATGTGGCGGGCGTACATCAACACGCCGTTGGCCAGGGCGCGCGGCTGGTCGCCATTGGCCTGGTGGGCCTGGTTGAAGAACGGGCGCACCTCGGGGTGCTCGGCCAGCAAAATTTTGTAGAAATGCGTGGTCAGCGCTTCGCCGCCGCTTTCCAGCAGGGGCACGGTGGACTTGACGATGGCACGTTGTTCGGGGGTCAGCATGGGTGGGCTCTCAATGGAATGCAGGGCGGCGCACTGCTGCAACCGGTTTATCAAGATCCATGCCCGGCTGGCGGTTGATACAGATCAAGGACTTACGCGGTTGCAGCATCCAATTGACACAGTCATAATGATCCATAACCATATCAAAATGACTACCAAATCCCTGCTGCAAACCATTGTCCCCCTGGTGGACGACCTGGCCCGGGAGCTGCCCGACGGCGAGCGCTACCGCCGCCTGCTGGAGGCCGTGCGCGCGCTTTTGCCCTGCGACGCGGCAGCGCTGTTACGACTGGACGGGGCTACGCTGGTGCCGCTGGCGGTCAACGGCCTGAGCCACGACACCCTGGGGCGGCGCTTCCAGGTGGTCGAGCACCCGCGCCTGCAGGCTCTGCTGCAAGCCCCCGGCCCGCTGCGGTTTCCGCCCGACAGCCCCCTGCCCGACCCGTATGACGGGCTCATCCCCGGTGTCCAACTGGAGGTGCACGACTGCATGGGCTGCCCGGTGCTGCTGGGCGACACCCCCTGGGGCGTGCTGACGCTGGATGCGTTGGACAAAGAGCGTTTCAGCACCGTCGACCTGGGCGACCTGCAGGCCTTTGCCAGCCTGGCCGCCGCTACCGTCAGCGTGGTGCAGCGCATTGCCGGGCTGGCCCACACCGCGCAAACCGAGCACCTGCGGGCCGAAAGCTACCGCGCCCTGGCACTGGACCACCCCACCCCCATGCTGATCGGCCAAAGCCCGGCCCACCAGCGCCTGCTGGCCGACATTGCCACCGTGGGCAACAGCGACCTGACGGTGCTGGTCACCGGCGAAACCGGCGTGGGCAAAGAGCTGGTGGCCCAGGCGCTGCATGCCGCCTCGCCGCGTGCGGCCCGCCCGTTGATCAGCCTGAACTGCGCGGCCCTGCCCGAGTCGCTGGTGGAAAGCGAACTGTTTGGCCACGTGCGCGGCGCGTTCTCGGGTGCGGTGGCCGACCGGCGTGGCAAGTTCGAGCTGGCCGATGGTGGCACCTTGTTTCTGGACGAGGTGGGCGAGCTGTCGCTGGCGGTGCAGGCCAAGCTGCTGCGGGTGTTGCAGGGCGGGCAGTTGCAGCGCCTGGGCTCGGACCGCGAGCACCGGGTGGACGTGCGGGTGATTGCCGCCACCAACCGCGACCTGGCGCAGGAGGTGCGCGCGGGCCGCTACCGGGCCGACTTCTACCACCGCCTCAGCGTCTACCCGCTACCGGTGCCGCCGCTGCGCGAGCGCGGGCACGACGCGCTGCTGCTGGCCGGGCATTTTCTGGAGCTGAACCGCTCGCGCCTGGGCCTGGGCAGCCTGCGCCTGGATGCCGATGCCCAGGCGGCCCTGCTGGCCCACCCCTGGCCCGGCAATGTGCGCGAGCTGGAGCACCTGATTGCCCGCAGCGCGCTCAAAGCCCAGCAGGGTGCCGCCCCCCGGGCGCGCATCGTCAGCGTGACGGCGGCGCACCTGGGTCTGGGCCAGGACCTGGCACCAGAATTGCAACGGGCCAGCCTGCCCGCAGACGCGGCAGCCCCGGTCGATTTGCGCACCTCGGTGGACGACCACCAGCGCCAGCGCATCGCCGCCAGCCTGCAGCGCCTGGACGGCAACTGGGCTTCGGTCGCCCGCGAACTGGGCCTGCACCGGGCCAATCTGGTGCGGTTGGCGCGCCGGCTGGGCCTGCGCGCCCGCTAACATAGCGCCCAAATTTATTCAGAAAGCCCCCCATGGACTTCCCCCTGCACCAACTCAGCATGACGGTCTTGATGACCCCCGACATGGCCAATTTCTCGGGCAACGTGCACGGCGGCGCAGTGCTGCGCCTGCTCGACCAGGTGGCCTATGCGTGTGCCAGCCGCTACGCCGGGCGCTACGTGGTCACGCTGAGCGTGGACCAGGTGATGTTCTTGCAGCCCATCCACGTTGGAGAGCTGGTGACCTTTCTGGCCAGCATCAACCATGCAGGAACCTCGTCGATGGAGGTCGGCATCAAGGTGGTGGCCGAAGACATCCGCACCCACAGCGTGCGCCATGTGAACAGCTGCTTTTTCACCATGGTGGCCGTGGGCGACGACCGCAAACCCGCGCCCGTGCCGCCCTTGCTGCCCGCCACGCCGGATGAAAAGCGCCGTTTTGAGCAGGCCATTTTGCGCAAGAACCTGCGCCACGAACTGCGCAACCGGTTCAAGTCGATCAAAGACACCCACGAATGAAATCAGGCGCTTGCGCTTATTCCATCAGCGCAAGCAGCTACTGAAATAGTAGCAAACGCTATTTGTCGATGCTGCTACCCATGTCGTCCAGCCAGAGCACGCGGTCGGCGTAGCACTGCAAATCGGCCGACAAGGTGGCCTGCGCGCCGTTGATCCAGACCTCTTTGCGCAGGTCGGACTTGAGGTAGGAGATGGCGTCTTCAAAGTCGCCATCGCCCGCCGACAAGATGACCCGGTCGTAAATGCCCTGCGCGGCCAGCTTGATCATCAGGGTGGCAATCGCCACGTCCACGCCTTTTTGCACCGTGCGGTCAAACCGCGTGCCGCACGACGGGCACTGGTTGTGCTGCTCCTTGAGCTTGTAGAGTTGCACGCGCATCTGCGGGCCCTTGGGCGGCGCCGACTTGATCCAGGTGTGGAAGGCGTTTTGCGCCTCGGCATTGGGGTCGCCGGTGGAGTTGAGGTAGTAGCTCTCGTAAATCGGGCCGCCATTGGCCCGGACCAGCTCATTCTTCAGCTTCAGGTAGTCAAAGCTGTTGGGACGCGAGCGGCCAAAGTTGTACAGGTAGGCGGCATCGACGATCCAGACAGTCTTCATGGGGGTCACGGGTTCAATTCAATTCGTAAAGTTCTAAGGGGAGGCCGTCGGGGTCGGCAAAAAAGGTGAAGCGGCGGCCCGTAAATTCGTCCACCCGCACGGGCTCGACCACGACGCCATCGGCCAGCAGGCTGGCAATGTTGGCATCCAGATCGGCCACCGCAAAAGCCAGGTGCCGCAGCCCGCAGGACTCGGGCCGGGACGGGCGCGGCGGCGGCGCGGGGAACGAAAACAGCTCGATCTGCGCGCCATCGGCCAGCGCCAGATCCAGCTTGTACGACTGCCGCTCGACCCGCAAATTTTCGGCGATGACCCGTAGCCCCAGGATGCGGGTGTAGAAATCCTTGGACCGGGCGTAGTCCGAGCAGATGATGGCGGCGTGGTGGAGGCGGGCAAGGTGCATCATGGGTGGGAGCTTACCGCGCTACGGTGTCGGCTTCGCGCAAAAACTGGGTGGCGTGCTTGCGCACACCGGACTGCACCGCGTCCCACACGCGCATTGGAAAGTCTGGGGGCAACTGGGCTTGCACCTGCACCAGGGCCGCATCCACACGCCACACCATGCCTTGCATCTGCTGCCACACCTTCGGCGCGCCACAGCTTTGCGCCAGGGCTTGCCAATGCCGCACGCGGATTTCACCCAGCTTGTAGTGCTTGGTTTTAGCCCGCAGCGCCATCGCCAGCGTGGCTTTGTGCTCGGACACCCAATTGGGCCCCTCGCCGAGGATGGGCCAGGCCGACAGCACGTCGTACAGCGGGGTCAGGCCAAATGTGCCGCCGCGCCGGTGCCACAACGAATAGTTCTTGGCATGCCCGTCGGTGGCGGCCAGCAGCCAGAAGGCAAGCTGGGTCAGGGCGAAATGGGCGCAGTCGTCTGCGGCCTGCGCGCTGCCCGCCAGCACGTCCAGGCAGTTGCGCATCGAGGGGCCACCGTCGGATTCGTACTTCTTCAAGGGCGATGTGCCGGTGGCCTGGCACAGGTCCTCCTGGGGCAGCCGGGCAATCCAGGCTCCTTGGGGTGGGGTGAAGCCAGGGCGGTTCTGTTGCCCGGCCTCCAGGTTTTGCCAGCGCCGGTCAAAGCGCTCAACCACCAAGGCTTTTTGGGTGCCAAACCGGGCCATCTCGGTAGTGGCCACGCGCAAGCCCAGCGCCGCCACGATCTGCGCGCACAGCCATTCGTTTTCGACCGAATCGCGCATGTCGGCCCGCATATTGCCCACCAGGCCCAGAGGCAATTTCAAGATGTGGGTGGTGGGCGTGGCACCCAGTGGGCGCTGCCACGCTCCTCCAAACCGCAGCAAGGCAGTTTTCTCCTGCGCCCCGGCGATGGAGATGCGAAAGTCGCCATCGTCCTGGTGCTGGCCCAGAGGGGCATCGGTGGTAGCGGTACGCAAGATGCGTTCGACATCGGACTCGGTGAGCGGCTCGCACTCCACCCGGTTCCAGTCCTGGGGCTGCACACCCTCGGGCAGGATTTGCACCGCCCCTACGCAGTCGCGGCCAATGGCGGCCAGCAGGTCAAAAGCCTGGGTGGACTTGGTTTTGAAGCGTGACACCAGGCGCTTGCGGATGTCCAGACTGTCGGGCAGCAGGTTCTCGAAATAATGGGCCACCGTTGCGCCCCGGTGTTCGCCATTGCCCTCGGTAAACGGCAGCGACAAGGACAGGGCCCGCCCCCATACGGCGCGGGTCCAAAGGCCGTCGTACTGGAAGGTCTGCACCCCGTTGCGCGAGGTAGACCACACGCCGACATAGCGGCCGTTCATCCACAGATGGAGTGCAGCCATTACCAGTCACCGTCTTGGCTGGCGATGGGAGGCTTGGCAAGCGGTTCGCTGACAAAAGGTGCGCTCGGCACCGTGGTATCGCCAGCGGTTGACGGCAGTTCCTCCAAGCCCATGCGCACGCCCAGAGCAGCAAATACCCGCAGCAACTGCTCAACGCTGATGGAAAGCGGGTCTCCTTCGATGCGGGCCACACGGGCCTGGCTCAGACCGAGTTTGGCACCGAGATCCGACTGACTCAAACCTTTGGCACGTCGAAGCGCCCGCAGATGGGTCGATAGCTGCGGAGGGGTTTGGATTGCGTAAGCCATGCTGCATTTTATGCGTTATTCAGCATTTACGCAAAACATGCCTGATTAAGCATAAAGGCACAATACTCCCAATTAAGCATATTACCCCCCCATTGCCTCCCGCACCGCCGCCAGTTGCCGCCGCGACACCGCCAGCGGCTCGTCCAGGCTTTGCAGGCGCACCGCCCAGCCTTCGCCCTCCTCGGGGTCAAAGTGTTTTTCCAGCGACCGCAGGGCCCGCCGGGACACCAGCGCGTTGCGGTGGATGCGGATGAACACGCTGGCATGGCGCTGCTCCAGTTCGCCCAGCGCGCCGTCCAGGACGAAGTGCCTGGTGGCGGTGCGCACGGTGATGTATTTCAGCTCGGCCTTCAGGTACAGCACGCTGGCCAGCGGCAGCCGCTCGGTGCGGCCCCGGTCGTGGATCAGCAAAAATTCATCGGCCAAATCGGGCTCTACCGCCCTATTCATGGGCGTAAGGCGCTCTATTTTTTGTAGTGCCTGTTGCAAACGCTCCAGGCGCACGGGTTTGGTCAGGTAGTCCACCGCCTCCACCTCGAAGGCCTGCAGCGCGTACCCGGCGTGGGCGGTGACGAACACCACGGCGGGCGGCTGGGTCTGGCTGCGCAGCTCTTGGGCCAGGTGCACGCCGTCCATGCCGGGCATGTGGATGTCGAGCAACACGACATCCACGCTCTGGGTCTGCAACAGCGCCAGGGCCTGCTCGGCGTTGGCCGCCTCCCCCGCCACTTCAGCAGCGGGCGCGGTGCAGTCGCCCAGCAGGGTGCGCAGGCGGGCGCGGGCCAGCGCCTCGTCGTCCACCACCAGCACGCGCAAGGTCTTCATAGGGGAATCTCGATACGCACGAGGTAGACGCCGTCCTTGAAAGTCACCCGGAACTGGCTTTGCACGTCGTGCAGCAGGCCCAGGCGGTCGCGCACATTGTTGAGCGCCAGGCCGTGGCCGGGCACGCCCTGGCCGCCAGGGACGGTGTTGGAGATTTTGATCACCACCGTGCTACCCCGGCACTCAGTGGAAATGTGCACGTCGGCCCCGGTGGCGCTGGGCTCCACGCCGTGCTTCACCGCGTTCTCTACCAGCGGCTGCAGCAGCAAGGGCGGCAGCTGGGCCCCAGCGGCGCGCGGGTCCAGCGCCCAGTGGATGCGCAGGCGGTCACCAAAGCGCACCTGCTCGATGGACAGGTAGCGCTCGGCCAGCGTGGTCTCTTGCGCCAGCGTGACCGCTTCGCCCTGGTCCACCAGCGCGTGGCGGAACAGGTCGCTCAGGTCTTCCAGCAGGGCCTCGGCCTTGGCGGGTTCGGCGCGCACCAGGGCGATGGCGCTGTTGAGGGTGTTGAATAGGAAATGCGGGCGGATACGGGCCTGCAGCTCGCCCAGCCGCGCCGTGGTGGCCGCCGGGGTGCGGGCGCGGGCGCGCAGCACCAAGCCCGCCACCACCAGCGCCGACAGCCAGGCCCCGGCCGCCGCACTGGCCAGCCAGGGCACGGGGTCGAGCAAACCGATCAAGGCCAGCATGCCGCAGCCGTACAGCCCGGCCAGCGCGCCCAGCACCACGCCAGCCAGGTTTTGCGCCAGCTGCGGCAGGCGCGCCAGCGGGCGCTTCAGGCTGCACGCGGCCAGCAGCCACACCAGCACCGCGGGCAGTGCGCCGCCGGTCCATAGCGCCAGCCGGGCCAGCCAGTCCCAGGCGTTTTGCGCCCCAAACAAGGCCGCCACCGCCACGGCCACCTCTACAAACAGCACCGCGCGCAGAATCACGCCCGCCTGGCAGGCGTCGAACACCAGCGCCGTACGGGGCGGCGGAGGCGGCACGTCGGCCAGCGGCTGGAAGCCCGATAAAATTTGCGACTCTTGCATATCGGCCCGATTATTGGGGAAGTTCATCCCCGCCGGTACGCCACCTCTTCCCATCTGGTAATCCTCCATGTCTTCCCACAACCAACTCGACAAAAAATCCGAAGCCTGGTCGGCGCTGTTCTCCGAGCCCATGAGCGATCTGGTCAAGCGCTACACCTCCAGCGTGTTTTTTGACAAGCGCCTGTGGCAGGCCGACATTGCGGGCAGCCTGGCCCACGCCGAGATGCTGGCCGCGCAGGGCATCATTGCCGCGCAAGACCATGCCGACATCCAGCGCGGCCTGGCGCAGATCAGCGGCGACATCGAGTCCGGCAACTTCGAGTGGAAGCTGGACCTGGAAGACGTGCACCTGAACATCGAAGCCCGCCTGACCCAGCTGGTGGGCGATGCGGGCAAGCGCCTGCACACCGGCCGCAGCCGCAACGACCAGGTGGCCACCGACGTGCGCCTGTGGCTGCGCGGCGAGATGGACCTGATCAACGGCCTGTTGACCGACCTGCAACTGGCCCTGGTGGCCATTGCCGAGAAAAACGTGGAAGTGGTGATGCCCGGCTTCACCCACCTGCAGGTGGCCCAGCCGGTGAGCTTTGGCCACCACATGCTGGCCTATGTGGAAATGTTCGCCCGCGATGCCGAGCGCATGCAAGACGTGCGCAAACGTGTGAACCGCCTGCCGCTGGGCAGCGCCGCCCTGGCCGGCACCAGCTACCCGCTGGACCGCGAGCGCGTGGCCACAACCTTAGGCATGGAGGGCGTGTGCCAGAACAGCCTGGATGCGGTGAGCGACCGCGACTTCGCCATCGAATTCACCGCCGCCGCCAGCATTGCCATGGTGCACATCAGCCGCCTGTCGGAGGAGCTGGTGCTGTGGATGAGCCAGAGCTTTGGCTTCATCGACATTGCCGACCGCTTTTGCACCGGCTCCAGCATCATGCCGCAGAAGAAAAACCCCGATGTGCCCGAGCTGGCGCGCGGGAAAACCGGCCGCGTGGTCGGCCACCTGATGGGCCTGATCACCCTGATGAAGGGCCAACCCCTGGCCTACAACAAGGACAACCAGGAAGACAAGGAGCCGCTGTTCGACACCGTGGACACGCTCAAAGACACGCTGCGCATCTTTGCCGAAATGGTGGGCGGCATCACCGTCAAGCCCGAAGCCATGGAGCGCGCCGCCCTGCGCGGCTACGCCACCGCCACCGACCTGGCCGACTACATGGTCAAGAAAGGCCTGCCCTTCCGCGACGCGCACGAGGTGGTGGCCCACGCCGTCAAGGCAGCGATTGCCAAGGGCGTGGACCTGTCCGAGCTGCCATTGGACGTGCTGCAAGGCTTCAACGCCAAGATCGAGCAAGATGTGTACGAGTGCTTGAGCCTGCGCGGCTCGCTGAACGCCCGCAATATCCTGGGCGGCACCGCCTGGGCGCAGGTACGGGCGCAGATTGCGCGGCACCGGGCGCGCCTGGCCGCATAAGTATCACTACGTAATTGATAGCTGCTCACGCTTATTCAATAAGCGCTGGCGGCCTAAATTACCGTATAAATGTCTCTGCACAGGAATTTCAGCAGTTCCCCACTCGTCCGCTGGCTTGGTGACCTCGATAACCCCGAGGCTGCGGTCGCGGGCGCGGGGGACGTACCACGCCAGGACTTTGCGCAAAAACTCAGCCAGTGGGTGGGCGTGTTCGAGTCGGTCACACTGCATGCGGCGCACCAGGCAGTGGGCACGGTGGCAGAGACCGATGCCAAGTGCGTGTCGCCAGACCAGATTGCCACCTTGCAGGCGCAGTGCCGCCAGGTGCAACAAACGCTGGTGCGCGCCATCGAGAAGCCCGAGGCGGCGGATACCGGAGCCCGGCGTGGCCGCCATCCGCTGAACCAACCCGAGCCGCCCCCGGACGCTGAAGTGGACTTTGCCCCGTACCGCCAGCATTACCTCGACCAGCAACGCAGCATGAAGCTGGTGGTCGGCCCCTTGCGCCACCAGGTACGCCAGACCCTGGCCCAGGCGTCCCCCGCGCTGCGGCAGCTGGCAACTTTGGACGCAGTGTGGGAGCAACTGCTGGAGGGCCACGCGCAAAAACTGATGGCGACCGTGCCGGTGCGGCTGCAGCGGCGCTTCGAGCAATTGCGCAAGCTGCATACGCAGCCCCCGGCCCAAGACGCATCCCTGTGGCGGCAACCGGGCGGCTGGCTGCATGGCTTCGGCAAGGAGCTGCAAGCGGTTTTGCGGGCCGAACTGGACGTGCGGCTGGAGCCGGTGTGGGGACTGATAGACGCATTCAGCAACGCTGAACAACAAGGTTAATGAAGAAGTACCAATGAACAGAATTGTTTTTGCAATGGCCTTCGCCATCGGTCTGGCGACCGTGGCCTGGGTGGGGATGGGTTTTGTCGGCGTGAGCTGGCTGGCCCTGGCCATGACCGTGGCGATTGCCGCGGTGTATGTGCTGGGGGCGTGGGAAGTCCAGCGCTACCGGGTAACCACCACGGCGTTGGCGGCTGCGCTGGCCCATGTGGCGGAACCGACAGCGCCGGGTGTGGCCGCCTGGCTGGAACGTGTGCCTGCGGCCCTGCGCCACCCGGTGCGCCTGCGCATCGAGGGTGAACGGGCCGCCCTGCCCGGCCTGGCGCTCACGCCCTACCTGGTGGGACTGCTGGTGATGCTGGGCATGCTGGGCACCTTTCTGGGCATGGTGGTGACCTTCAAGGGGGCGGTTTTTGCCCTCGAAGGCTCTACCGACCTGCAAGCCATCCGTACGGCGCTGGCGGCACCCATCAAGGGGCTGGGGCTGTCGTTTGGCACCTCGGTGGCCGGGGTGGCCACCTCGGCCATGCTGGGCCTGTTGTCGACCCTGGGGCGGCGCGAGCGGCTGGCCGTGGTGCGCCAGCTCGACAGCTTGGCGGCCACGGTTTTCCGCCCGTTATCGCTGGCCCACCAGCGCCAGGAAGCCTTCAAGGCGATGCAGACCCAGGCCCAGGCTTTGCCCGAAGTGGTAGACCGCCTGCAGGCCATGGTGGACGGGCTGGAACGCCGCAGCGCGCAACTCAACACCCAGCTGCAAGAGCAGCAAGAACGCTTAAGCACGCAGTTGCTGAGCCAACAGGACCAGTTCCACCGCGATGTCAGCGGGGTCTACACCCAACTGGCCCAGTCCGTGGGCACCTCGCTGCAAGACAGCCTGGTGGCCGGGGCCAAAGCGGCGGGCGAGAGCCTGCGGCCGGTGGTGCAGGCCGCCATGGCAGAGATCGCGCAGGAATCCAACCGTGTGCACCAGCGCGTGCTGGACGCCACCCAGGCGCAAATCAGCGGCCTGACCTTTGAGCTCGGCACCACCGCGCGCAGCGTGGGCGATGGCTGGGCCACGGCGCTGCAGCAGCATGCGCGCGGCAGCGAAGCCCAGGTCGCCCAGTTGGGCCAGGCGTTGGAGAGCTTTAGCACCACGTTTGAACAGCGCTCCGCAACGCTGCTGGCCACCGTGCACGAGGCCGCCGCCGCATCGCAAAGCCAGCAGGTGGCAGCCGACCAGCAACGGCTGCAGGGCTGGACGCAGGCATTGGAAGCCATGGCCACCCAACTGCAGGGCGAATGGCAGCGCGTGGGTGCCCAAACCCTGGCCGACCAGCGCTCCGCCAGCCTGTCGCTGGCACAGACCGCCAGCGACATCACCGACCGTGCCAGCCAGCAGGTCGGCCAGACGCTGATGGGGGTGGCCGGGGTGCTGGCCCGCTCCGAAGTCCTAGTGCAGTCGCGCACCGAGACGGAAGCCCGCTGGGCCGCGCAGCAAGGCGAGCGCATGGACCAACTGGCGGCCTTGTGGCGCAGCGAACTCGGTGCGCTGCGGGCCGAAGAAGCCAGCCGTGGCGTGGCCGCCGTAGAGCGCCTGGACGCACTGCAGACCGCACTGGCCAGCCATCTCGCCACGCTGGGCACGGCGTTGGAAGCCCCCATGACCCGGCTGATGCAAACCGCCGCCGAAGTGCCGCAAGCGGCCGCGGGCGTGATCACCCAGCTGCGCCAGGAAATGACCCGCCTCAGCGAGCGCGACAACCTGGCTTTTGAAGAACGCTCCAGCCTGCTGGAAAAAATCAGCACGCTGCTGCTGCACCTGAACCAGGCCTCGGGGGCGCAGCAGACGGCGATCGAGTCGCTGGTGGCCTCGGCCGCCACGGTGCTGGACCAGGCCGCCCAGCAGTTTGCCAACACCCTGGGCACCCACGCGGGCCAGGCGGCGGACGTGGCCGCCCATGTGGCAGGCAGCGCGGTAGAGCTGGCCAGCCTGGGCGAAGCCTTCAGCCACGGGGTCCAGCTGTTCAGCGCCAGCAACGAGAAGCTGATGGACAGCCTGCACCGCATGGAGGGCAGCATCGGCCAGTCGGTGGCGCGCAGCGACGAGCAACTCGCCTACTACGTGGCGCAGGCCCGCGAGGTGATCGACCTGAGCATCAGCTCACAGCAGGGGCTGGTGGAAGACCTGCGTAGTCGTGGCAGCAGTCGCGGCAGCAAGCCCGCCGCAATGGCCAAAGAGAGCATGGCATGACCGGCGCCGATGGCCTGGACGACCTCAATGGCATGGGCGACGACGGCATTGCGCAGGCCGCGCCGGTATGGGCAGTTTTTGGCGACCTGATGGCGGGCCTGCTGGGCGCGTTTGTGCTCATCCTGGTGGGCGTGCTGGTGGTGCAGATGGACCTGGTGGCCAACCTGCAGGCCGAAGTAGGCAAGCGCCAGGCGGAAGAGCAGCGCCGCATGGCACTGGAAAAAGCCCTGGCCATTCCGCTGGCGGCGGGCCGGGTCACGCTGAACAATGGCCGCATCGGCATCAGCGGCAATGTGCTGTTCCCGGTCAATTCCGACCAGTTGCGCCCTGAAGGGCAGCAACTGCTGAAAAGCCTGGTACCGGCCTTGCAGCTGGTCCTGGGTGAGCGCGACGACATGCTGATGGTCAGCGGCTTTACCGACGACAAACCCATCGTTGGTGGCAACCAGCAATTTGCCGACAACCTGGAGCTATCGGCCCAGCGCGCCCTCAAGGTGACCCGTGCGCTGATCGACGTGGGCATGCCGTCGTCCAAGGTGTTTTCTGCGGCCTTCGGTGCCGAGCAGCCGGTGGCCTCCAACACCAGCGAAGAGGGCCGCGCACTGAACCGGCGCGTGGAAATGGCCCCGGTGCCCCGCTCTGCCAAGCCATGAGCGAGGCGGGTCGGATGGACGGTATGGACACCGCGCCGCCGTCGCTGGTAGCGCTACGAAGTGCCGACGCCCAGCACTTCGACCCCGCCCGCTTCCATTACCTGGAAGTGCTGTCGCGCCGCGCGTGCGCAGCCACGGGTGCGCTGCAGCCCATTTTGCAGACCAAGCTGGCCACGGCACTGGCCGACTACAGCCAGCGCATGGGGCAAGCGCGGGGCCCGCGCCCACCCGGTGCGCAAGCCGTGCCGAACAACGGCCTTGGAGCCCTGGCGGAACTGAACCACTACATCCGCCACACCACACAGCAAGGCCACCACCACGGGCCCCGGCCAGAGCTGAAAAGCGTGCGCGGTTTCCGCGAAGTGTGGTCCAAAATCGCCGCCATCGACCACATGGACCAGGCGATGGTGCGCGGCCCCGAAAACGCCGGTCCGCTCAATCCCCACATGCTGGTGCTGCGCTCCCTGGCGCTGATGCGCCAGCTATCGCCCGACTACCTGCAGCGTTTTCTGTCGCATGTGGATTCGCTGCTGTGGCTGGACCAGGAAAACCAGAAACACACACCGGCAGAGGCCAAGCCAGCACGTCGGAGCCGGGCCAAGAAATAAGCCGGCGGTGGAGCGCGCAAGTTGCGCGGTACCAGGCACGTTTGGGCTAGCAGGCTCCGCACCTCGATTGCTATCAAATAAGGAGCTTTCCATGCTTATGGAATAAGCACAGACGGCTCTTTTTTTTCAAATCCAAGAAACCACACCGACCCTTGAGGCACATCAAGGGCCGCCTTGCGGTACCGGTCGCACAATGGGGTTTCCTCAACCCACTTTGCGCAAAGGCTCCCCATGCTGAAACACATCTTGTTAGCCACCGACGGGTCGGCAGCGTCTGACCATGCAGCCGCCATGGCGGTGGATTTGGCCCGCAGCCTGGGGGCCAGACTGACCGCGCTGTACGCGGTCGACCCCTACCCTTACCTGGGCATGGGCATGGGCGAAGTCAGCAGCCTGGGGCTCAGCTACTACAAGCAGGCCGCGCAGGAAGAGGCCGAATCGGCGCATGCCAAGGTCGCCGCGCTGTGCCAGCAAGGCACGCCGGTCGTCTTCAACCCCGTGGTGCTGGAAGAGCGCGATGTGGTGTCGGGCATCGTGGGCTACGGCCAGGCTGAAAAGGCCGACCTGATCGTCGTCGGCTCCCACGGCCGCACTGGCGTGGCCCGCATGGTGCTGGGCAGCATCGCCACCAAGATCCTGGCCGAATCCACGCTGCCGGTGCTGGTTGCCCGGTAATTAAGCTTCGCCTAAGCCCCGCATGGGCATACTCCCCCCATGCGCTTGTTACTGGTAGAAGACGACCCCATGATCGGTGAAACCGTGCTCGACGTACTGCGCGCCGAGCACTTTGCCGTGGACTGGGTGAAAGACGGCGAGATGGCCGACACCGCCTTGCGCAGCGCCCCCTACGACCTGGTGCTGCTCGACCTGGGCCTGCCCCGGCGCGACGGGCTGGAGGTGCTCAAGGCCCTGCGCCAGCGCAAAGACAGCACCCCTGTGCTGGTGGTCACCGCCCGCGACGCGGTGGCCGAGCGCATTGCCGGGCTGGATGCCGGGGCCGACGACTACGTGCTCAAACCCTACGACATCGACGAGCTGCTGGCCCGCATCCGCGCCCTGACCCGGCGCAGCGCAGGCCGCGCCGACCCCGTGCTGGAAGCGCACGGCCTGCGCCTGAACCCCGCCACCCACGAAGCCACCCGCGACGGCCAGCCCGTCACCCTGTCCGGCCGCGAATGGGCCGTGCTGGAGGCGCTGATGGCCCGCCCCGGCGTGGTGTTCTCGCGGGCCCAGCTGGAAGAAAAACTCTACAGTTGGAAAGACGACGTGAGCAGCAACGCCGTCGAGGTCTACATCCACGGCCTGCGCAAAAAGCTGGGTGCCGAGCTGATCCAGAACGTGCGCGGCCTGGGCTATGTGATGCCCCGCCCATGAACTCGATACGCCGCCGCCTGCTGGGCTCGGTGATGACCGCCATCGTGGTGGCTGCACTGTTCCAGGCGGCGTCCGCCTACCGCGGCGCGCTGCAGCAGGCCGACGAAATGTTCGACTACCACCTGCAGCAAATGGCCTTTGCGCTGCGCAATGGGGCCCTGAGCCAAAGCGCGCCCCAGGCCCCCGATGAAGCCGACTACGAGGTGCAGATCTGGAGCGCCAACGGCGTGCAGCTGTTCCAGTCGCACCGCAACCGCCTGCCACCCCAGGCCGTGCTGGGCTTTTCGGATGTGGAACAAAACGGCACGCGCTACCGCGTCTACTCCATCCAGACCCCGGCGCAGACTATCCAGATTGCGCAGGACCTGAGTGCCCGCCAGGCCCGCGCCCGCGCCCTGGCAGTGCGCGCCATGCTGCCCATGGCCACCATGGTCCCGCTGCTGATGGTCGCGCTGTGGTGGGCCATCAGCAGCGCCCTGAAGCCGCTGGAGCGCACCCGCCAGCAGGTGGCCGCCCGTGCGGTCGATGACCTGTCGCCCCTGCCCGAAGCCGACCTGCCCGACGAAGTGCTGCCCCTGGTGCGCGAGTTGAACCTGCTGTTTGGCCGCGTGCACACCGCCTTCGCCGCCCAAAAATCTTTTGTCGCCAACGCCGCGCACGAGCTGCGCTCACCGCTCACGGCCCTGAAACTGCAGGCCCAGGCACTGGACCGCGCGCCCGATGCGACCAGCCGCAGTGTCGCCATTGCCCGCCTGCACCAGGGCATCGACCGCGCGGTGCGGCTGATGCACCAGCTGCTGGTGCTGGCCCGCCAGGAGTCCGCCGCGGGCACCCCGCCCGAGCCCGTGCCCCTGCACGACCTGGTGCGCCTGGCGGTGGAAGAAGCGCTGCCGCAGGCGCAAGAGCGCCACATCGACCTGGGTGTTGCCCCCAGCGGCCCGGTGGTGGTGCAGGGCCACCCCGACGCGCTGCGCATCCTGCTGCGCAACCTGCTGGACAACGCGCTGAAATACACGCCCGCGCACGGCCGGGTGGATGTGGCCATCGCCTCGGACCACGGCGCGCCCGTGCTGACCGTGGAAGACTCCGGCCCCGGCATTGCGCCCGCCGATCTGGAAAAGGTATTTGACCGCTTCTACCGCAGCCCCGAGGCCACGGCGGGTGGCAGCGGGCTGGGTTTGGCGATTGCCCAGACGATTGCGCAGGCACACGGAGCGGCACTGCGCCTGGACACCTCGCCCTCGCTGGGCGGGCTGCGGGCGGCGCTGGTGTTTACAAACCCGCCAGCAACTCCGCAAACGCCTGCGACCGGCCCTGGCGCGAAGCGTTCTTGACGGCGGCGGGGTCGGGCAAACGCACCGCCTGGGCCCGCACGGCGGCCACAAACTGCGGCAGCAGGGCGGCAATCTCGTCGGCCGAGTCGATGCGCGCCATGGCCTCCAGCCCGGCACCGCGCAGCACACCGGCGGTGTCGCCCACCGGGTCGGTCAGGCCGAGGATGGGGCGGCCAGCGCGCAGGTACTCGTAGATCTTGGCCGGAATCTGGGCGTTGCAGTTGCTGGCCTGCATGACCAGCAAGGCATCCACCGACAGCATCTCGGCCAGCGCCTCGCGGTACGGCACGGCGGGGCTAAGCTCGATGAAATCCTGCACGCCGTGCTGGGTGGCCAACTGGGTCAGCATGTCGTCATGGGCCGAGGCGCGGAAGCGGATCTGCAGCTGCCGGGCGGTCAACGCTCCACTGGCCTTCAGGCGCTGCAGGGCCTGGAACAGCTGGGTCGGGTCGCGCTCGGACGGGTAGACGATGCCGCTGTGCAGCAGCACCACGGGCTGGTCGTCGGTCAGCGCACGCACCGGGGCGCGGGGCGCGTTGGCAAAGCTTTCCTCGTCGTAGCCGTTTTCCAGCACGGTGATGCGGCTGGCGGCCTGGGGGTAGCGCTCGCGGTACATCTGCGCGGCACCGGGGGTGGTGAAGACGCTGCGGCTGGCCTGCTCTACCGCCTCTTGCTCGATACGCTGGTAGCTGCGCCAGGTGACGGGGTCGGCGGGGTAGCCGTCTTGCGCCATCGGGTCGCGGAAGTCGGCAATCCAGGGCAGGCCGGTCTTGTGGTGCAACTGCTGGGCAATCACGTGGGCGGTGGCAATCGGGTAGGTGGACCAGATCGCGTCGGGCTTGAATTGCTTGATGAGTTGCAGGCCCTGGCGCACCGCGTCAAACCGCCAGCTGATCCAGCGGTCGGGCCGGGCCATCCAGCCCATGTAGCGGCCCTGGATGTTCAGGTGCCGCGCGGTGTCGAGGGCGAAGGCGCGGCGCACCACGGTGCCCTCGGGCACGTCGCGCATCAAATCGGGGCTGGTGCGCTCGTAGGCGCGCGGGTCGGCGGTCAGCACCACCGGCTTCCAGCCCAGCGCGGGCAGGTGCTGCACAAAACGCAAGGTCCGTTGGATACCACTGCTGCCCGCCAGCGGCGGGAAGTGGTAGGCGATCATCAAAACTGTTTTCACACGGGGACCTTGGTTACATGGCTTGCGCAGCCTCCCCTGTGCGCCCAGAGGGCAACACAGGGGAGGCTGCGTAAGTCCTCGGTTAATTTCTGCTGCGAGATCATACGGGGAGAAGCGTGACACGGCATCCGGCAGAATGCCCTGCACCTATGACAACCTTCCAACTTTGGCGTTACGTCCGTTTTTTAGCCCTGTGGCTGCTGCTGTGCAGTGCGGCGCTGGCCCAGAGTGCGCCCACCACGCTGCAGGTCGGTCCCTCGCGAACTATCAAAACAATAGCTGCTGCCGCCCGTGTGGCGGGCGCAGACACCTTGATCGAAGTGGATGCGGGCGACTACCTGGGCGACGTGGCCGTGTGGACCCAGCCCAACCTGACGCTGCGTGCGGTGGGCGGCCGGGTACGCCTGCTGGCCAACGGTGCGGCGGCAGAAGACAAAGGCATCTGGGTGGTGCGCAGCCCGAAGTTCACCGTGGAAGGCTTTGACTTTGAAGGCGCGCAGGTGGCGGGCCGCAATGGCGCGGGTATCCGCTTCGACAGCGGCTGGCTGGTGGTGCGCAACTGCAGCTTCACGCACAACGAAATGGGCCTGCTCACCGGCAACGACCCCCACGCCGTGCTGGAGGTGGAAAACAGCGAATTCGCCTACAACATGCGCCCCGACGGGCACAACCACAACCTCTACATCGGCCAGATCGCCCGGGCCACTGTTACCGGCAGTTACCTGCACCACGCCCGCACCGGCCACCTGCTGAAAAGCCGCGCCGCGCAAAGCAACATCTTGTACAACCGCCTCACCGACGACGGCGGCAGCGCCAGCTACGAGCTGGAGTTTCCCAACGGCGGCGTGGCGGTGGTGGTGGGCAACACCATCCAGCAGGGCCCGTTGACCGAAAACCCGGTGCTCATCTCCTTCGGGGCCGAGGGCTACACCTGGCCGGTCAACCAGCTCAGCCTGGCCTACAACACCCTGGTGGACGACCTGCCCCAGGGCGGTGTCTGGCTGAAGGTCAAACCCGGGGCCGATGCCGTGCTGGCCGTGAACAACCTGCTGGTCGGTACCGCGCCGCTGCAGGCCACCACGCCGGGCGACTTCCGCAACAATTTCACCACCGACCGCGGCAGCCTGGCACCCGGCGGCGACTACCGGCTGCGGACGGGCTCGCCGCTGCGGGGCAAAGCCATCGCCCTGGACAAAACCCTGCAAGCGCAGCGTGAATATAGTCACACCGCCAAGAGCATTGCGCTCGACATTGCCCCGCATAATCCCGGTGCGATGCAGCGCCTGCTGGCGCGCCAGCCCTGATATTTTTGCTTTTTACGCCCCCACTATGTCCTCACACACCCCCTCCCTGGTTCTCGGCAGCCCCCGCTTCACCGATGCCCGCCTGGCCGCGCTCGCAAGCTCCGAGGGCCCGCTGGCCGCCTGGCAAGCCGCCTGCGCCGCCGATGCCAGCAGCGCTGCGCTGCAGGCCACGGGCGACTTCGCGGTGGGGCTGCAAGAGCCCTCGGGCCGCACGTTTTTGGCGGTGGACCGCTTTGCCATCCGCAGCCTGTGCTACCGGGTGGTGGACGGGCAGATCCGCTTTGCGGGCCGCGCCGATGCACTTGCCGATGGGGCCGACATCGACCCGCAGGCCATCTTCGACTACCTGTACTTCCACGCCATCCCCTCGCCGCGCACCATCTTCAAAGGCGTGTTCCGCCTGCCGCCAGGCCACTACGCGCTGTTTGAGCACGGCAAACTGACGGTAGCACCCTACTGGGTCCCCACCTTCATCGAGCCGCGCAGCGCCTCGTTCAACAGCCTGCGCGAGGAGTTCCGCGGCCTGGTGCGCAGCGCCGTCAGCGCCCAGCTCGACGGCGGCACCGCCGCCTGCTTTTTAAGCGGCGGCACCGACAGCTCCACCGTGGCGGGCATGCTCAGCGAGATCGGCGGCAAGCAGGGCCAGAAGGCTGCCACCTACTCCATCGGCTTCGATGCCGAGGGCTACGACGAGATGGAATACGCCCGGCTGGCCTCGCGCCACTTCAATACCGAGCACCACGAGTACTACGTCACCCCCGACGACCTGGTGGCCAGCATTGCCGACGTGGCCCGCTCCTACGACCAGCCGTTTGGCAACTCGTCCGCCCTGCCCTCGTACTACTGCGCCCGCAAGGCCAAGGACGACGGTGTGACCAAAATTTTGGCCGGTGACGGCGGCGACGAACTCTTTGGCGGCAACAGCCGCTACGCCAAGCAGCGCGTGTTCGGCTGGTACGACATGCTGCCCAGCGGCATCCGCAAGGGCCTGATGGAGCCGGTGCTGGCCCAAACCGCCGAGAGCAGCATTTCTCTGCTCAGCAAAGCCTCCAGCTATGTGGAACAGGCCAAGGTGCCGCTGCCCGACCGCCTGCAGATGTACAACCTGCTGCTGCGCCTGGGCGTGAACGATGTGCTGACCCCGGCATTCCTGAGCCAGGTCAACATCCAGGGCCCGGCCGAGCAGCAGCGCGGCATCTGGAACCTGCCTACCACCGGCAGCCAGCTCAACCGCATGCTGGCCTTCGACTGGCGCTACACCCTGGCCGAAAGCGACCTGCCCAAGGTCTGCGGCACCACCCGGCTGGCCGGTCTAAACGTGGGCTTTCCCATGCTGAACGAAGCGCTGCTGGACTTCTCGCTCAAGCTGCCGCTGGAGTACAAGCTCAAGGGCCTGAAGCTGCGCTGGTTCTTCAAGGAAGCCCTGCGCGGCTTCCTGCCCGACGAAATTCTGACCAAGAAAAAACAGGGCTTCGGCCTGCCCTTCGGCGTGTGGGCCACCCGCCACGATGGCCTCAGAGCAGTCGCCACCGACTCCCTCAACAGCCTGGCCACCCGCAACATCGTGCGCCCCGAGTTCATCCGCAGCCTGCTGACCGAGCGGCTGCAGGAGCACCCCGGCTATTTTGGTGAAATGGTGTGGATTTTGATGATGCTGGAGCAGTGGCTGCAGGCGCATGCGCCAGAGTACAAGATGCCCGGTTAAGACTCGCTATCGTTTTTAACATCAAAAAAAATAGCTGCTCACGCTTATTAAATAAGCGGTAGCAGCTATTTTTATGCCTGAAAAAAGGCTTATTTTTTGTCTAAGCGCATTTCCGCGGCCCGGGCGTGGGCCTGCAGGCCTTCGCCGTAGGCCAGCTCGGCGGCGATGCGGCCCAGTTCCTGGGCACCGGCCTGGCTGACTTCGATCAGGCTGCTGCGCTTTTGAAAGTCGTAGACGCCCAGCGGGCTGGAGAAGCGCGCCGTGCCTGCGGTGGGCAGCACGTGGTTGGGTCCGGCGCAGTAGTCGCCCAGGCTCTCCGAGGTGTAGGCCCCCAGAAAGATGGCTCCGGCGTGCTTGAGCAGCGGCTCCCAGCGGTGCGGGTCGGTACTGCTCACCTCCAAATGCTCGGGGGCGATGCGGTTGCTGATCTCGCAGGCCTCTTCCATGCTGCGGGTCTGGATCAGCGCGCCGCGGCCGGTGAGCGACTTGGCGATGATCTCGGCGCGAGGCATTTCATTGAGCAGGCGGTTGATGGACGCCTGCACCTGGTCGATATACGCGGCATCGGGGCACAGCAGGATGCTTTGCGCCAGCTCATCGTGCTCGGCCTGGCTGAACAGGTCCATGGCCACCCAGTCCGGCGGGGTGCTGCCGTCGGCCAGCACCAGAATCTCGCTGGGCCCGGCAATCATGTCGATGCCCACGGTGCCGAACACACGGCGCTTGGCGGCGGCCACATAGGCGTTGCCGGGGCCGGTGATCTTGTGCACGTTGGGGATGGTGGCCGTACCGTAAGCCAGCGCGGCCACGGCCTGCGCGCCGCCGATGGTGTAGGCACGGGTGACACCGGCCACATAGGCGGCGGCCAGCACCAGGGCGTTCTTTTCACCCCGCGGGGTGGGCACCACCATGATGATCTCGCCCACGCCCGCCACGTGGGCGGGAATGGCGTTCATCAGCACGCTGGAGGGGTAGGCGGCCTTGCCACCGGGCACGTAGATGCCCACGCGGTCCAGCGGCGTGACCTTTTGGCCCAGCAGGGTGCCGTCGGCGTCCCGGTAGCTCCAGCTCTCGCCCGAGGCCTTTTTCTGCGCCTCGTGGTAGGTGCGCACGCGGGCGGCGGCGGCCTGCAGGGCTTCGCGCTGCTGGGCAGGGATGGCATCGAAGGCGGCTTTGAGCTCGGCCTGGGTCAGCTCCAGCTCGGCCAGGGTGTTGGCGTGCAGGCCGTCGAAGCGGTTGGTGTACTCCAGCACCGCCACGTCGCCGCGCTGCTGCACATCGGCCAGGATGTTGGCCACCGTGGTTTCAATCGCCGTGTCGGCCTCGGCAGACCAGTGCAGGCGGGCTTTGAATTCAGCCTCGAAATTGCTGCTTGTGCTTACCAGACGGGCGGGAGTAGCTACAAAAGTCATAGTATTCAAGTTTTTGCGCGCTCGGCGACTGCCGCTGCGAAGGCGTCGATCATGGCGCGGATGGGGGCTTGCTTGAGCTTGAGCGCGGCCTGGTTCACCACCAGGCGCGAGCTGATATCCATGATGCGCTCCACTTCGACCAGATGGTTGGCCCGTAGCGTGTTGCCGGTGGACACCAGGTCGACGATGGCATCGGCCAGGCCGGTCAGCGGGGCCAGCTCCATGCTGCCGTAGAGCTTGATCAGATCGACGTGCACGCCCTTGGCGGCGAAGAATTCGCGGGCGATGGCCACGTACTTGGTGGCCACCCGCAGGCGCGAGCCCTGCTTGACGGCGCGCTCGTAGTCAAAGTCGTTGCGCACCGCCACGCTGATGCGGCATTGGGCGATTTGCAGGTCCAGCGGCTGGTACAGGCCCTGGCCGCCGTGTTCGATCAGCGTGTCTTTGCCGGTGATGCCCAGGTCGGCGCCGCCATTTTCCACGTAGGTGGGCACGTCGGAGGCACGCACGATGAGCACGCGCACGCCAGGCTGGTTGGTGTCGAGGATCAGCTTGCGGGATTTTTCGGGATCGTCCAGCACCTCGATACCGGCAGCGCGCAACAGCGGCAGCGTGTCGTCAAAGATGCGGCCTTTGGAGAGGGCTAAGGTGATCATGCCTTCACCCGTTCGATGTCGGCACCGATGCCGCGCAGCTTGGCTTCCATCTGGTCGTAGCCGCGGTCCAGGTGGTAGATGCGGTCCACCACGGTTTCGCCCTCGGCCACCAGGCCGGCAATCACCAGGCTGGCGGAGGCGCGCAGGTCGGTGGCCATCACGGTCGCACCGGACAGCTTGGCAATGCCTTCGACCACCGCCACCTTGCCGTCGATCTGGATGTGCGCGCCCAGGCGCACCAGCTCGTTGACGTGCATGAAGCGGTTTTCAAAAATCGTCTCGGTCACCTTGCTCGGGCCCTGGGCCACGCAGTTCAGCGTCATGAACTGGGCCTGCATGTCGGTGGGGAAACCGGGGTATTCGGTGGTGCGGAAACTCTGCGCCTTCAGGTGCGTGTGGGCCGGGCCCGCAGACTGCACGCGGATGCCGTCGGCCTCGGGGGTCACGGTGACACCGGCGGTGCGCAGCTTGTCGATCACCGCGTCCAGGTGGTCGGCGCGGCCATGCTGCAGCAGCACATCGCCACCGGTGGCGGCCACGGCGCACAAAAAGGTGCCGGTCTCGATGCGGTCGGCCACCACCTGGTGCGTGCAGCCGTGCAGCGCTTCCACGCCCTGGATGCGGATGCGGTGGGTGCCGTGGCCTTCGATTTGGGCACCCATCTTGATAAGCATTTCGGCCAGGTCGCTGATTTCCGGCTCTTGCGCGGCGTTTTCCAGAATGGTTTCGCCCTCGGCCAGGGTGGCGGCCATGAGGAAGTTCTCGGTGCCGGTCACGGTAACCATGTCGGTGGTGATGTGGCAGCCCTTGAGGCGGGTGCGGCCTGCGGGCAGCTTGGCGATCATGTAGCCGTGCTCGACCACGATCTCGGCGCCCATGGCCTGCATCCCGAGGATGTGCTGGTCCACCGGGCGCGAGCCGATGGCGCAGCCGCCGGGCAGCGACACCGTGGCCTCGCCAAAGCGGGCCAGCAGCGGGCCCAGGGCCAGCACCGAGGCGCGCATGGTCTTGACCAGCTCGTACGGGGCTTCGGGCGACGACAGATCGCTGGCGTTGATGGTGACGGTGCCGTCCTCCGTGCGGTCTGCCGTCACGCCCATGTTGCGGATCAGCGTGAGCATGGTGGACACGTCTTGCAGGCGTGGCACGTTGGTGAGGGTGACCGGCTCGGCCGTCAGCAGGGCGGCGCAGAGTTCGGGCAGGGCGGCGTTTTTGGCACCGGAGATGCGGACCTGGCCTTGCAGGCTACGGCCACCGCGGATGAGGAGTTTGTCCATGGAAAATTCTTCTAAAAAAGTTTAGCGGGGCAGTGCGGCCCACTCAGCAGGCGTGTAGGTCTTCATCGACAGCGCATGCACTTCATCGGTGTGCATCTTGGCGCCCAGCGTGGCGTACACCCGCTGGTGGCGCTGGATGGCGCGGCGGCCTTCAAACTCGCTGGATACGATGGTGGCGTACCAGTGGCGGCCATCGCCTTCGAGGGTGATGTGCTCGCAGGGCAGGTGCGATTGGATGATGGTTTGGAGTTCTTCAGCAGTCATTTTTGTTATCCGCGGATTTTGTAGCCGATGCGCAAGAGGTTGACGGTGATGGCGCTCACCACCAGCAGGGCCGCGCCCACGATGCCCAGGCTGAGCCAGGGCGAGACGTCGCTTACGCCAAAGAAGCCGTAGCGGAAGCCGTCGATCATGTAGAAGAACGGGTTCAGGTGGCTCACGGTTTGCCAGAAAGGTGGCAGGGAATGGATGGAATAGAACACGCCACTCAAAAAGGTCATGGGCATGATCACGAAGTTCTGGAACGCCGCCATCTGGTCGAACTTTTCGGCCCACAGCCCGGCGATGATGCCCAGCGTGCCCATCAGCGCCGCGCCCAGCACCGCAAACACGATGATCCACAGCGGGGCCTCAAAACTGGCGCCGGTGAAGATGGCGGTGACGGCAAACACACCCACGCCCACCAGCAGGCCGCGCGCGATGGCCGAGCCCACGTAGGCCCAGAACCAGTCCCAGTGCGACAGCGGCGACAGCAGCACAAACACCAGGCTGCCCATGATCTTGCTCTGGATCAACGACGAGGAGCTGTTGGCAAACGCGTTTTGCAGCACGCTCATCATCACCAGGCCGGGCACCAGAAAAGAGGTGTAGTTGATCGTGCCGTACACCAGCGCCTTGCCTTCGAGCACGTGGCCAAAGATCAGTAGGTACAGCACGGCAGTCAGTACCGGCGCACCCACGGTCTGGAAACCCACCTTCCAGAAACGCAGCGATTCTTTGTAGAGCAGGGTTTGCCAGCCGGTCATAAATTGGCCCCCACGCTTGTCGCTGCGCGTACTGCGCTGCCCCCCACGGGGGCTTTCGCGCCTTGGGGCGGCCCTGCGTCGCTCACCACCTCGCTGGCCACATAGCCGTTGGTCATCACGTCCAAGAAAACATCCTCTAAATCAGCTTTGCGGATCTCCACATCTTCGGCGGTCAAACCGGCTTCGCGCACCGCCGCCAGGTAGCGTTCGATCTCGGCGGCGTTGTGTGCGGGGAATTGCACGATGCGGCCTGTAATACGGGCCTGCTGCGCGAGGGCGATAGGAAGTTCGCTATCAACTTTGAAGCGCAGCACATTGCTGGAGGCATTTTTCAGCAGCTCGCTGGTACGGTCCAGGGCGACGATGCGGCCTTTTTTCAGCATGGCGATGCGCGAGCACAGGGCTTCGGCCTCTTCCAGGTAGTGGGTGGTGAGCAGCACCGTGTGGCCTTGTTTGTTGAGCTTGGCGATGAACTGCCACAGGGTCTGGCGCAGCTCCACATCGACCCCGGCGGTGGGCTCGTCGAGCACGATGACCGGCGGCTTGTGCACCAAGGCCTGGGCCACCAGCACGCGGCGCTTCATGCCGCCGGAGAGCTGGCGCATATTGGCGTTGGCCTTGTCGGTCAGGCCTAAACTTTCCAGCAGCTCGTCGATCCAGGCGTCGTTGTTCTTCACGCCGAAGTAGCCGGACTGGATGCGCAGCGCCTCACGGACGTTGAAAAACGGGTCGAACACCAGTTCCTGCGGCACCACGCCGAGCTGGCGGCGGGCCTGGGCGAAGTCTTTGGCCACGTCATGGCCGTGCACCAGCACCTTGCCGCCGGTGGCGCGGTTCAAGCCCGCCAGAATACTGATCAGCGTGGTTTTACCCGCGCCGTTGGGGCCGAGCAGGCCAAAAAATTCCCCCTGCGCGATATCGAAGCTGACGCTGTCGAGGGCGGTAAGTGGGGGTTTTTGGGAGCCGTGGGGGCTAGGGTAGGTCTTGGAGACCTGCTGGAAGGATATGGCGGGCATGGGCCGGTGATTTTAACGGCAGGCCCCAGATGCCGCCCGGTGGGGTTTTCAGGCAGCCGCAGGCAGCAACTCGGCCACCCCGTACAGGCCCGCCAGCGCCGCCAACCGCTGGGGCAGGCCGCGCACCGCAAACGAGCGGCCCAGGCTGAAGCTCTCGCGGCGGCATTCCAGCAGCACCGCCAGGGCCGACGAATCAAACCGGGCCAGCGCGGTGGCATCCACCACCACTGCCGCGCCCGCCTGGGAGCGCAGGCCCTGCAGCAGCATGCGCAGCGAGGCCGTGGCCTGGGCGTGGGTCAACTCGGCGGGCAGCACCAGCATGTCAGTTTTTCTTGGCGTTGGCTTGGTTGCGCGAGGTCAAACTGGCGATCAGGCCGTCCACACCCTTGGCGTTGATTTCGCTGGCGAACTGGCTGCGGTAGGTTTCCACCAGCCACACGCCCAGCACGTTCAGGTTGAAGATCTTCCAGCCAGCGCCTTCGCCCGGGGTTTTCTCCAGCCGGTAGTCGAGCTGGATGGGGTCGCCATGGCCTTTGACTTCGGTGCGCACCAGCACCTCTTTGTCTTCCGCTGCCGCACGCAGAGGCTTCAGGCTGACTTCCTGGTCGCTGGTGACCTGGGCCAAAGCGCCCGAGTAGGTGCGCACCAGCAGGGTCTTGAACTCGTCCTGCAGCTTCTTTTGCTGCTCGGGCGTGGCCTGGCGCCAGCCGGGGCCGACGGCCGAGGCCGTCATGCGCTGGAAGTTCACGTTGGGCATGATCTTGGTGTCTACCAGGGCCATGATCTTGTTCACATTGCCCTGCTGCAGGGTTTTGTCGGCCTTGATGGTGTCCAGCACATCGGTGGAGATGCGCTTGACCAGTGCATCGGGTGCCTCATCGGCGGCCATGGCCCCCATGGACGTGACTGCCGCCACGGAAAACAGCAAACCGGCGGCCAACTGGCCTAACAAACGACGTTTCATACGAACTCTCTCTGCGGGAAACCCGCCTTGCAATAATGGAAATGGGCACCCGCAGGTTGACGCGGAGGCTGAAGTTACAAGCCAGCGTTGCAAGTTTTTACTTGGGTGCGTCTGGCACGGGCAGATCGGGCGGATTGCCATCGTAGATCTCGCTGCGGCGCAGTTGCAGGTAGAAGTCGCGGGTAAAGGTGTACTTGTCCAGCGCGGCATCTTCCAGCACGGCGGTGGCACGCAGCAGGTTGGCGCGGCTATCGACCAGGTTCAGCCCGGTGAGGCGGTCGCGGTCGCCCGAGTGCGGCACGGCGTTGAGCATGTTGCCCTGCATGTCGATGGGCAGCGCCGCCGTGTCGCGGAAGGTAGACGGCCCGAACAAGGGCAGCACCAGGTACGGCCCCGAGGCCACGCCCCAGACCCCCAGCGTCTGGCCGAAGTCTTCCTTGTGGCGCTCCAGCCCCATGTCGGTGGCCAGGTCAAAGACGCCGCCCAGGCCGAACACGCTGTTGATGGTGAAGCGCATCCAGCTCTCGGCAGCCTCGCGGCCCTTGAACTGCAGCACGTTGTTGGCCGTGCTCCAGACTTCGCCCAGGTTAGAGAAGAAATTGGTCACGCCCTGGCGCACCAGCGACGGCACCACCTTGGTGTAGGCCTTGGCCACGGGTTTGACCACAGCGTTGTCCAACACATCGTTGAAGCCGAAGATCTGCCGGTTCATCGGCTCCAGCGGGTCACGCGGGTTGGCCTGCGGGCCTGTGGCGCAGCCGGACATCAGAACAAAAGCGCCGGTTGCGCAGGCCAGGGTTGCGTATCTAGTTATAGTTTTCATAGTAGTCATTTTTTAGCGGGAGCAGCAGCGGGGGTATCCGGGCCATCAGCGGCCTTGCTGTACAAAAACTGGCTGATCAAATTCTCCAGCACCACCGCCGACTGGGTGGCGGCGATGGTGTCGCCCGCCACCAGGTTCTTGGCATCGGCACCGGCTTCGATGCCAATGTACTGCTCACCCAGCAGGCCGCTGGTCAGAATCTTCAGTGAGCTGTCCTTGGGGAAAGCGTAGCGCGGATCCATGGCCAGGGACACCCGGGCCTGGAAGCTTTTGTCATCAAAAGTGATGCTTTCCACCCGGCCCACCACCACCCCGGCACTCTTGACGGCGGCCTTGGGCTTGAGCCCGCCGATGTTGTCAAACTTGGCCGACACGGTGTAGCCGGTCTGGAAGTTCAGCGACAGCAGATTGGCCGACTGCAGCGCCAAAAACAGCAGCGCAGCCGCCCCCAGCAGCACAAACAAGCCCACCCAGATATCGTTTTTGGAATGTTGCATAGCGAAACCTTAGATTGAGAACATGGTGGCCGTGAGCAGGAAGTCCAGCGCCAGCACCGCCAGCGAGGCCACCACCACCGTGCGCGTCGTCGCCCGCGACACGCCTTCGGGCGTGGGCTGGGCCTCATAGCCTTGCAGCAGCGCCACAAAGCTCACCGTAAAACCAAACACAATGCTTTTGACGACGCCGTTGCCGACGTCGAGCCACACATCCACGCCGCCCTGCATCTGGCTCCAGAACGAGCCCGCGTCGACCCCGATCATCAGCACCCCCACCACCCAGCCGCCCACGATACCGACCGCGCTGAACAGCGCCGCCAGCAAGGGCATGGTGATGACCCCGGCCCAAAAGCGCGGGGCCAGAATGCGCTGCACCGGGTCCACCGCCATCAGCTCCATGGCGCTGAGCTGCTCGCCCGCCTTCATCAGGCCAATGCCTGCGGTGAGCGAGGTGCCCGCGCGCCCGGCAAACAGCAAGGCCGTGACCACCGGGCCGAGCTCGCGCACCAGGCTCAAGGCCACCAGCAGGCCCAGGGCCTCGCTGGAGCCGTAGCGCTGCAAGGTGTAGTAGCCCTGCAGGCCCAGCACAAAGCCGACGAACAGGCCCGACACGCTGATCAGCGCCAGCGAATAGTTGCCCAGGAAGTGGATCTGGTCGCGCACCAGGCCAAAACGCCTGAGCGTCGGCCCCACCAGGGCCACCAGGCGCACAAACAGGCGCGTGGCGCGGCCGATATCGGCCAGCTTGCTGCGCAGCGCAAACCCCACGTCGGCCGGTTTGTACCAGGTCATGCGGCACCGCCTTTGGGCGGCTGCAGGCCGGCGCCAAAATCCTGCTCGACCGTGGGGCCGGGGTAATGGAAGCGCACCGGGCCATCGGGCAGCGCGTGGATGAACTGGTGCACCAGCGGGTCGGTGCTGCCGCGCACCTCCTCCGGCGTGCCCTGGGCGACAATTTTGCCGTTGGCCAGGATCACCACCTTGTCGGCAATGTGGAAGGTTTCGTCCAGGTCGTGCGACACCACCACGCTGGTCAGGCCCATGGTGTCGTTGAGATCGCGGATCAGCCGGGCCGCCGTGCCCAGCGAGATCGGGTCCAGCCCGGCAAAGGGTTCGTCGTACATCAGCAGCTCCGGGTCCAGCGCCATGGCGCGGGCCAGGGCGACGCGCCGCGCCATGCCGCCCGAAACTTCGCTGGGCATCAGGTCGCGCGCACCGCGCAGGCCGACCGCGCCCAGCTTCATCAGCACGATGTCGCGCACCAGCGCCTCGGACAGATCGGTGTGCTCGCGCAGCGGAAACGCCACGTTGTCGAACACGCTGATGTCGGTAAACAAGGCGCCAAACTGGAACAGCATGCCCATGCGGCGGCGCGCGGCGTACCAGCCGGCCTGGTCAAACTGGGCGACGTTCTGGCCGTCCAGCAGCAGCTCGCCCTGCTGGGCCTTGATCTGCCCGCCGATGAGGCGCAGCACCGTGGTCTTGCCGCCGCCCGAAGCCCCCATCAGCGCCGTCACCTTGCCGCGCGGAATGCTCAGCGTGATGCCGTCCAGCACCGGACGATCTCCGTACCCGAAGGTGAGCTGGCGAATGTCAACAAGGTTGTCTGGGGCGGAGGAGGTCATAAAAAACAAAAGCCGGAACACTTCCGGCTTTTGCATGATAAGGGAAAGTCCCCATGGTCGGACCGGCAGTGTCGCGAAATACAAACATACCCGGATGTATGTATTAGAGTTTCCACTCCATGCTATGGATTCAGGAGCTACTCACGCCCATCGGATAAGCGCAAACCCCTGAAAAAGCACATAAACCAAGGCACAGACACCTCTTCCAGAAACACCGTGGAACTGGCTGTGCCAGGCCACTGGTGTTGCCCCCTGGCAGGGGGTTGGCGAAAGAAACGAAGCTCTGCAGCCTGGGGATGAGCCCTTATCTAGGCAGGTCGCTGAAACCCATCAGGAATTCATCCACCGCGCGTGCGGCCTGGCGGCCTTCGCGGATGGCCCAGACCACCAGGCTTTGGCCGCGGCGGATGTCGCCTGCGGCAAACACCTTGGGCACGTTGGTGGCATAGCCGCCGGTGAACTCGGTGTGGGCCTTGGCGTTGCCACGGGCATCCTTCTCGATACCAAAGGCATCCAGGATGTTGGCCACGGGGCTGACGAAGCCCATGGCCAGCAGCACCAGATCGGCCTGCATCACGACTTCGGTGCCCGGGATTTCCACCAGCTTGCCGTCCTTGAACTCGACGCGCACGGTCTTCAGGCCGGTGACCTTGCCTTTTTCGCCGATGAACTCCTTGGTGGAGATGGCGAACTCACGCTCGCAGCCTTCGACGTGGCTGGAGCTGGTGCGCAGCTTGATCGGCCAGTAGGGCCAGGTCATGGGGCGGTTTTCTTCTTCGGGCGGCTGGGGCATCACCTCGAACTGGGTCACGCTGACCGCGCCGTGGCGGTTGCTGGTGCCCACGCAGTCGGAGCCGGTGTCGCCGCCGCCGATGACGATGACCTTCTTGCCGTCGGCCCGCAGCTGGGCTTTGAGCTTGTCGCCCGCGTTGATCTTGTTCTGCTGGGGCAGGAATTCCATCGCGAAATGGATGCCGTCCAGCTCGCGGCCGGGCACAGGCAGGTCGCGCGACTGCTCGGCACCGCCGGTGAGGACCACGGCGTCAAAGTCTTTTTGCAGCTGCTCGGGGGTGATGGTTTCCTTGGCCCAGTTGGTGACCTTGGAGCCCTTGCCCAGCGGGTCTTTGGCCGCGCCGACCATCACGCCGGTGCGGAAAGTCACGCCTTCGGCCTGCATCTGCGCCACGCGGCGGTCGATGTGGGTCTTTTCCATCTTGAAGTCGGGAATGCCGTAGCGCAGCAGACCGCCGACGCGGTCGTTCTTTTCGAACAGCGTCACGTCGTGGCCCACGCGCGCCAGTTGCTGGGCCGCCGCCAGACCGGCAGGGCCGGAGCCGACCACGGCCACTTTCTTGCCGGTCTTGTGCGGGGCCACGCGGGGCTGGACCCAGCCCTCGTCCCAGGCGCGGTTGATGATGGCGTGCTCGATGGACTTGATGCCCACCGGCAGGTCGTTCACGTTCAGCGTACAGGCCGCCTCGCAGGGCGCGGGGCAGATGCGGCCGGTGAACTCGGGGAAGTTGTTCGTCGAGTCGAGCACGGAGAAGGCGTTCTTCCAGTCGCCGCGGTACACCAGATCGTTGAAGTCCGGAATGATGTTGTTGACCGGGCAACCGTTGTTGCAGAACGGAATGCCGCAGTCCATGCAGCGTGCGCCCTGGATCTTGGCCTGCGATTCGTCGAGGCCGACGACGAACTCCTTGTAGTGCTTGACGCGCTCGGCGGCGGGCTTGTAGCCCTCTTCGAGCCGCCCGTATTCCATGAAGCCTGTGACTTTACCCATGATTCGTTCCTATTCTTTACTTGGCTGCAACCGCTACATCTTTAGTAGCTGCTTGTGCTGATTCAGCCTGCGCTAGAGCCACTTTTCGTGCATGAATTTCGCCCAGGGCGCGCTGGTACTCCAGCGGGAACACCTTGACGAACTTGCCACGCGCTTCGGTCCAGTTGTCCAGCAGATCGCGGGCGCGCTTGCTGCCGGTCCAGCGGTTGTGGTCTTCCAGCAGCTTCTTGAGCTGGACTTCGTCGGTCTGGCCGTTGTGCCACTGGTCGGCCACGCCCAGGCCCTGCTGTTCGCCCGAGGGCAGCACTTTTTCGAGCGACACCATGGACATGTTGCAGCGCTTGGCGAACTGGCCGTCTTCGTCATAGACGTAGGCGATGCCGCCGCTCATGCCGGCCGCAAAGTTGCGCCCGGTTTTGCCCAGAATCAATGCCGTGCCGCCGGTCATGTACTCGCAACCATGGTCGCCCGTGCCTTCCACCACCGTGGTGGCACCCGACAGGCGCACCGCAAAGCGCTCCCCGGCCACGCCGCTGAAGAAGGACTCGCCGCTGGTCGCGCCGTACATCACCGTGTTGCCGACGATGGTGTTCTGCGTGGCCACGCCGCGGAAGTCGATACTGGGGCGCACCACGATACGGCCGCCGGAGAGGCCCTTGCCGGTGTAGTCGTTGGCGTCACCAATCAGGTACAGCGTGATGCCGTTGGCCAGGAAGGCGCCAAACGACTGGCCGCCCGTGCCTTCGAGCTGGATGCGGATGGTGTCGTCGGGCAGGCCTTCGGGGCGGGCCTTGGTCAGCGCACCCGAGAGCATGGCCCCCAGCGAACGGTTGACGTTGCGCGCCACTTCCATGAACTTGACCTTCTCGCCGCGCAGGATGGCGGGCTGGGCCTTTTCGATCAGCACGTTGTCCAGCGATTTTTCCAGGCCATGCTCCTGGTCTTGCACGTGGTAGCGCGGCACGTCGGCCGGCACATTGGGCTGCGCGAACAGGCGGTTGAAGTCCAGGCCGCTGGCCTTCCAGTGGGCGATGCCTTTGCGGGTGTCGAGCAGGTCGGCGCGGCCAATCAGGTCGTCGAACTTGCGGATGCCCAGCTGGGCCATGATCTGGCGCACTTCTTCGGCGATGAAGAAGAAGAAGTTCACCACGTGCTCGGGCTTGCCCTGGAATTTCTTGCGCAACACCGGGTCCTGCGTGGCCACACCCACGGGGCAGGTGTTCAGGTGGCACTTGCGCATCATGATGCAGCCCTCCACCACCAGCGGGGCGGTGGCAAAGCCGAATTCATCTGCACCCAGCAGCGCGCCGATGGCGACGTCTCGGCCGGTCTTCATCTGGCCGTCGGCCTGCACCCGCACGCGGCCGCGCAGGCGGTTCAGCACCAGGGTCTGCTGGGTTTCGGCCAGGCCGATTTCCCACGGACCACCGGCATGCTTGATGGACGACCAGGGCGATGCGCCGGTGCCGCCGTCGTGCCCGGCGATCACGATGTGGTCGCTCTTGCACTTGGTGACGCCTGCGGCGATGGTGCCCACGCCCACTTCCGACACCAGCTTGGTGCTGATGCTGGCGTGCGGTGCCACGTTTTTCAGGTCGTGGATCAGCTGGGCCAGATCTTCGATCGAATAGATGTCGTGGTGCGGCGGGGGCGAAATCAGGCCCACGCCCGGCACCGAATGGCGCAGCTTGCCGATGTACTCGGACACCTTGCCGCCGGGCAGCTGACCACCCTCGCCCGGCTTGGCACCCTGGGCCATCTTGATCTGGATCTGGTCACTGGAAACCAGGTACTCGGCGGTCACACCGAAGCGGCCCGAAGCCACCTGCTTGATGCGGCTGCGCAGCGAGTCGCCGTCTTGCAGCGGGTAGTTGACGGTTTCCACGACTTCAGGGCCGATGATTTCGCGCAGGGTCTGGCCTTGCTTGATCGGGATGCCCTTGAGCTCCTGGCGGTAGCGGTTGGAATCTTCGCCGCCTTCGCCGGTGTTGCTCTTGCCGCCAATGCGGTTCATGGCCACGGCCAGGGTGGTGTGGGCTTCGGTAGAGATGGAGCCCATGGACATGGCACCGGTGGCGAAGCGCTTGACGATTTCTTTCGCCGACTCGACTTCTTCCACCGGAATCGCCTTGGCCGGATCGATCTTGAACTCGAACAGGCCGCGCAGGGTCATGTGGCGACGGCTTTGGTCGTTGATGAGCTGGGCGTATTCCTTGTAGGTGTTCCAGTTGTTGGCACGGGTGCTGTGCTGCAGCTTGGCGATGGCATCGGGGGTCCACATGTGCTCTTCGCCGCGCACGCGCCAGGCGTATTCACCGCCTGCATCGAGCATGGTGGCCAGCACCGGGTCGTCGCCAAAGGCGGCCTTGTGCATGCGCAGGGCTTCTTCGGCAATCTCGAACACGCCAATGCCTTCGACGCGGCTGGAGGTGCCGGTGAAGTACTTGGACACGGTTTCCTGGTTCAGGCCAATCACCTCGAACAGCTGCGCACCGCAGTAGCTCATGTAGGTGCTCACGCCCATCTTGGACATGATCTTGGACAGGCCCTTGCCGATGGCCTTGACGTAGTTGTAGATGGCTTTCTCGGGCGACAGCGCACCGGACAGGTCCTTGTGCAGGTCGGCCAGGGTTTCCATCGCCAGGTAGGGGTGGATAGCTTCGGCGCCGTAGCCGGCCAGCACGCCAAAGTGGTGCACCTCGCGGGCGGTGCCGGTTTCCACCACCAGGCCGGTGGTGGTGCGCAGGCCCAGGGTCACCAGGTGCTGGTGCAGGGCGCTGCTGGCCAGCAGGGCGGGAATGGCGATTTGGGTGGCACTGACGTTGCGGTCGCTGACGATCAGGATGTTTTTACCGCCCTTGATCGCGTCCACGGCTTCGGCACACAGCGAGGCCAGCTTGGCTTCCACGCCCTCGCGGCCCCAGGCGGCGGGGTAGGTGATGTCCAGCGTGTGGCTGCGGAACTTGCCGTGGGTGTGGCGCTCGATGTCGCGCAGCTTGGCCATGTCGGCAAAGTCGAGAATCGGCTGGGCCACTTCCAGGCGCATCGGCGGGTTCACCTGGTTGATGTCCAGCAGGTTGGGCTTGGGGCCGATGAAGGACACCAGCGACATCACGATGGCCTCGCGGATCGGGTCGATCGGCGGGTTTGTCACCTGGGCGAACATCTGGCGAAAGTAGTTGTACAGCGGCTTGTTCTTGTCGCTGAGCACAGCCAAGGGGCTGTCGTTGCCCATGGAGCCAATGCCCTCTTCCCCGGCCTGGGCCATGGGGGACAGCAGGAACTTGATGTCTTCCTGGGTGTAGCCAAAGGCCTGCTGGCGGTCCAACAGCGCGGTGGAGCTGACGGTGGCGGCGGTCGCGTCGGCGGGCACGTTGTCGAGCTTGATGCGCAGGTTGTCGATCCACTGCTTGTAGGGCTTGGTGTTGACGATGTTGGCCTTGAGCTCGTCGTCGTCGATCATGCGGCCCTGTTCCAGGTCGATCAGGAACATCTTGCCGGGTTGCAGACGCCATTTACGGACGATCTTGTTCTCGGGCACGGGCAGCACGCCGGACTCGGAGGCCATGATGACCAGGTCGTCGTCGGTGACGCAGTAGCGCGAGGGGCGCAGGCCGTTGCGGTCCAGCGTGGCGCCGATCTGGCGGCCATCGGTGAACACGATGGAGGCCGGACCGTCCCAGGGCTCCATCATCGCGGCGTGGTATTCGTAGAAGGCGCGGCGGCGCTCGTCCATCTGCGTGTGCTGCTCCCAGGGCTCGGGAATCATCATCATCACGGCCTGGCTGATGGGGTAGCCGGCCATGGTCAGCAGTTCCAGGCAGTTGTCGAAGGTGGCGGTGTCGGACTGGCCGGGGAAGCTGATCGGGTACAGCTTGCCCAGGTCGGCGGCCAGCACGGGCGAGGCCATCACGCCTTCGCGGGCCTTCATCCAGTTGTAGTTGCCCTTGACGGTGTTGATCTCACCGTTGTGCGCCACGTAGCGGTACGGGTGGGCCAGTGGCCACTCGGGGAAGGTGTTGGTAGAGAAACGCTGGTGCACCAGGCCGATGGCCGAGATGCAACGCTCGTCAGACAAATCCTTGTAGTAAACACCCACCTGGTCGGCCAGCAGCAGGCCCTTGTAGATGACCGTGCGGCTGGACATGCTGGGCACGTAATACTCTTTGCTGTGCTTGAGCTTGAGGTTCTGGATGTTGGCGCTGGCGGTCTTGCGGATCACGTACAGCTTGCGCTCCAGCGCGTCCTGCACGATGACATCGTCGCCGCGGCCAATGAACACCTGCTTCAGGAGCGGCTCGGTCTTGCGCACCGTGGGCGACATGGGCATGTCTTTGTCCACCGGCACATCGCGCCAGCCCAAGAACACCTGGCCTTCGGCCTTGATGGCGCGTTCCATCTCCTGCTCGCAGGCCTGGCGGGAGGCGTGCTCTTTGGGCAGGAAGATCATGCCCACGCCGTACTCACCGGCGGGCGGCAGGGTCACACCTTGCTTGGCCATTTCTTCGCGGTAGAGCGCGTCAGGGATCTGGATCAGAATGCCCGCGCCATCGCCCATGAGCTTGTCGGCACCCACGGCACCCCGGTGGTCGATGTTTTCCAGGATCTTGAGCGCCTGGGTAACGATATCGTGGCGCTTTTCGCCCTTGATATGGGCCACAAAACCCAGGCCACAAGCATCGTGCTCGTTGCTGGAGGAATACAAACCGTGGTCTTTGAGATATTGGATCTCGGCAGCCGTTGTCATGGCGCTCTCCTATAGTGTTTCGCGGGGGATCGAAGCATAAAGCACAGCAACAACAATGCCAAGCAGAATAATAGGGGTCAGATTCCAATTAATTCTTGACAAAAACACCACGTAGTTAAATGGGGACACATCAAAAATAGTAGCTGCTTACGCTGTATGAATAAGCGCAGAGGGCATTTTTTACTCTGTTTTTTTTGGTAAAGGTGGCCGCCCAGCCACCGCTTTGGCCACGCGGCGTTCGGTCTGCTTTTGTAAATCCGCCACAAAACCTGCATCGCCCAAAGCCCAGCCACGCAAGGCCGATTGGGTGAGTTGCTGCTGTTGCTCCGCCGTGATGCCTGCATGCACCAATTTGGCGTAGGCCACCTCGCGTGCAAACGGTGTGTTGCCCAGCGCCCACCACAGCGGGTGCGGCGTGACCAGTTTGTCGGCCCGCTGGCCAATATGGTGGCCGTAGCTGGACCAGCCGTAGTCACGCGGGTCGGCCACCAGCCCGGCCCGCACCGGGTTCAGGTCGATGTAAGCCATGCAGGCCAGCAGATAGCGGTCGGTTTGTACCAAGGTCGACTTGTAGCGCCCTTCCCACAGGGTGCCGGTGCGGCCCTGTGCATCGTTGAAATAGCGCACATAGCTGCGGCCCACCGCCTGCATCATCTGCGGCAGGGCCTCGGCCGTGGCGGGTGTGGCCAGCAGGTGGAAGTGGTTGGGCATCAGTACATAGGCGTGAACCTGCACGCCAAATTTCTTGGCGTTCTCGGTCAGCAGGCCCAGCAGCAGCGCGTAGTCGCCCGGGCTGGCAAAAATAGGCTGGCGGTTGTTGCCGCGCTGGATCACGTGGTGGGGGTAGCCGGGAACGGTGAGTCGGGGAAGCCGGGCCATGTGCGCAACCTGGGAGTGGATGCGCGATATTAATCGGGTTCTGACCCCTATTTTTCTTTACGCAGACTTACACCGGTGATGTCACCTGGCGGGGCGGCTGGCGGGTTGTAGGTGGGAGACCTTTAACTTTTCCACTTGGGAGGCATCCATGTCTATTCGCCCTACCACTGTCGCGCTGGCAGCCCTTTTAGGCACCGTTGCGCTGTCCGGCTGCGTGGTGGCACCGCCGCGCCAGCAGGTGGTGTACCGCGCGACACCACCTCCACAGGTGCAAACCGAGGTCATCTATGCCGACATGGCACCGCCACCACCGCAGCAAGAGGTGATTGGTGTGGCACCGCCGGGCTATTTCTGGCTGTCAGGGGCCTGGTTTTGGGAAGGCGGCCGCCATGTATGGCACCCAGGCCACTGGGAGGCACACCGCCCCGGCTACCAGTGGGCACCCCACCAGTGGGTGCCCAGCGGCCGCGGTTGGCAATTGCGCGGCGGTTTCTGGGCGCAAAGGCGCTAGTTCACGGCAATAGACGGCTGATAAGCGCCTGGGCAACCAGCACGTCCTCGTCTTCGCTCAAGGCGCTGACCCCCACCGCACCCACGACCTCGCCATTGACGCGCAAAGGCAGTCCGCCGCCAAAGCCGGTAAAGCGCGGGTCAGACCAGTAGCCCATGCTGCGCCCGGAACTGCGGCTCCAGGCGCCCAGGTCGGCGGTGGCCTGCCGGTCTCGCGCGGCGGTGTAGGCCTTATTCTGGGCCACCACGCCACTGTGCAGGCTGGCACCGTCCATGCGGACGAACGCCAGAAGTTCTCCATGGCTGTCGCTTATGGCGATGGACACGGGCTGTTGCTTACCGGCTTGTTCGGCAGTGGCCCATTGGAGGGCGCGCAAGGCGTTTTCTGAGGTCAACATGGTGTGCTTTCAGGGAAGTTCGCGGCCCCGGGCGGCCTCATAGAGTTGGTACCACTCGCCGCGGCTGAGGGCGACCTGCGCGGCCTGCGCGCAGGCACGGATGCGTTGCGGGTCGGTGGTGCCCACCACGGGCTGGATGCGCGCAGGGTGCTGCATCAGCCAGGCCAGCACAATCGCCTCGGCGGCCACGCCGTGGGTGTGGGCCAGTTGCTGCACGCAATCTGCCGCCCCGCGCACCGCGGGTGGCGCATCGGCCGGCGCGGCACCGCTGAACCAGCCGCGGGCCAACGCCCCCCAGGCCTGTAACTGCAGACCGTGCTGCTGCGCATATTCCAAGGTGCCGTCCCAAGCGAGCGACGATGCGCCCTGCCCGTCGTTGAAGCAAGTGGCAGACTCTAGCCAGTCGCGCTTGAGCAGACTCATCTCCAGCTGGTTCACCACCAGAGGCTCGTCCAGCGCCTGCTGCAACCAGGCCACCTGGGCGGCGTGCATGTTCGATACGCCCAGGAAGCGCGCCTTGCCCGCGGCCTTGATCTGTTGCCAGGCCTGGGCCACCTCGGCGGGCTGCATGAGCGGGTCGGGACGGTGCAGGATCAGCACGTCCAGGTAGTCGGTCTGCAGCCTGCGCAAAATCGCGTCCACGCTGTCCACGATGTGCTGCGCCGACAGGTCGTAGCGCTTGGGCCCTTGCGCATCGGCGAACCGGATGCCGCATTTGGACTGCAGTAACAGGCTTTGCCGCAGGGACGGGCGGCGCTGGAACAGGTGGCCAAAGCTTTCCTCGGCCTTGCCCAGCGTGTAGATGTTGGCATGGTCAAACAGGGTGATGCCCGCTGCCAATGCGGCCTCGGTGGCGGCCTGGGCCTTGTCTACATCAGATTCAGACAGCGGCTGCGCGTTCCAGCCGCCGCCCAGGCCCATGCAGCCGAGCACCAGCGGGCTGGCCTGCGGCAAAAAGCGCTGCAAAGGCACGGCGGGAATAGGGAGGGTGGCAGCAGGCATACTCGGGGATCTCTATAAAAATATGGAATTCGCATAATAGTACGAATTTCAGCACAATTGTACTTTTACTTTCCCCATGTCCGATACGCCTGAGACCCCCCTCTTCTCCGACCGCCTGCGTACCTTGATTGGCCGCGAGTCGGTATCGGCGTTCTCGCGGCGTGTGGGCATCAGCGAGGCCATGGTGCGCAAATACCTGGCGGGTAGCGAGCCCACACTGTCGCGGGCCAACCAGATTGCGCGCAGCGCCAATTGCTCGCTGGAGTGGCTGGCGACCGGCCAGGGCTACCAGTACCGCCAGGCCGAGGTGGTGGATATGGCCGCCGTGGAACTGGCCCTGGCCTTGGCGCTGGAACAGCTGGACACGGCCGAAGTGCAACTATCGAACGAGAAGGCGCTCAAGCTCTTGATCGCGGTATACCAGTACCTGCGTGCCACCAAGCGCGCTGACGGCAGCTTTGATGCGGTGGCCGCGCGCGACTTCTCACGTTATCTGATGGGGCTTTGCAGTTAGCAGACCATCACACCGATGCGTCGGGCAACTTGAACCGCGTCGCCAACAGGGCCGACAGGCCAAACTCGGCCAGCAGGGCCGTGAGGCGCTCGGCGGCAGCGCGCTTTTTCTGGCCGGTGTGCTTGGCGATGATGAGTTCGTTTTTCATGCTGTGCTCCCAGCCGACCAGCTCGGTCACGGTGACCTGGTAGCCCCAGGCTTCCAGGTACAGGCAGCGCAGCACGTTGGTGATCTGGCTGCCCATTTCGCGGGTGTGCAGCGGGTGCCGCCAGAGTTCGGACAGCGGGGTTTTGCTGCCATTCAGCGCCTTGTTCTGGCGCAGACAGGCTGCCACTTCAGCCTGGCAGCAGGGCACCAGCACCATGGCGCGGGCGTTCTTTTCCAGGCCAAAGGCAATCGCGTCGTCGGTGGCGGTGTCGCAGGCGTGCAGGGCCGTGACCACGTCAATGCGCGCGGGCAACAGGGCGGACTGGGTGGACTCGGCCACGCTCAGGTTGAGGAAGGACATGCGCTCAAAACCCAGGCGGGCGGCGAGTTCTTGCGACTTGGTGACCAGCTCGGCCCGGGTTTCGATGCCGTAGATGTGTCCCGCGCCCAGAGCCTTGAAATACAGGTCGTAGACGATGAAGCCCAGGTAGGACTTGCCCGCGCCGTGGTCGGCCAGGGTCAGACCGGTGCTGCTGGCGGGCAGCTCGCCCAGCAGCTTCTCGATGAACTGGAACAGGTGGTAGACCTGCTTGAGCTTGCGCCGCGAATCCTGGTTGAGTTTGCCGTCGCGGGTAAGGATGTGCAGCTCTTTGAGCAGCTCGACGGACTGGGCGGGATCGATTTCGGGCGGCAGCGTGGGCGTGGCTACCGGCTTATTTTTGGGGGTCTTCATCGGGCGATTTTCCCACGCCCAGGGCATCCCAGCCGCCCTGCCCTAGCGACGCCAGGGTTTGCATGTTGCGCTCAAAGATCATTTCGGCCTCGGGGAAGGCCGCCACGGCGCGGTCGATGCTGGCCTCGCGCAGCAGGTGCAGGCAGGGATACGGGGCGCGGTTGGTGTAGTTGGTGATGTCGTCGGCGTCCGTGCCGCCGAACTGGAAGTCGGGGTGGAAGCTGGCGATCTGCAGCGTGCCGTCGAGCTTCATTTTGCGCAGCACCCGGTCGGCAATGCCCAGAAAGTGGTTGAAATCCAGAAACTCGGTCAGCACTTTTGGCGCTATCAAAAGCGTAGTATCTCGTGCCGATGGTTCCTGGGCTAGCAGCTCTTTTAGCTCAAAAATGAGGTCCTGGCGCAAGCCTTCGGCATCGGTGGCGGCGCTCACGGCGTAGTGGATTTGGCCCTTGGTGTGAACGGCTTTGGCGAAGGGGCACAGGTTCAGGCCGATCACAGCGCGCTCCAGCCAGCGGCGCATGTCGTCGATCACCGTAGCGTCGGTGGCCATGCTTAGCGCAGAAAACGGCTAGGCTGGGCCACCAGCAGGCGGGCCAGTTCGTCCAGCACGGCGGGGCCGATGTCGGCCGCCGCCAGCTCGGTGGTGTGCACCTCAAAGCCGGTGGCGTTGCTGATGCGGAATGCGACGCGCGACTGGTCGTGGTCGGGGGTGATGCGCACGCTGCCCAGCAGTTCGGTGGTGTATTCGAAACGGATGGCCAGCAGCTTGTTGGTGTCGGGGTGGCGCTGCTCCCGCCGGTCGTGCTTCAAATGGCCCAGCGCCAGCCGGGCCTCGACGCGCTCCAGCTCGGGCGGAAAGTTGACACTGACGGCCGCCTTCACCGGCGGCCCGTCCTGGGGTTGCACCCGCCAGCCCATGCCGATGTAGTCGGTCACGTCGACGCCCCGCAGTCGCTTTTGCCGCACGTCGCAGCGAAAGTCGGCCATCTTCATCGCGGGCCAGGGGGTTTTGCCGTCCAGCGTGAAGGCGGGCGCGGGCGGGTTAATGACGTTGAGCTGCTGGGCCAGGTCGGCTAGGTAGGCGGCTACGGTCTGGCAGGCGGCTTCGGTCTGCGCCACGCGCGCTTCGGCCGACATCTGGGCGGCATTTTTCTGACTGCGCAGGGCGTGGGCTTGGGTCTTGAGTTGGTTGAGGAAGCTCACGGGAGGTCTCGTTGTTGTTGTCTATCCAAGTAATTTTTGCCCGGTCAGGCGCTCATGCTCGCGGGCAGCAAAGCGGTCGGTCATGCCGGCCAGGTAGTCGGCCACGGCGCGCGGGGCATTGGAGGCAGCCCGGGCGGCAAAGCCCGGGGCCATTTCCTGCGGTGCGGCCAGGTAGGCGTTGAAGAGCTCGTGCACCATGGTTTGCGCTTGCGTGGTCATGGCCATCACCTGCGGATGGCGGTACAGGTTCTTCATCAAAAAACGCTTCAGTTCCAGCGACTGCGCGCGCATGGCCGGGCTGAAGCACAGCAATGGCGCGCACTGGCGGGCGGCATCCACACTGGTCGGACGGGCAGCCTGCAGGGCGGCCTGGGTGGCGGCGATCACGTCGTAGACCTGGGCGCTGAGCATGCGGCGGATGGACTCGTACAGCACGCGGCGGCCCTGTAGATGCGGGTGCTCGGCCAGGGTTTGCTGGTGGAAATGGGCCACCAGCGGCACGTCTTGCAGCTGGTCGAGCGTGATCAGGCCGGAGCGCACGCCGTCGTCGATGTCGTGGGCGTTGTAGGCGATCTCGTCGGCCAGGTTGCAGAGCTGGGCTTCCAGGCTGGGCTGGGTGCGGTCCAGAAAGCGCTGGCCCACATCGCCCAGTGGCTCGGCATTGGCGCGGGAGCAGTGTTTGAGGATGCCCTCGCGGGTTTCAAACGTGAGGTTCAGGCCGTCAAACAGCGGGTAGCGCTCTTCCAGCGCATCCACCACGCGCAGGCTTTGCAGGTTGTGCTCGAAGCCGCCGTGCGCGGCCATGCAGGCGTTCAGCGCGTCTTGCCCGGCGTGGCCAAACGGGGTGTGGCCCAGGTCGTGGGCCAGGGCAATCGCCTCGACCAGGTCTTCGTTGAGGTCCAGCGCGCGGGCGATGGAGCGGCCCAGTTGCGCCACTTCCAGCGAATGGGTGAGCCGGGTGCGAAACAGGTCGCCCTCGTGGTTCAGGAACACCTGGGTTTTGTAGACCAGGCGGCGGAACGCAGTGGAGTGGACGATACGGTCGCGGTCGCGCTGGAACTCGGTGCGCGTGGGCGCAGCGGCTTCAAAGAAGCGGCGGCCCCGGGTGTGGGCCGGGTCGCAGGCGTAAGCGGCTAGTGGCATGGATTTATAAGAAATAGGCCTCTAGCGCTTATTCCAAGGGCGTAAGCAGCTACCACATCTATAGCAAACATGGCCATCGGTTTACGCACAGCAGGCATCGACTACGGAACGCACCAAGGCATCGGGCGCACCGCGCACGGTGGCGCTGCCGGGTGGGCCAATCAGCACGAACTTGATTTCGCCCGCTTCGGATTTTTTGTCCACCCGCATCAGCTGCAGGTAACGGCCTGCGTTGTCGCCGGCGTCCAGCACCGCGCCCACCGTGGGTAGGCCTGCGCGCTGGATGAGCTGGGTCAGGCGTTGCACCAGAGCCATGTCGATCAGGCCCAGCCGCTGCGACAAATGCGCGGCCATCACCATGCCGCTGCCCACGCCCTCGCCGTGCAGCCACGCACCATAGCCCATTCCCGCCTCGATGGCATGCCCGAAGGTGTGGCCAAAGTTCAAAATGGCACGCAACCCGGCTTCGCGCTCGTCCTGGCCCACCACATGGGCCTTGATCTCGCAGCTGCGCCGCACCGCATGGGCCAAGGCGGCCACATCGCCCGCACGCAGGGCATCCATGTGCGTATCCAGCCAGTCCAGCAAAGCCATGTCGGCAATGGGCCCGTACTTGATGACCTCGGCCAGCCCGGCGCTGAGCTCGCGCGGGGGCAGGGTGGCCAGGGTGTCCAGGTCGCAGACCACTTTGCAGGGCTGGTAGAACGCGCCCACCATGTTCTTGCCCAGTGGGTGGTTGATAGCGGTTTTGCCGCCCACGCTGGAGTCCACCTGCGCCAGCAGCGTGGTAGGCACCTGCACAAAGGGCACGCCGCGCATGTAGCTGGCGGCGGCAAAGCCAGTCATGTCGCCCACCACGCCGCCGCCCAGGGCGAACAGCACGGTTTTGCGGTCGCAGCCATGGCCCAGCAGCGCATCAAAAATCAGGTTCAGGGTTTCCCAGGTTTTGTACGCCTCGCCATCGGGCAGCACCACGGTGTGGATGGTGGCGTAATGGCCATGCAGCGCGGTCTGCAGCCGCTGGGCGTACAGGGGGCCGACGGTGGTGTTGGTGACAATCAGTGCCGTGGTTGCGCGCGGCAGGTCGGCCCAGGTGGCCGGGTTGTCCAGCAGGCCGGTGCCGATGGCGATCGGGTAGCTGCGGTCGCCCAGGGCGATGTGGACGGTTTGGGGGGCGATGGTCTGTGGTGATGCGGGCATAGCCACACAGTTTAAGGGGAAGCCCGCGCGCTGGTGCCCCCCCACGTACTCAAGTTGGAGGAGTGCCGCCCAGTTCCAGTTGCATGATGATCATGTTGACCAGGGTAGACACCGACGGCCGCCCGGTTTCGATCACAAAGTGCGCAGTTTCGCGGTACAGCGGGTCACGGATAGCGAACAGATCGCGCAGCCGGTTCAGGGGGTCGGCTACCTGCAGCAAGGGCCGGTTCACGTCGTGGCGTACCCGGCGAAAAACCTCTTCGGGGCTGGAGCGCAAATACACCACCTGGCCGCGGCTGTGCAGCGCCTCCCGGTTCGCGGGCCGCAGGACCGTGCCACCACCCGTGGCCAGCACACCTGGGCCATTCAGAGTCAACGCCTCGATCACCTCGGCCTCGACATCGCGAAAACGCGGCTCCCCCTCGCGCTCGAAAAACTCACGGATTGAGCAGCCAATGCGCTGCTCTATCACGTGGTCAGAGTCGATGAAAGGAACCTGCAACCGCCGGGCAAGCTGGCGGCCGACGGTGGATTTACCGGAGCCGGGGAGGCCGACGAGAGAGATGCTCAATCGGGATTTTTGCAATTCGTCGCAAGACCAAATGGACTGTTTACGCCAGCTGGAGGCAAAGTGGAGTTGGTGAAATCACTAGCAACACCAGCAGCAGAAAAGTAGTAAATCTTGCTGGATTCCGTACCAGACACAGATGCCCGCGCTTTGATTTCAAAGTAAAGCCAAGGTGCGTACTGCTCACCGTAGTTCAAATTGAATGTAGCCAATCCAGTGCTATCCGTGGTTATCGACGATGGGCTGACAAAGCCAGGCAACCCTGGTGTCAACACACCATCACCGTTCCCGGCCCCTGTCAAAACAATCGTTGATGCCCCTACATTTCGACCATCATCCTCGGTTCCCTGCATGATGCCATCTCGATTTGCATCTTCATTTACACATACTGTATCTGTATTACTGTGCCCCCAAGACCCGTTCGAAAAAACAAGTTCACCTTTGATGTAATAAAGTGGATAAACAGACAGAATAATTTCCTTACTCGCTACTGGAGCCCCATTTGCATCGGTCAAATATACCGAAAAAGGTTTACTGTAGGTATTGGGATCAAGATTCGCAATAGTATTACTTGTTGCAATAGTAATAAACAAGGCTTGCGTATTTACCGTTACGGTCGCCACATTGGACAAAGAGGTATTTACAATGGTCGCCATTATTTGCACACCATTCGCTGCCGTTGACGACGCGCCAGGAATAAATGTATCTGTTACAACTCCATTCGCATTAGTCACACCTGTTCCAGAGCCGATATAACCGCCACTCGTATCTGCCAGCAATGAGAAATTAACAGTTGCTCCCTGCACCACATTACTATTTGCATCCTTAACAGTAGCAGTCAATATGACACCGTTTGTCGATGAGCCTGCGGCGTTTGGCGCAATAGCACTGACATTAGTTTGCAAAACCACAGAGGCAGCCGATGCTACATCTGCAACAAAACTGACCGCTCGTCGGGTTTGAGCACTATTCGGTGCCTGTGCAGTCACATTTGCAGCGCCCGCTGTAGTAGAAGATACAGTTGCAGAAGCTATGCCGCTAGCATTGGTCAATGCTGGCGAACCAGTTACCAAACCACGCGTAGAGCTAAAAGAAATTGATTGCCCGGCCACAGCAGGCAACAATTGAACCGCTACAACCTGCGAGGCGCCAATTGGAATACTAGTGCCGTCGGCAGGCGTTATAAACGCAAAATTTGTACTACTGATAACCACTGGATAGGTGGCAGTAGCGCCGGCACCCGATACTGTAACCACATCGTTTCCAGACTTGGATGCAACATACGAAAAAGATGCGGCCCCTGCGGAATTAGTGGTCAAGGCAGCGGGTGTAATCGCATTACCCAAAGTAGAAGTCACCGTCAATGTAGAACCTGAAATTGCTTTACCAGCACTGTCTTTCAAAGTCACCGAAAATGTGGAAGTTGCGCCGAGCAACAAGGACGCACTGCCAGAAATGGTCACGCTGCTTCCTGAAACATCGATAACAATTGACTTGGATACTGTGCCAACTGTCGCCGTCACCGTAATACTCCGATTGGAATGATCCGATCCGGTAGTAAGCACTGCCGTACTATTGCCCTGGGAATTACTTGCAGCAGTAACGCTACCCAGCACACCCGAACTAGCCGCAAACGCCACGGCTTGGGAAGGCACTCCAACATTCGAGGCATTTTTAGCAACCGCAGTAATAGTGACACCCGTTGTGCTGTCAGCCGAATCCAGCGTTGTCGAAGATGCCAGCAACTCAATGGAGGTGACCGTAGTCGCCACCGGAGCTGTCGTAACAGGTGTCGTACTTCCCGGATTTCCCCCTCCCCCACAAGCCGCCACTACCAACGTCAGCAACATCACCAGCCATACCTTTAAATAACGCATCATTTTTCCCTGCTCCGTTGTCAGTATTTCTTAGCGCGAGCCTGCGCGTTCCACGATCATTTTTGGCGTGATAAAGACCAGCATTTCCTTCTTGGTGCTGGCTTGCGATTTCGACTTGAAGAGGTTGCCCAAATAAGGAATATCGCCCAGCACCGGCACCTTGGTAATGCTATCGGTCTCGTCCAATGTAAAGATACCGCCAATCACCACTGTACCGCCGTTTTCTACCAAAACTTGTGTCTTGATGTGTTTGGTATCGATGGCGATACCGGCCGAGGTTGTCTCGCCACGGCTGTCCTTGTTGATGTCCAGGTCGAGGATGATGTTGCCCTCGGGGGTGATCTGGGGGGTGACCTCCAGCTTCAGATTCGCTTTGCGGAAGGCCACCGATGTGGCACCGCTGGAAGTGGCTTGCTGGTAGGGGAACTCGGTACCTTGCTCGATCAGGGCCTTGGTCTGGTCGGCGGTAACGATGCGCGGGCTGGAAACGAGCTTGCCCTTGCCGTCATTTTCCAGGGCAGAGATTTCCAGGTTCAGGAAGCGGTTGGCGGCACTGCTGAAGATCGACAGGGCGAAGGCGGCTGCGTCGTATCCGCCCTGGCCTACCGCAGGCATGTTCACAAAGTTGCTGGTGGTATCGACCGCCGAACCACTGGAGCCGTTGCTGGCGACCACATTGTTGTAGCTGGTGCCCACGGTGAACCGCGTGTTGCCCGACAAGCCTACGCTGCCAGCGGCCACGCCTGCCGTGGTGGAGCTGCCAGCGGTGCTGCCGAGCTTGACACCCAGCGACTTGCCGAAGGTGTCCGAGGCTTCCACGATGCGGGCCTCGATCAGCACCTGGCGCACGGCGATGTCCAGCTTTTTGATGAGGTCCTGCACTGCGGCGATGCGGCTGGGGATGTCGTTGACAAAAATCTGGTTGGTGCGAGGCTCGGAAATCGCGGTACCGCGCACACTGAGGAAGCGGGGCATATTGCTATTGGTACCGGTGGCCGAGCCGCCTAGCTGGGTCACGATGTCACCGGCCTTGGCGTAATTGAGCTGGAACGACTGGGTTACCAAGGGCTCCAGGGCCTGCATGGACGCGGCAGATTCCAGGTCTTTCTTGGTGCGGGCGTCGATTTCATCCTTGGGGGCAATCCACAGTACCGAGCCCGACTTGCGCATGCCCAGGCCTTTGGAGTCCATGATGATTTGCAAGGCCTGGTCCCAAGGCACGTCTTTCAGTCGCAGGGTGACGGAGCCGGTGACGGAATCCGACGTGACCACGTTGAAATTGGTGAAATCGGCAATGACCTGCAGCAGCGCGCGAACTTCGATGTTCTGGAAGTTCAGCGACAGTTTTTCACCGGCGTAGCCCGTGCCCTGGACCAGCTTGGTCGGGTCGGTCTTTTGTTGCCGGATTTCGACCACAAACTGGCCATCGCTTTGGTAGGCGCTGTGGTCCCAAGCGCCTTTGGGCTCGATGAGCATGCGCACGCGGTCGCCCACCTGGGTGGTGGTGATGTTTTGCACGGGGGTGCCGAAATCGGCCACGTCGAGGCGGCGGCGCAGGCCTTCGGGCAGGCTGGAGTTCAGGAATTCGACCACCAGGTTTTGCCCTTGCTGGCGCACATCGACACCCACCTGGGTGTTGCGCAAGGCCACGATGATGCGCCCTGCGTTGTCGTCGCCGCGGCGGAAGTCAATGTCTCGCAGAGGTGCCTTGTCACGGCTACCCGTGTCGGCAAAAGTAGGGGTTGCACTGGCCATGGGCGCGGGAGCGGCCACGGCATCCAGCACCACCAGAATCGACTTGCCTTTGAGTTCGGCCTTGTACGAGGTGGCCTGTTTCAGGTTGAGCACAATGCGCGAGCGGTCCCCGACCTGCACCACATTGACGGAACGCAGATTGCCCTGGTTCACATCGATCGACGAGCGTCCAATGCCGTTGGAAACACCCGGAAAATCCAGCGCAATGCGGGCGGGAGACTGGATGGACACCCCCGACGGCAGGGCCACCAAAGGCTCACTGAGGTCGATGCGGATAACCTCGGTGCCCCCCTGGATGGAGCCGGTCACGGACTCAATGGTGGCTTGCGCGTGCGCGGCCACCGAGGTAAGCGCAAATACCAGCGCTGCTGCCAATCGGTCTAGCATGTGCCACCCCATTCGATTCTGCTTATTCATTTCGCTCCCTCTTGTAGCACCAAACTAGCGGGCCGCTCGATCCAGTCTCCGGTCGAGTCCTGCACAATTTCCCGTAACGTAAGTTCTGATTCGTCAATCTTCATGACCCGGCCGTAATTCAGGCCCAGATAGTTGCCCACACGCACCTGGTAGAGCAAGTTGTCGATTTTGAGCAAAGCCACGGGCTGACCGGCTTTTCTCAAGCTGCCCACCATCACCATGGAGTCCACTGGGTAGGCTTCCAGCGCCTCTTTGCGACGCGCCAATTCAGGCGCAATCAAGGCGGTGTTGGCAACACTTTGGGTGGCATCACGCTTGAGTGCCTGCGTCAGCTTTTGCAGACTGAACGGGTCCACCGAGCCTTCCTGGGTATAGGCTTGCGGAATAAATTTCTTGGGCTCCACCAGGGGGATGACACGGGGGTGCACTTGGTTGCGCTGGTCACTCATCCACTGGCGTAATTCGTCTTCTCCAGAGATGCTGCACCCCGCCAGCAGGGCTGCAGCCAGACTACCCAAAACCACACATGGAACCCATCTCATTTTTTGGCTCCCGGCTTCTGCGCAGCAATCTCTTCGGTATCGAGGTAGCGGAAGGTTCTGGCGGTGACTTCCATGGACAGCATGCCGTCCTGGCTGGCGTTCAATGGGCTGATAGACAAATTATTGAGCGTCACGATACGGGACAAATTGGCCACATCGGAGGCAAAAGCCCCCATGTCGTGGTACTTGCCGGTGACCCTGACGGAAATGGGCAGCTCGGCGTAATAGTCTTTAACCACCACCTGGCCCGGGCGGAACAATTCAAACTGCAGACTGCGGCCCAAACCGGCCTGGTTGACATCCGACAGCAAGGCAGCCATCTCGGCTTTGCTGGGCAGCTGCTTTTCCAGTTGGGTCACGTACTGCTGGACTTGTTCGCGCTGCTTTTTAAGCGCCTCCAGATTGACGGCCTTGCCCAACCGGGCCGTGTAGGTCTCGCGAAGTTGGGTTTCCTTGGTTTGCTCGACGACCAATTCTTCTTCGTAGCTGCTGAGCCAGGTGTACCAAAGACCGGCGACCACCGCCAAAACCACCACAAAGAACAACAGGTAGCGCGGCACTGTGGGCCACACCGAGGGATCGTTGGGATTCAGGTCGCGGAACTGCTTTTGCAGCGACTCCTGCATGGCCTTGAAGTCGACATTCAATGAGGTTTTTTTTGTAGCCATGACACTTTTGCTAGGGGCTGACGACCGCAGCAGATGCCGCCGATTCAATGGTTTTTTGCACTTCACTGGAACGCATCAGACGCACCCGCAAATTGAATTTGGCCACTCGCCGCTGGTCTCGCGCAGTCAAGCTCACGTTGCTGGCCACAATCTCCACCAAATCAGGTTTGGACAGCCAAGGCGTGTTATTGGCCAAATTGCGCAACAGCTCGGATACACGCTCGTTCGACTGGGCCACGCCCTGGATGGTGACGCTTTGATTTTCCTGCTTTAGGCTGGTGATGTAAGTTCCATCTGGCAGCTGTTTCACCAGTTCATTGAGCAAATGAACCGGCAGATTGCGGTCGGCTTGCAGGTCTTCTACGGCTTTTTGGCGTTCAGTCAGGGCCTTGATTTCCGCTTCGATATTGGCTATTTCCTTGATTTGACCGTCCAGAACCGAAACTGCCTGGGTCAGAATTCCGTTGCGCTCCTGCTGGCCCGAGATCTGGGCCTCGAACCACAGAAACCCGGCCCCGATGAGCAAGGCCCCCAGCAAAACGGAAATCGCCAGCATCACCTGGAAGGTTTCACGCCTGCGTGCCCGCGCCGCCTCCCGGTGCGGCAATAGATTGATCAGGATCACTGCAGAAACCTCCGCATGGCCAACCCACACGAGGTGAGGTACGAAGGCGCTTCACGCAGCACCTTTTTCAGGCGGACATCGTTACCCATTTCCATGCCTTCAAAAGGGTTGACCAAGCTACAGGCAAACGATGCATGCTGGGTCACTGCTTCCGTCAAACCAGGTAAGGCAGCCGAGCCCCCGGCCAGCAGCACATGGTCCACTTTGTTATGTGGCGTGCTGGTGAAGAAGAACTGCAAGGCGCGGCCAATTTCCTGGGCCAAACTTTCGACAAACGGCTGCAGCACCACAGTGCCATAGTCTTCAGGCAGATCGCCACTGCGTTTTTTGCTCTCGGCTTCTTCTTGCGAAAAGCCGTATTGCCGCACGATCAGCTGGGTCAGTTGGGCACCGCCAAAGGCCTGGTCGCGCTCATAAAGTACTTCGTCGTTGCAGATCACCTGCATGCTGGTGGCCAGCGCCCCCACTTCAAACAGCGCCACCAAGGCATCCGCGCCCCGGTTGGCCATGCGCTCAATCAGGCGCGAGGTGGCCAACCGCGCCGAATAGGATTCGATGTCCAGAATCACGGGGTTCAGACCGGCGGCTTCGGCCAGGCCCTGGCGGTCTTGCACTTTTTCCTTGCGGGAAGCAGCGATCAGCACATCAACATCGCCGGCCGAGCTGGCGCTGGGGCCCACCACACAAAAATCGAGGCTCACTTCGTCGAGCGAAAAAGGGATGTATTGGTTGGCTTCCGACTCGACCTGGACTTCCAGTTCCATGTCCGACAGTCCACCCGGCAAAACAATGCGCTTGGTAATCACCGCAGACGGAGGCAGGGCCATGGCCACATTTTTGGTACGGGTACCGCTTTTCTTGACCAGCCGGCGCATGGCCTCAGCGACTTCGTCGAATTTTTCGATATTGCCGTCGGTGATCCAGCCACGTTCCAAAGGCTCAATTGCACAACGCTTAAGCACCAGGTTTCCGACCGCATCATGGTCCAGTTCGACCAGCTTGAGACTGGACGAACTGATGTCAAGACCCAGCAAAGGCTGGGGTTTGCGACTGAACAACGATCCCAATGAGATCAAATCTTTCTCCCGGTACTGAGCAGAATGCTACAAAAATTAACATTTGAAGGGGATGCTATCAGCAAGACTAACCCCCAGCAAAGCATATTTCCAAACGTAAATCTACAGAGCGTTGCCAAAAGTACACGCGCCCGCTTGACGAAGAGCCCTGAGCGTAAGGGCAAAATGGGGGCGATTTGCGGATACCGCCCTCCCTTTTTTCTTTTTCTGTTCGCTGTGACCTATGCCTTCAAAACCTCCGTCCAATACCTCCCCAGCGGCTCCAGGCTCGCGGATTCTGGCCTGGTCACTGCGTCTGCTGGGATGGGGACTGGGCTTGGCGCTGGCAGGCGTGGTGGCGCTGGCCATGGTGATCGGTGTTGCACTGGCAGTGGCATACCCCAATTTGCCCGATATTTCCGAGCTCTCGGACTACCGGCCGAAGCTGCCGCTGCGGGTGTTCTCGGCCGAAGGCATGTTGCTGGCCGAGTTTGGTGAAGAACGCCGCAGCCTGACCCCCATCAAAGACATTCCCCAGGTCATGAAGGATGCCGTGCTGGCCATTGAAGACGCGCGCTTCTACCAGCATGGCGGTGTGGACTACAAGGGCATGGTGCGGGCCGCCGTAGCCAATATGGGCCGCATGAAAAGCCAGGGTGCGTCCACCATCACCATGCAAGTGGCGCGCAATGTGTATTTGTCGGCCGAAAAGAGCTACACCCGCAAGATCTACGAGATATTGCTGACCTTCAAGCTCGAACACGCGCTGACCAAGGACCAGATTCTGGAAATCTATATGAACCAGATTTTCCTGGGCAACCACGCCTACGGCTTTGCCTCGGCGGCAGAAGCCTACTTCGGCAAACCACTGAAGAACCTCAGCATCGCCGAAGCCGCCATGCTCGCAGGCCTGCCCAAAGCCCCCTCGGCCTACAACCCGATCGCCAACCCCACCCGGGCCAAGATCCGGCAGCAGCACATCATCACCCGCATGGAAGAAAACGGCTTCATCACCGAAGACCAGGCCAACGCCGCCCGCAAGGAAGAACTGCACGTGCGCTCCGGCAATGGCAGCGACCGCATCCATGCCGAATACGTCACCGAAACCGTGCGCCAACTGATGTTTGCCCAGTACGGCGAAGAAACCTACACCCGCGGCCTGAACGTCTACACCACGCTTAAGGCCAGCGACCAGGATGCCGCCTACAAGGCCCTGCGCCGCGGGCTGATGGACTTTGAGCGCCGCCAGATCTACCGCGGCCCGGAAAAGTTCGTCACTCTGCCCACCGACCCGGCGGATCTGGACGACGCGATCGACGAAGCCCTGGTAGACCACCCCGACAATGGCGACGTGATGTCGGCCATGGTGCTGGACGCCAACCCCAAAAAGATCAGCGCCGTGCGCCAGAACGGCGACACCGTGGACATCACCGGCGATGGCCTGAAGCCCGCGCAGTCGGGCCTGGCCGACAAGGCCCCGCCCAATATCAAGATCCGGCGCGGCGCCATCATCCGGGTGATGAAGACCACCAAAGGCACCTGGGAAATCACCCAACTGCCCGAGGTGGAAGGTGCGTTTGTGGCGCTCGACCCGCGCGACGGCTCCATCAAGGCCCTGGTGGGCGGCTTCGACTTCCAGAAGAACAAGTTCAACCACGTCACCCAGGCCTGGCGGCAGCCGGGCTCCAGCTTCAAACCCTTTATTTATTCAGCCGCGCTGGAAAATGGCTTTACCCCCGCCACCGTCGTCAACGACGCCCCGCTGTTCTTCGATGCCGGCGTGACCGGTGGCCAGCCTTGGGAACCGAAAAACTACGACGGTAAATTTGAAGGCCTGATGACGCTGCGCACCGCGCTGGCCAAATCCAAGAATATGGTGTCCATCCGCTTGCTGCAGGCCATCGGCCCCAAGAAAGAGCAGGAATGGATCACCCACTTCGGCTTTGACCCGGAAAAACACCCCGCCTACCTGACCATGGCGCTTGGTGCCGGATCGGTCACCCCCATGCAAATGGCTTCGGCCTATGCGGTGTTTGCCAACGGCGGCTACCGCGTCAACCCCTGGCTGGTGGCCAAGGTCACCGACCAACGGGGCAAAGTGCTGGTGGAGACCAAAGCCCCCGTGCTCGACGAATCGGTGCGCACCATCAGCCCGCGCAACGCCTTCATGATGACCAACCTGCTGGGTGAAGTGACCCTGCGCGGCACGGCGGCGGCCGCCCAGCGCATCCTCAAACGCCCCGACGTGTATGGCAAAACCGGTACTACCAACGACTCCATCGATGCCTGGTTTGCGGGCTACCAACCCACGCTGACCGCCATCACCTGGATCGGCTATGACACGCCGCGCAACCTGGGCGCACGCGAAACCGGCGGTGGCCTGGCCCTGCCGGTGTGGATCAACTTCATGGAAACCGCCCTGAACGGCGTGCCGGTGGTGGTGCCCGTGCCGCCCGAAGGCGTCACCAACGCCGGGGGCGACTGGTTCTACTCCGAGTACGGCCGCAGCACCGGCGTGACCAGCCTGGGGGTAGACGATGCGCAGGCCGCCCCGGGCAATGGCGGCAACGGCGTCGCCACACCCGCGCCCCCCGCCAATGAGGAACGCAACCGCATCATCGATCTATTTAAAAACTAGTCAGGCCTTGAATTCCAGCGGCAACCCCGACTGGGCGCTGGCATCGCGAGTCAAACTGGCAAAAAACTCGCCCTGGCCCTTGGTGTCCATCCACTGAGCGCCATCAAACCGGTAGTGGTAGCCGCCCGACTTGGCAGCCAGCCAGACCTCTTGCAGCGGTTTTTGCAGGTTGATGATGATCTGGCTGCGGTTCGGGAAGGTCAGGGTGACCATGCCACCGGTGCGCTGGTTGTCGATATCGGCATCGGTGCGGTCGTTGATACGGTCGCAGCAAGCCTCCACGGCTTTGAGCAAAATTTCTGCGCGGTCCATGAATTCGGGGTCGGTCATACAATTTCGCCATGTTGAAGTTAAGCCAAATTCTAGTCAGCCGCCCCGCCCTTGCCGCCACCATGGTCGCAAGCCTTGCCTTTTTGGGGGGCTGCGGGCAAAAAGGCGTGCTCTACCACCCCACCGAACCGGCTGCGGCGCGGCGCGCCACGCTGCCCGAAACCCTCACGCCGGAAGTCCTGAAACCCGCCAGCCCGGCCTCGGCACCTTGATTATTTAAATTGCAGGCGTTGGCAGGCCCATCCCTGCAAAACCCCGGCCATCCGCAGCAAGCACCGTGCATTTGCTATGGATGGGCGCGGCCCACCGCACTACCATTGCGCAAACTTTTTTTGCCCCCACACCCATGACATCCCCTCTGCCCGGCCACCCCCACATCGCCTACCACAACAATGCCTTGTGCATCGAAGGCCAGCCGCTGGCCGCGCTGGCCCAGACCCACGGCACGCCTCTGTTCGTCTACTCCAAAGCCTCCATGCTGGAAGCCCTGGCGGCCTACCAGCGGGGATTCGCGGGCCGCAAGGCGCAGATCTGCTATGCCATGAAGGCCAACTCGTCGCTGGGCGTGCTGCAGGTGTTTGCCCAGGCTGGCTGCGGCTTTGACATCGTCTCCAGCGGCGAACTGGCGCGGGTGCTGGCGGCTGGTGCGGTGGCCTCCAAGGTGATCTTCTCCGGCGTGGGCAAGACCCGGGCCGAAATGCGCCATGCGCTGGGCGTAGCCATCGGCTGCTTCAACGTGGAGAGCACCGCCGAACTGGAGGTATTGAACGAAGTCGCCCTGTCCATGGGCCTGCGCGCGCCCGTCAGCATCCGCGTGAACCCCAACGTCGACCCCAAGACCCACCCCTACATCTCCACCGGGCTCAAGGGCAACAAGTTTGGCATTGCCCACGAAGAAACACTGGCCACCTACCAGCGCGCCGCCAGCCTGCCGGGCCTGCGCGTGGTCGGCATCGACTGCCACATCGGCTCGCAGATCACCGAGGAAACCCCGTACCTGGACGCGATGGACCGTGTGCTGGACCTGGTGGACGCGATTGAAGCCGCCGGCATCACCCTGCACCACATCGACTTTGGCGGCGGCCTGGGTATCAACTACCAGGACGACACACCGCCCGCAGCCGACGCGCTGTGGCACAAGCTGCTGGCCAAGCTGGACGCGCGCGGCTACGGCCAGCGCCAGCTGATGGTCGAGCCCGGCCGTTCGCTGGTGGGCAATGCAGGCGTGTGCGTCACCGAGGTGCTCTACCTCAAGCCCGGTGAACAAAAGAACTTCGCCATCATCGACGCGGCCATGAACGACCTGCCCCGCCCCGCGATGTACCAGGCCTTCCACCACATCGCTCCGCTGGCCCCGCGTGCGGATGCCACCACGCTGGTCGATGTGGTCGGCCCGGTGTGCGAAAGCGGCGACTGGATTGGCCGTGACCGCGACCTGGCGGTGCAGCCCGGCGACCTGCTGGCGGTCCTGTCGGCAGGCGCTTACTGCATGAGCATGGCCAGCAACTACAACAGCCGTGGCCGCGCTGCCGAAGTGCTGGTGGATGGCGACAAGGCCCACCTCATCCGCACCCGCGAATCGATTGCCGACCAGATCCGGTTTGAAAAGCTGGTCGCCTAGACTATTGTTTTGATAGCATAAAACAGCCATCCCATCAGCACAAGACCGGTATTTCATGCCTCTCACCCTTGACACGCACTTGAAGAGCTTCCCGGCCACCGCGCCGGTGGATGCCCGCGACCTGGCGGGTCGGGGCTGGAACCTGCTGGCCAACGACCTGGCGTTTCCGCTGGCTGTACTGAACCGGTCCGCACTGGCGCACAACATTGCCTGGATGCAGGCCTATGCCGAGCGCAAGGGCGTGGTGCTGGCCCCGCACGGCAAAACCACCATGTCGCCCGAGCTGTTTGCCCAGCAACTGGCCGCCGGGGCCTGGGGCCTGAGCTTTGCCACGGTGTACCAGGCCCGGGTGGGCGTGGCCGCCGGGGCGCGCCGCATCGTCATTTGCAACCAGGTGGTGTGCGATGCCGACTTTGATGCGCTGGCGGCGCTGCTGGCCGCGGAGCCCGGCCTCAAGGTCTGGTTTCTGGTGGATTCGCTGGCGCAACTGGGGCTGATTGAAGACTGGGCGCAGAAACGCCAAGCCGCGGAACCCTTCGATGTGCTGCTGGAAATGGGCATTCCCGGCCAGCGTACCGGCTGCCGCACTGCCGAGCAGGCCCTGGCGCTGGCCCGGGCGTTGGCCGCCTCCCCGGCGGTGCGCCTGGGCGGCATCGAGTGCTACGAGGGCGGCGTGGCCCGCTGCGACAGCGCCCACGATGCCCGCGAGGTCACCAACCTGCTGCGCCGCGTCACCGAGGTGGTGCGGGCGGTGGATGCCGAAGCCCTGTGGCAAGGCGAGGAGCTGCTGGTGTCCGCCGGGGGCTCGGCGGTGTTTGACCTGGTGCTGCCGCTGCTGCGCACCCAGGGCTTGTCGCGCCCGTTCACCGGCGTGCTGCGCTCGGGCTGCTACATCACCCACGACCACGGCAACTACGCCCGGTACTTGAAAATGTTGGAGCAGCGCGAAGGGCTGGACAGCTCCCTGCGCGCCGCCCTGTCGGTGTGGACGCTGGTGCAGTCGGTACCCGAGCCCGGCCTGGCCCTGCTCACCTGTGGCCGCCGCGATATTTCTTATGACCTGGAAATGCCGCTACCGCTTATGTATGGGGCACGAGCAGCTACCAAAAATATAGCAACGCCGCCCGACTGGCACGTCAGCGCACTGAACGACCAGCACGCCTACCTGCGCTTTGATCCCGCCGGGGTGGTGCCCCAGGTAGGCGACCGGGTGGTGCTGGGCATTTCCCACCCCTGCACCACGTTTGACAAATGGCGCTGGATGGCGGTGGTGGAAGACGACGGCCGCGTCACCGGCGCCATCCACACCGAATTCTGATTTTTATAGCACCACACGCTTATCTGGCAAGCGCTGGAGCCCTTTTTTCTTAAGATACTGGGCGACACGCCAACCCAGCAGCACGGCGATGATGGCGGCGTACACCGCCACTTCGGCAAAGTTGTTCTTGCCTGCCCGCATCCAGAAAAAGTGCAACAGCCCCAGCCCGGCAATGCCGTAGACCAGCTTGTGCAGGGTTTGCCAGCGCTTGGCGCCCAGGGCCTTGATGGCGCGGTTGAACGAGGTAGCAGCCAGCGGCGTGAGCAGCACAAAGGCCAGGAAACCCACCAGGATGAAAGGCCGCTTGGCGATGTCCTTGGCAATGTCCGGCACGTCGAAGCCCATGTCGAACCAGCTGTAGCTCAGCAGGTGCAGCACCACGTAGAAGTACACGTACAGCCCCAGCATGCGCCGAAACCGCGCCAGTGCGGGCGTGTTGGTGAGGGTGCGCAGGGGCGTGACGGCCAGCACAATGCAGATGAAGCGCAGTGTCCAGTCGCCAGTGGCGCGGATCAGGTGCTCGGCAGGGTTGGCCCCCAGTGTGTTGGCATTCCCCAACTGGGCCTGGAAAGTGTTCCATGCCAGCCACAGAAAAGGCAGCAGGCACAGCACGAACACACCCGGCTTGGCAGCGGGGTGGAGAAGCAGCTTTTTCATGGCCGTCTCAGAAGTTCTTGGTCAGGTCCAGCCCGGCGTAGAGCTGGCCCACCTGGGCCTCGTAGCCGTTGAACATCAGGGTTTTGCGCTTCTTGGCAAACAGGCCGTCTTCGCCGATGCGGCGCTCGGTGGCCTGGCTCCAGCGTGGGTGGTCCACATTGGGGTTGACGTTGGAATAAAAGCCGTACTCGTTGGCGGCGGCCTTGTTCCAGGCGGTGGCGGGCTGCTTGTCGGTGAAACGGATCTTGACAATGCTCTTGCCGCTCTTGAAGCCGTACTTCCAGGGCAGCACCATGCGCACGGGCGCGCCGTTCTGGTTGGGCAGCACCTCGCCATACATGCCAAAGGTTAGCAGCGCCAGCGGATGCATGGCTTCGTCCATGCGCAGGCCTTCCACGTAGGGCCATGACAGCACGCGGGAGCCCACAAACGGCATGGTCTTGGGGTCGGCCAGGGTGACGAATTCGACAAACTTGGCGCCACTGGTGGGCTCCACCGCCTTGATCAGGGCGCTGAGCGAGTAGCCCACCCACGGAATCACCATGGACCAGCCCTCCACACAGCGCAGGCGGTAGATGCGCTCTTCCATGGGGGCGAGCTTGAGCAGATCTTCCAGCGTGTATTTGGCCGGCTTTTTAACCAGGCCTTCGATTTCCACCGTCCAGGGCGTGGTTTTCAGGGTGTGGGCGTTTTGCGCCGGATCGGCCTTGTCGGTGCCGAACTCGTAGAAATTGTTGTAGGTGGATGCGTCTTTGTAGGACGTGATTTTCTCCATCACCGCAGCCCCGGCCACTGCCGACTTGGCACCTACCAATGGGGCCAGCTTGCCAGAACCTTGCGCCAGGGCTTCACGGCCCGCCCAGGTGGCCAGCGCCGCCCCGGCGACGCCGCTGGCCATCAGCTTGACCATGTCACGCCGCCCGGCGTAGACGCGCTGCGGCGTGATCTCGCTGGACGAGGGGTGGAGAAAACCGTCGGAGTGGGTCTTGATCAGCATGGTGAAATCCTTAACGTAGCGCGGGATGGCGTAAGAGTCAGTCGTGCGAGACGCAAAAGTCTTACAAGGTTCCGTAGCTGTGGAGGCCGCTCAAAAACATATTCACGCCCAAGAACGCAAAACTGGTCACGCCCAGACCCGCCAGCGCCCACCAGGCCGCCACGGTGCCGCGCAGGCCCTTCATCAGGCGCATGTGCAGCCAGGCGGCGTAGTTGAGCCAGACGATCAGCGCCCAGGTTTCCTTGGGGTCCCAGCTCCAGTAGCCGCCCCAGGCCTCGGCCGCCCACAGGGCGCCCAGCACGGTGGCGATGGTAAAGAAGGCAAAGCCCACGGCGATGGACTTGTACATCACATCGTCCAGCACCTCCAGGCTCGGCAGGCGCGAGGCAATGCGCTGGCGGCCCCACAAAATGGTGCCCATGATCAGGGCCGACACCAGCAGGTACCCGGCCCAGTAGCTGCCGCCCGCGTCCGCGGTGGTTTTGCGGAACACCAGCGGAATAAAGCACAGCACCACGCCCAGCAGCCACAGCGGCGTGAGCTTGTGCCAGCGGGTCTCGGCGGCCTGCTGCTTGATGAGGTAGGCAAAGGCCAGCATCGCGGCCAGCGAGAAGGTGCCATAGCCAATGAAGTTGGCGGGCACGTGCAGTTTCATCCACCAGCTTTTCAGCGCGGGCACCAGGGGTTGGATCTCATGGGCCTCGCGCACCACGGTGTACCAAAGCAAAAAGCCCACCGCAGCGCTGACCACCAGCATCACCATCGCGCCCATGGCGCGGGTGTTGTACTGGGCTTCAAAGTACAGGTAGAAGGTGGCGGTGAGCCAGCAAAACAGCACAAACACCTCGTACAGGTTGCTCACCGGGATGTGGCCCACGTCGGCGCCGATCAGGTAGCTCTCGTACCAGCGCACCATGGTGCCCACCAGGGCCATGGTCACCGCGGCCCAGGTGATGCGGCTGCCGATGGATTCCATGCTGGCGCTGTTGCTGCCCGAGGTGGCCACGCCCAGCCAGTAAAAAATGGTGGCCATGAAGAACAGCACGCTCATCCACAGAATGGCCGACTGGCTGGACAAAAAGTACTTCAGCCAGAACACGGTTTCCGAGCGCGGCAGGCTGCCCTGCCCGTCCACCTGGTAGGACCAGATCGCCAGCAGCGACAGCGCGGCCACCCCCAGCATCAGCACCCGCAAAGGCCGCCAGAACCAGCCGATCCAGATGGCGGCGGGCATGGCCGCCAGCAAGATGCCCTTTTCGTACACGTCCATGAAATCCATGTAGCGGCTGAACGCAAACAGGCCACCGGCCACGACCAGGGCGGCAAACAGCCAGTCGAAAAGGCTGCGGCGGCCCCAATAGGCTTCGTTGAGCTGGATGGTGGCCGGGGAAGAGGTGGTGGTCGTCGTCATATCAGTCTTTCGCCCCAATCAGTTTGCTTTTGAGGTGGTCAAATTCGTGGTCGCCGTCCAGCGTCTTGCGGTTGGTGGACAGGGCCATGCTGGCCTCCGTGCGCCCCTGCCCTTCGCCGTCTACCTGGCTGAGCCAGACCCAGACGCGGCGTTCGCGCACGTACAGCATGGCAAACACGCCCAGGATCAGGAACGCACAGCCAAGATACACCACCTTCTTGCCGGGTGCGCGGGCCACCTGGAATACGCTGGCCTGCACCTGGGTGAAGTTGGTCAGCTCGAAGGCCATGGGCGCGGGGTAGAACTGCACGTCGCTCAGCGCCAGTACGGCCTGGGTCATGTAGCCCTGGGTCTTTTCCGAGGGTTCCAGGGGCGGCAGCCCGGCCTGGGTCTGGGCGGTTTGCAGCAGCTCGAACAGCACGCCGTTCAAGATGCGCACCAGCACCGAACCGGCTTTTTCCCGCTCGGCCTCGGGCACATTGGCTTCGATGAAGTCGGCAATCGCCTGCAGCCCACCTTTGGCGCTTTTGCCGCCAGGTTCTGCTCCGGCAAACAGGGCCAGGGCACGGTTGGCGGACAGGTTGAGTTGCTGCGCCAGCTCGGGCCGCGACGGGTCTACCGCCTTGGCGGCATAGCGCTGCACCGCCTGGGCGCGCAGCGCCGGGTCCAGCAGCGCGCTGCGCAGGCGGGTGAAGCTGTCGATGCTGCCCTCGGCATCCACCGGGATGCGCAGGTAGCGGAAGGTATCGGCCGGGTTCTCGCGCATGCCCAGCAGGTACACCGGTACGCCGTCGCCGGTATCCACCGGCAGCATGTAGTTGTGGAACTCGCGGGCCTGGCCCGCGGCGTCGCGCAACTTGTAGGTGATGCTGGGGCCGACATTGCGCAGCACCTTCTGGGTCTGGGTCTTGTTGGCCGCGCCCAGGCGCGAGTCGATGGAATGGCGCAGGTCCACCTTGCGCACGTCCGCACCCGAAGCGGCTGCATTGGCCCCAAAGTTTTCCACGTTGATGATGCGCAGGGCGGTGTACTCCAGCGTGAGCTTTTCGCCACCAGCCCCCTGGGTCAACTGCGAGGTGCCGCCAATGGTGCCCTCGATCTCGAAAGGCTTGGTGGCCGCCCCCATGGGCACGGCCCGCAGCGACACCTTGGAGCCACCGTCGTCAAAGCTGGACTGGTAGATCTCTACGCCCTTGTAGTTGGCCGGGTGGTTGACCTCCACGCGGGCTGGAATGGCGGCGCCGGTTTCCTTGTCGTGGATGACGATGTCGCTGGCAAACAGCTTGGGCATGCCGGTGGAGTAGTACTCGACCACAAACTTCTTCAATTCGATGGCAAACGGCAGGTCTTGCAGCACCACGCCCTCGGACTGGTTCAGGATGGCGGTGCTGCTGCGCGAGCCCTCGGCCACCAGAATGTTGCCGCGAAAGGTGGGGTTGTTGGGGCCTAGGCGGTAATCGGCCGGCACGTCGGCAATCAAGCCGCCGCCCTTGAAGACCGACTTGCCGTTGAGCAGCATCTGCGCCTTGACCACCAGGTCACCGTCGAACAGGCCGCCCAGGCAGATCAGCACGATGGCGCTGTGGGCGGCGATATAGCCCAGCTTGTTGGCGGCACCGGCCTTGGCGGCCACCATCCAGCCATTGTCCCGCTGCTGCAGCTTGACCTTCCAGCCACCGCTGGCCAGGGTCTGGCCGATGCGCCGGGCCGCCACCTCGGGCGCTTCGGCCAGGGTGGCCTGGGCATGGTGGGCAAAGGCTTTGAGGCTTTGGGCGCGGATGTTCTCTTTATAGATCTTGAAGTCGGCCCAAATCTTGGGCGTGCTGCGCGCAATGCACAGCGAGGTGCTGAGCACCAAAAAGGCCAGAATCAGCATGAACCACCAGGCGCTGTACACCGTGGTCAGGCTGGCTGCGGCAAACACCTGGGCCCAGAACGGCCCGAACTGGTTGACGTAATTGACCAGCGGCTCCTGCTGCTTGAGCACCGTGCCGATGACCGAGGCGATGCAGATCACCGTCAGCAGCGAAATCGAGAACCGCATCGACGAAAACAGCTCCACCGCAGCGCGCAGGGCATGGGAGCGGGTTTTGACGCGAACGCCGTGGGTGCTAACAGACATGGGGAAAAAAGCTCAAGGCAAAAATAAAAAAGGGCGGGCCATCATTGATGGGCCCGCCCTTTTAAGGGTGTTCAACGGGGCCATTGGTTCCCTAAAGAACCCGGCCCTTGTGCCATTTCAATGCAGGCCAGCGACGTAATCGGCTACCGCCTTGATTTCGCGGTCGTTCAGTTTGGCGGCCACCATGGTCATTTGGGCGCTGTTCTTGCGGCCACCATCGCGGAAGGTGGTCAGTTGCGTGGCCACGTAATCGGCATGCTGGCCACCCAGGCGCGGGTACTGGGCCGGAATGCCCGCACCGTTGGGGCTATGGCAACCAGCGCAAGCGGCGATCTGGCGGTCGGCAATGCCGCCGCGGTAAATACGTTCACCCAGCGCCACCAGCTCTTTGTCTTTGGCAAAGCCGGGCTTGACCGGCTTGGACGTGACCCAGTAGGCGATGTTGCGCATATCGTCGTCGCTCAGGGCGGTGGCAAAGCCCTTCATGATGGCGTTGTTGCGCTTGCCGGATTTGAATTCCTGCAATTGCTTCACCAGGTACTGCGGATGCTGCTGCGACAACTTGGGGTTGGCGGCAATGCCCGAATTGCCGTCGGCACCGTGGCAGGCGGCGCACACCGCGGTAAAGCTGGCCTCGCCTTTGACCAGATCGGGCTTGGCGGCCATAGGCGCTGCAGGTTTTTCTTCGTTGGCCGAAGCCGACATAAAAGGGCTCGCCAGCGCGGCGGCGGTCAACAGGGAGACAAGTAGCTTCATATTCGGGGGGCCTATTGATTTGTCTTTTCAGGGCGATTCTGGGGCGCACAAGCCGATGATTCTACAATGCAGGCCCGGCTCTCTTTGCGAGAACCCCTTGAACACGACGGGCGCAGAACCTGCACCCTGTCCTCCGAAGATCCCATGATTCCTACCTCTCCCCCGGCAGCCGACGGCGCGCCCTTGCCCAAATTGCCGCCCGCCAAAAGCCCGGCGGTCATCGCTGCGGGCTGGATGCACACCGCCAAGTTCCTGACCACCGCGCCGCAACTGCACCATCTGCCGCCGCTGAGCGTGCCGGAAATCGCCTTCGTGGGCCGCTCCAACGCGGGCAAATCCACCTGCATCAACACCCTGACGCAGCAAAAGCAGCTGGCCTACGCCTCCAAAAAACCGGGCCGCACGCAAAACATCAACCTGTTCAGCCTGGGCAAACAAGGCGTGACCGACGCAGTGCTGGCCGATTTGCCCGGCTACGGCTACGCGGCGGTGCCCAAGGCCGACAAGATCCGCTGGCAGCGCGTGATGGCCAACTACCTGGTCACCCGCGAGAACCTGGTCGGCATCGTGATGATGTGCGACCCGCGCCACGGCCTGACCGAGCTGGACGAAATCCTGCTCGACATCGTGCGCCCCCGGGTGGCCGAAGGCCTGAAGTTTCTGATTTTGCTCACCAAGTCCGACAAGCTCAACCGCGAAGAAGCCACCAAGGCCCTGTCGATCGCCCGCCTGCAGGCCGGTGGCGGCGAGGTCAAACTGTTCTCGGCCTTAAAGAAGCAGGGCATCGACGAGGCCAGCCAACTGCTGTGGCAGTGGGCCCACCCCGAAGGCACGGATACCCCCGCACCCAAGCCCGCCGCACCGGTGGTCGACGAGCCGGAGAATCTGGACGAAGATTAAGGGTGTTTTAGGCCTCTAGCGCTTATTCCGTAAGCGCAAGCAGCTCCTAAAACAATAGTAAACCTCAGTACACTTCGGGCGCACCCGGTGGCCGGGTTTTGAAGCGTTTGTGGACCCAGAAGTACTGCGCGGGCATGGTGGCGATGTAGTCTTGCAGGCGGCGGTTCATCAAGGCGGTGTCGGCTTCGGCATCATTGCTGGGAAAGTCTTCCCAGGCGGGCAGCACCTCGACCTCGTAGCCCCAGTCGGTCATGCGGGTCAGCACCGGCACCACCTTGGCGCGGCCCAGGCGGGCGAAGCGCGACAGCGACGGCACGGTGGCGGCGGGCACGCCGTAAAACAGCACAAAAAAAGCGTCTTTGGCGCCAAAGTCCATGTCGGGCAGCAGGTACAGCGGCTGGCCCTGGCGCAGCGAGGCGACGATTTCCTTCACGCCCTGGCGGCGGTCGAACAGGCGGGCATTGCCAAAGCGCCGGCGGCCCTGGGCGATCCAGGCGTCCATCACCTGATTGCTTTGCGGGGTGAAGATGGTGTTGAAGTCGCGCGGGATCTGCTGCGACAAGGCGGTAGCCCCCGCGTCCAGCCCCACAAAGTGCGGCACAAACAGCACCGTGGGGGTATCGCCGCTGAGTTGCGCCACGTCGCCCACAATTTTGAGCCGCTGCAGGGTGCGCTCGGGCGCGCCGTGCCACAGCCAGCCTCGGTCCAGCCAGGCCTGGGTGAAATACACAAAGATTTGCCGCACCAGCGCGCGCCGCTCCTGCGCGGACTGCTCTGGAAAGCATAGCTTGAGATTGGTGCTGGCGATGGCCCGCCGGCTACCCAACAGGCCGTACAACACCATCCCCAGGACCCAGCCCACGCCGCGCACCCAGGCCAGCGGCAGGCGCGCCAGCAGGCGCATGAACACAATCAATCCTTGGGACAGCATCAAAAATCCAAACTAAAACGGGAAAAACGGGAATCAGGGGCGGGCTTCTGGCCGCGGCTGCTTGTAGCGCGCGTAGCTCCAGAGGTACATGCCGGGGCGTTGGCGGATCAGGTCTTCCATGGCCGCGTTTAGCGCCGCAGCGGCCACCGCATCGCCCTGGTCCAGCGGCAAATGCAGGGGGTGCACATGGATGACATAGCCGCGCCCCCAGGGCAAACGGTCGCCCAAGGCTACCAGCATCGGCGCACCGCTTTGCCGGGCCAGGCGCAAGGCCAGGGTCATGGTGTAGGCCGGGCGGCCAAAAAACGGGGCCCACACGCCCTGCCCCTCACCCGGCACCTGGTCGGGCAGCATGCCCACCACCCGGCCCTGCTTGAGCGACTTGAGGATCATGCGCACGCCACCGGTGGTGGTGGGCGCGGCCTCCAGCCCCGGCGCGGAGCGGGCGGCCTTGAGTAAATCATCCAGCCAGGCGAACTTGGACGGCTTGTAGAGGATGGTCATGGCACCATACTTTTCGCTAAAGCGGGCGGCGTGGGCCTGGGGCACCACCTCAAAGCTACCCACGTGCGGCGTCATGAAAACCACGCCCTTGCCCAGCGCCAGCGCAGCCTCCAGGTGCTCCACGCCCTGCCACTGGATCTTGGGCAGCTTCTGGGCGCGGGGGCGCAGCCACAGCCAGGGCAACTCGGTGGCCAGCTTGCCGGCTTCGGCAATGGCGCGGCGGGCCTGGCGCGGGGCGATGCCGGCCTGGGCTACGTTCTCATTGAAGCGTTTGCGGTAGGTGGGCGACGCCAGATACGCCAGCCAGCCCAGCAGCGCACCCAGCATGTGCAGCACCGCCAGTGGCAGGTGGGCGGACCATCGGAACAACAAGGACATATTGGGTAACGGTAGAATTCAAAGGTCGCTGAGTTAACTGAACTACTTGCAGGGCGACGTTAAACACATCTGCTAAAGCGTTCGCCAAAGCTCCCCAGGCTGGCAACGCGCCATCACCAACACAGGAGTTTACAAAATGGCGAACGACTTTCTCTTCACCTCCGAATCTGTCTCCGAAGGCCACCCCGACAAGGTGGCCGACCAGATCTCGGACGCGATTCTGGACGCGATCTTCAAGCAAGACCCCTTAAGCCGCGTGGCCGCCGAAACGCTGACCAACACCGGCCTGGTCGTGCTGGCCGGTGAAATCACCACCAACGCGCACGTGGACTACATCCAGGTGGCACGCGACACCATCAAGCGCATCGGCTACGACAACACCGAATACGGCATCGACCACAAGGGTTGCGCGGTCATGGTCTGCTATGACAAGCAGAGCAACGACATCGCCCAGGGCGTGGACCACGCCAGTGACGACCACCTCAACACCGGCGCGGGCGACCAGGGCCTGATGTTTGGCTACGCCTGCAATGAGACGCCCGAGCTGATGCCCGCGCCCATCTACTACGCCCACCGTTTGGTGGAGCGCCAGGCCCAGTTGCGCAAGGATGGCCGCCTGCCGTTCCTGCGCCCCGATGCCAAGAGCCAGGTGACCATGCGCTACGTGGACGGCAAGCCGCACAGCATCGACACCGTGGTGCTGTCCACCCAGCACCACCCCGACCAGTCGGAAACGCCCACTAAGATGAAGGCATCCTTCATCGAGGCGGTGATCGAAGAAATCATCAAGCCCGTGCTGCCCAAAGAGTGGCTGCAAGACACCAAGTACCTGATCAACCCCACCGGCCGCTTCGTCATCGGCGGCCCCCAAGGCGACTGCGGTTTGACCGGCCGCAAGATCATTGTGGACACCTACGGCGGTGCCTGCCCGCACGGCGGCGGCGCATTCAGCGGCAAAGACCCGACAAAGGTGGACCGCTCGGCCGCCTACGCCGCACGCTACGTGGCCAAGAACATCGTGGCCGCCGGTCTGGCGCGCCAATGCCAGATCCAGGTGGCCTACGCGATTGGCGTGGCCCACCCGATGAACGTGACCATCTACACCGAAGGCACGGGCGTGATCCCCGACGAGCAGATCGCCGAGTTGGTCAAGGCCCACTTCGACCTGCGTCCCAAGGGCATCATCCAGATGCTGGACCTGCTGCGCCCGATCTACGAAAAGACCGCGGCTTACGGGCACTTTGGGCGGGAAGAGCCTGAATTCACCTGGGAGCGGACTGACAAGGCCCAATTGCTGCGGAACGCAGCAGGCCTGAAAGGCTAGCGCTGCGCAGCAGGGCTATGGGCGTTGCGCCGCAGGCACAAGGCCCAACTGCTGCGGAATGCAGCAGGCCTGAAATAAGCACGTAATTCGGTTAGCGGGGATACTGGTGGGCTTACCACCCCGCTTCCTGTAATGAATCCAAACGCCGCCCAGTTGTGGCCCGCGCCACGCTGGGCATTGGCTATCTTGTTGGCCCTGCTCGGCATGCTGGGGCCGTTTTCCATAGACACCTTCATCCCGGCGTTTGCGGGGATTGCGGCATCCACGAACGCCACCCCGGCCGAGATGCAGCAAACGCTGTCGGCCTACCTGTTTGGCTTTGCGTTCATGAACCTGTTCCACGGCGCGCTGTCGGACAGCTTTGGCCGCCGCCCGGTGGTGCTCACCGGCCTGGCCATTTTTACCCTGGCCAGCGCGGGTTGTGCGCTGTCGCAAAGCATCGGGCAGCTGGTGTTTTTTCGCGCCTTGCAGGGCCTGTCCACCGGCGCGGGCATTGTGGTGTCGCGGGCGGTGGTGCGCGACATGTTTGCCCCGGCGGACGCGCAAAAGGTGATGAGCCAGATCACCATCTACTTCGGTGTGGCCCCGGCGATTGCGCCCATCATCGGCGGCTGGCTGTTTGTGCACCTGGGCTGGCACAGCATTTTCTGGTTTTTGACCGGCATTGGTGTGCTGCTGTGGGTGGCCAACTTCCGGTTTCTGCCAGAAACCCTGCACCCCACCCAGCGCCAATCGCTGCACGCCCCCCACCTGCTGCGCGGCTACTGGCAGCTGTGCTCGAACCCGCGCTTTGTGCTGCTGGCGCTGGCCAGCGGCGTGCCGTTCAACGGGATGTTTTTGTATGTGCTGTCGGCCCCCGAGTTTTTAGGGCACCTGCTGGGGCTGGGGCCGACGCAGTTCTTCTGGTTTTTTGTGCTGACCATCAGCGGCATCATGGCCGGGGCCTGGTGCAGTGGCCGCATGGCGGGCAAGGTACCGGCCAAGACGCAGATCCGCCACGGCTTTGTGATCATGGTGCTGGTGTCGGTGGCGAATGTGCTGGCCAATTTGCTGTTCACCGCGCATGTCAGCTGGGCGCTGATTCCGGTCGCGCTGTTCGCCTTTGGCTGGGCCATGATGGTGCCCGCCGTGACCTTGCTGGTGCTGGACCTGGTGCCCGAGCGGCGCGGCATGGCCTCCAGCCTGCAGGCCTGCCTGGGCTCGACTGCCAACGGGCTGGTGGCCGGGGTGCTGGCCCCGCTGGTGATGCATTCGGCGGTTGCGTTGGCGCTGGCCTCTGCGGCCTTGCTCAGCATTGGTCTGCTGTCCTGGACCTGGCTGCACCGGCGCTGGCCAGAGGTGGGGCGGGTGGTGTAGATGCTGTGCATAAACCGCATACCATCTCACGACCCACGCTACGGTATCAGGAGCTTCTCACGCTCATTTCATAAGCACTAACAGCCAAAAACACCTGCGACGAAATACTGTTTAGATATTCCAAAATCGCACAGGCAGATCAGCCCGCCGCGCTGAACCCGGTGGGGTTGGTGCTCTGCCAGCGCCAGGCATCGGCGCACATGGCATCCAGCCCGCGCTCGGCGCGCCAGCCCAGCAGCTCCAGGGCGGCAGTGGGCTCGGCGTAGCAGGCGGCAATGTCGCCGGGGCGCCGAGGCGCGACCTGGTAGGGCACGGGTTTGCCGCTGGCTTTTTCAAAGGCGCGCACCATGTCCAGCACGCTGTAGCCGATGCCGGTGCCCAGGTTGACCGTCAAAAAGTCGGGCACGGCCTGCAGCCGTTCCAGCGCCTTGAGGTGGCCCACGGCCAGGTCGACCACGTGGATGTAGTCGCGCACGCCGGTGCCGTCGGCGGTGGCGTAGTCGTCGCCCCACACATTCAAAAAGGCCCGCTGCCCCACGGCCACCTGGGCCACAAACGGCAGCAGGTTGTTGGGCGTGCCGCGCGGGTCTTCGCCAATCAGGCCACTTTCGTGCGCACCCACCGGGTTGAAGTAGCGCAGGATGCCGATGCGCCACGACGCATCGCTGCGGTGCAGGTCGCGCAGCAGGTCTTCCACCATCAGCTTGCTGCGCCCATAGGGGTTGGTGGCGGAGAGCGGGTGGTCTTCGGTGAGCGGCAGGCGCTGCGGGTCGCCGTACACCGTGGCCGACGAGCTGAACACCAGCGTCTTCACGCCGCACGCGCCCATGGCCTCCAGCAGGCGCAGCGTGCCCACCACGTTGTTGTCGTAATAGCGCAGCGGCTGCGCCACCGACTCGCCCACGGCTTTCAGGCCCGCGCAGTGGATGACGGCCGTGGCCCCGCTGGACTGCAGCGCCACCGTCAGCGCCGCCACATCGCGGATGTCGCCCTCGATCAGCCGGGGCTTCTTGCCCGTGATGCGCTCCACCCGCGCCAGCGACTCGGGCTGGCTGTTGCAAAAGTTGTCGAACACCGTGACGTCCAGGCCCGCGTTGAGCAGTTCAACACAGGTGTGGGAGCCAATGTAGCCAGCGCCACCGGTCACAAAAATCATAGGAATCTTTCCATGCAGACGCGCCGAACTTCAGGCGAGCAGGCATTGTAGGGTGCCATTTCGCGGCGATGCGGGTCAGGGTGGCGGGGCTACGGGCGCATTGGCGCGGGCCAGCATGGGCATCAACTGCGGCGCCAGCAGCTTCAACAATTGCACCGGCAAGGCGCTGGTGAAATCGTAGTCGGCCGCCTGCGCGCCCGGCACGTAGGCGATGAGCGTGCCGAAGAAGCGCTCGTCGATATGGAAGACGAAGGTCGCCGAACGGTTGACCACCCGCGACTGGATCAGCCGCCCGCCCGGGCCATAGGTGTCGTAGCGCTGGTCACCGGTGCCGGTCTTGCCGCCGACCGGCAGAACGTGGCCATCGGCACGCACAAAAGCCTGGTTCACCCGCTTGGCGGTACCGTCCTCTACCACCCGCCGGATGGCGCCGCGCACGGCCTGTGCAACCTCGGGCGCCAGCACGCGCTCGGCCCGGGTGGGCTGGTACTGCAGCAGGGTGTCGTACGGTGTGGCGGCCGCAAAATGCAGTGACTGGATGCGCGTGCTGGGCTTGCGCAGCCCATCGTTGACCAGGATGCCCATCATTTCGGCCAGCGCCGCCGGGCGGTCGGCCGAGGCGCCCAGCGCGGTTGCGTACGAGGGCACCAGCGTGCCGAAGGGATAGCCCATCTGGGCCCATTGCCGCTGGATTTCCAGAAAACCCTCGCCTTCGAGCAAGCCCAGAATCCGCTTGTCCTGCGCCTGCTTGCGGTGGGTGGACAAGAGCCAGGCATAGACCGCCTGGCGCTCCGCCACACTGGCCTGCATCACCTGGGTCTGGCCCGCGCCCGGATGGGCTTGCAGGTAGCCGACCAGCCACAGCTCCAGCGGATGCACTCCCGCCAGGTAGCCCCGGTCGGCCAGCGACATGCGCTCCGGTGCGTACTGCGCATACAGCCTGGCCAGCCTGGACCCGGCCGGGTCGGTACCGTCCGGCAAATGGTCCTGCACCCAGGCGGTGAACTGCGCCAGTGGGGCCGCCGGGAAAAGTGTGCGGTGGATGGCCGCCAGCCGCGAGGCGGTGGGCCGCACGTTGCCCAAGAGCAGCTCCTGCGCCTCCTGGGCGGTTTTGCCCTGGTATTTGACCAGGAAGCGGCGCATGAAAACCTGGCCCTCGTGGTCGGCAAAACGCGCCAGGTAGGCGGCGCGGCGCGGGTCGTCGGCATCCTGCAGCAGCTTGGCCGAGGAGCCCGGGGTCAGGAACATGTAGTGGCGCACGACATCGCGCATCAACCGGATGAACACCAGGTTCACCGAATTGCGCAGGCCATCGCGCACCGACAGCACCCGGCCGTTGTCATCCGCATTGAAGTTCACAAAGTGGTGCAACCCACCGCCCGTCATAAAGCCCTCGCCGGGGCTGGCGGAGTAACGCCGCTCCAGCGCCGCCTCCAGCATCGCGCCCAGACTTTTATCGGCAGCCGTGGCCAGGTAGTCGGCGGCCCAGCGCGACAACACATCCTGGCGGTCGATGGCCAGCGCACGCAATTGCGCGGCATCCAGCGGCGACAGCTGCTGGTGCAGCTTGTCCATGATGTCCAGATAGGTCACCAGCGTGCGCAGCTTGGCGGTAGACCCCAGGTCGAGCTTGATGCCTTCGTTGATATTCAACGGCTGGTCGAAATTGTCGGTTTGGACCCGCATGGTGTTGGCATCGGTGCCGCGTTCATACAGTGTGAAGCTGTACACCACCTTGGCCGGGTCGCCACGCGCCAGCAGTTGCTTGGCAGACAGCCCGGCCGCCTTGACATGGGCGGGATCGCGCATGTCGCGCAGCAGGCGGGTGACCGCGGCCTGTACCGGCGCGTCCAGCGTGCTCACCACGCTGAGGTCCAGCCGATCAAGGTCGTACAAACGGTAGCCACCCAACAGCCCAGCCAAATGCGTGCGCACGGTATTGGCCGCTTTCTGCGCCACAAATGACACGGTGGCAGCAGGCAGCTTGTTGGACCGCCGCTGCAGCTTCACCCGCAGCGCCGTATCGCGCAAGGCCGGTGGGATCACGCCAGCGTGGCCCAACAGGTTCAGGTGGCTATTCGTCAAGTGCTCCAGTTCGGCCTCGTCGGTATCCAAATAATAGGACGGTCGGCGTTGCGAGATCAGCAGACTCAGGGCCTGCTTGTACAGCAGTGCCTGGGCAGTCCCATCGTCCCGCGGCGCGGCCCCTTCGGCGCCCAGCGGGCCCAAAATGGCACCCACGTCCTGGAAATCGCGCCCATACCAGGCCCACAGCCCGTCACCCAGCCCATGCACTTCGCCAAAACCGGCCTTGGCCGATAGCGGCATGGTGTTGATATAGGCCAGCACGATCTGGCGCCGTGCCGCGCTGGTGTCCTCGCCCAGCTGGTAGGCACGCAAGGCGGCCGACACCATTTGCTGCAGTTTTTCGTAGGCCGACGAGGTCCGACCCTCGGCCGAATGGCGGTATTTTTCGATCTGCGTGGCCAGCGTGCTGCCACCGGGCGAACGGCTGTCACCCGCCAGGCTGGCCTTGGCCCTGCTCAGCACTGCGTTGGCCAGCCGGTCCCATTCCACTGCGGGGTTACGCAGCGGCTGCTGCGGGTCCAGCAGCTCCCGGTTTTCGATATACAGCAGGCTTGACACCAGCAGGGGCGGAATGTCGTCAAATCGCGTAAACACCCGCTGCGGATAGCGCTCCTGGAACAGGCGTTGGCTGTCGCGGTCAAAGACACACAGGCCGGCCTGGGTCTTTTCCGCATAGGGCGCGAAATAGCCTGCGTCGACGATCTGGGCCATGGTGGGGGACATTCGCGCCTGTGCAACCACCTTGAAATCACGGGCCTGCAGGCGCTGCAAAAACACCGGCAACTGCGAATAGCCCAGACGGTCGTCATACGGCGCGCGCTGGGGAAAGCGGATAGACGGGCTGGGACCGGCCGCCATGTCAAAACTAGCCTTGCGCGCCAGTGCGGCAAAAAAACGGGCCTGATAGGCAGAAGTCTGCATTTCCCGGGCAACCCACAACCCTGCCAAGACCAGCAAGACCAAGACCACGGCAGCCCATAGCATCCGGCTGCGGACCCACCATGAAAACCGCTTTTCCCGCATATGCACCACCTGAACCCCATTATTGGCCCGACAGGTGGATCAGGCTATTCCGCTATCCACAAAGAGAGCGACGAATCCGATAAATCCCCTAGGCACGGTGACCAGCTCCAAAGTTGGCAAGTGCCCGAGGCTGGCAAGCCTTTCTGTACGGAGCATGGTCACTGGCTGGCACGCCGGTCATCAAATTTGTGGCGACGATGCCCTTTGATGGGACGGTTGAAATCGCCGCCGAGAAGGCGCCCGCATACGAGATTGTTTAAGCGGCTTCATGCGTTTCAGCAACGCGTGTCACTTTCTTGCCCGCAATGATCATCCCCAGTACCTCGTCTTCGGTGACATCGGCAGTTCGGTAGGTGCCTACCGTCTTGCCATTTTTCATCACGCACAGTCGATCGGATAATCCAAACACATCCGGCATGTCATGGGAAATCAAGAAAATGCCGACGCCGTTGGCCTTGAGCTTGCGCACCAGTTCATGGACCATGCGGGTCTCTTCCGGCCCCAGTGCAGCGCAAGGCTCATCCATCACCAAGGCCTTCGCCTTGAAGTAGATGGCGCGGGAAATGGCCACAACCTGGCGTTGTCCGCCGGAAAGCGAACGTACGGGCACCCGGATGTTCTTGAAGTTGGGATTGAGCTGCTGGAAGACTTCACGCGCCGCCTTTTCCATCGCGTAGTCGTCGAGGGTTCCCCACCGGGTTTTCAGCTCCCGACCGAGAAACAAATTGGCTACGCTGTCCAGATTGTCCGCCAACGCAAGCGTCTGGTAGATGGTTTCAACACCCAGGTTTTGCGAATCGGACGGGCTCTCGATGCTGGCCTTTTCACCATTGATGCATATTTCTCCGCTGTCGATAGGGTAAGCACCCGCCAACATTTTCATCAAGGTGGATTTGCCCGCCCCGTTATGGCCCAGCAGAGCCACCACTTCGCCCGGGTACAGTTTGACGCTCACGCGCTCGACAGCATGTACGCCGCCAAATGCTTTGCTGACATTGATGATGTCGACCAAAGGGTTAAGGATAGTTTGGCTCATGACAGACGCTCTCCGGTTGCACGACGATAGACCACATCAAAGACGACGGCGACGATCAGCACTTGTCCGATGATGACCAACCGCTGACCAACACCCACGTCGAGCAGCAGCAAGCCACTTTCCAAAAACTGGATGATGAGTGCCCCCAGCACAGTACCCAGCACCGTGCCGCTGCCTCCAGCCAGTGCGACGCCGCCGATCACCGCCGCCGCAATGGCATAGAGCTCCATACCGGTTCCCAGGGAAGCCGTTCCCGCGTTGAGCCGGGAGATCGCCACCATGGCCGCGATGGTTGTCATCACGCCCAGCAGTAAGAATGTTTTGAGCGTGACCCACTTGACGGGGATGCCCACCAAGGTCGCCGCTTCAGGATTTCCGCCGATGGCGTAGATATAGCGACCGAAAGACGTTCGGTTGATGATGAACGCAATGAGCGCCACCACGATGGCCCAGATCAGGACCGGGTTGGGAATACCTTGTGGGGCCTTCTTGCTAGGGATCTGATAAGCACACATTACCGCAACAAAGCCCAATATCACCACTACGAAGAAAGCTGCGATTGCAAACTCCACCACAAAGGGGCGGGTGGCAAGTCCGTGCTTTGCGGAGGCTCTACGACGCTGAAGCATGTTCCAAATAATCAAACCGCTAGCAAGCAAACCTACGACCCAACTGGCCGTGGCGCCAATCGCACCATCCAGTCCACCACCGATCAGCAAAAAAGTTGGGTCCGTGATGGGCTGGGTGCGTCCGTCGGAAAACAAAAAGGCGATGCCACGAAAAGAGACCAGTCCGCCCAGGGTCACAACAAACGATGCCACACCGAGATAAGCGGTAAGCCACCCCTGGTACAAATAGATCGCCAACGACAAGAGCAAGCCAATCAGGCTCGCTGGCACCCAGTGCCACCCTTTGCTGTACATCAGGAATGCCATGGCCACGCCTACCGTCGCCATAACGGATCCCACCGATAGATCGATCTGCCTGGAGACGATGACCAGCCCGACGGCCGCCGCAACAATGCCAACCACCGCGGATTGCTGGGCAATGTTGTAGAGATTTTCTGGCGTAAGAAATATGCCAGTGACCGCGTGGAATGACACGGCCATGACGACCAAGACGCCTGCCATGATGAGCAGCCGCAGATCAAGCGTACTGATTTGTAGTTTTTCGCGAAGGGATCGCATTTGGATGCCTCAATTTGGTTAGAGATGGAAAGTGGCTGATGGCGTTCGCAATCCGAATCACGAGGCCATCAGCCAAGGCAATTCCTTAGTTACTTGCAGGCGGCAGGCCCCGTGGCCTTGTCAACGCCCTTGCATGCGACGTCCTTGCTGATCCAGCCACCCTTGATGACCAGGTCCAGCTTGTCCTTGGTGATGGGTTGGGGCTTGAGCAGGATGGAGTTCATGCTGACCTTCTTCTCGCCACCGTTGAAGACCGAAGCGCCTTGGACTGGCTGTCCCTTGGCCAGGGACACTGCTACGGTTGCAGCTTCGCGACCCAGCTCACGCGAATCCTTCCATACGGATACGGTCTGCGTTCCCAGTGCCACGCGATTCAGAGCAGCATGGTCGCCGTCCTGGCCAGACACAGGAACACCGGTCAAGCCGCGTGCCGACAATGCTGCCACCACACCCCCTGCCATGCCGTCATTGGACGAGACCACCGCATCGACTTTGCCACCGGCCTTGGTCAAGATCTGCTCCATGTTTTTCTGGGCGGCTTCTGGCTTCCAATCGTCGGTGTATTCTTCGCCAACGATCTTGACATCGCCCTTCTTGATGGCCTCGGCCAATACTTCCTGCTGGCCTTCGCGCAGCAAGTTGGCGTTCGGATCGGTGGAAGCGCCCTTGATCATGGCGTAGTTGCCCTTGGGCTTGACGGCATAGATGGCCCGAGCCTGCAAACGGCCCACTTCCTTGTTGTCAAAGGAAATATAGAAGACCTCAGGCGATTCAAACAAGCGGTCATAGGCAATGACTGGGATACCGCGGGCTTTGGCCTTGGCCAGTGCCGGAGCAATGGCATCCTTGTCCTGGGCCAGGATCATCAGTACTTTGGCACCTTTGCTGATAAGGCCATCAATGTCAGCCAGTTGCTTTTCGGGCGATGCTGCAGCATCGGCCGCCACATAGGTGGCACCCAGTTTGGCCAACTGGTCCTTGATGGCCTTTTCGTCGGTGGTCCAGCGTTCCTCACGGAAATTGGACCAGCTTACGCCGACGAGTTGCGCCATCGAGGCGGAACTGGCTGCAGCCAAGACGGCAGCGACGACGATTTTGCGATTGACTTTCATACGTGTCTCCAAATGGTTTTGATGTAATGGCTATGGACGGGACAGGTGTCTCCCCGCCCCGGGCCGTCCCCCGGGGCGTAATTCGGAAAAAGGTTCAGTGCGGGTCTAGACCTGGACCGCGCGGCCGCTGGCCACCGACTCCATCGCCGCCTCGGCAAGGCGCAGCGCCTGCCGACCATCCCAAGGTGTTGTGGGCATCGGCGTACCGTCTTGCAGCGCTTTCAGGAATGCATCCAACTCGTTGCGATAGGCATCGGTATAGCGTTGCAGGAAGAAATTCAACAGTGGCGGCAATGCCTCTGTCTCGGTCGCGTTGTAGCGGCGAACGGTGCTGGGCCGAAGGTTGTCGTTCATCAGCATCCCTGTGGAGCCGAGAATTTCAAAGCGCTGGTCGTAGCCATAGACCGCCTCGCGGCAGCAATTGATGTGGCATTGCTTGCCAGAAGCCGTCTGCATGACCACCATCAACGTGTCGTAGTCGTTGAACTCTTCCATCAGCGCCTTGTTGACGATGCGGCTGGCCTTGGCGTATACCTCGACCGGCTCCTCGGCCAAGAGAAAACGAGCCATGTCGAAGTCATGGATGGCCATGTCACGGAAAATACCGCCGGAATGCGCGACATAGTCACGGGGAGGCAAGCCTGGGTCCCGGCTAGTGATGATGACTTGGCGGACATCGCCAATCTGTCCTGCATCCATGGCTTTGCGCAATTCGATGTTGCTGGGATCGAAGCGGCGATTGAAGGCCATCATGACCTTGGCATTCAACTGGTTGAGTTCTGCGATCGCGGCATCGACCTTGACCAGGTCGTTGTCTACTGGTTTCTCGCACAGCACCGCTTTGCCTGCCCGAGCCGCCAGCAGCATGAGGTAAGCATGGGTATCGGATGGTGTGCCGATCACGATGGCATCGACGTCGGAGCGCGCGATGGTCGCTTCGGCGTTCGTGGATGCTTCACAGTTCAGTCTTGCAGCCAAGGCATCGGCTGCAGCCTCCACGGGGTCCACCACTGCGATCAGCTTCGCGCGGGGGCTGGCGGCAACGTTGGCCGCATGGATTTGTCCGATGCGACCCGCACCAAGTACAGCAACTCGAATCATTTTGATGGTCTCCAGGGTATAAATTAGATGGACAGGTTTTTGAACTGCCGCATGGTGCTTTCGTAAGAAGTGCGTGCCATCACTTCCAGCGGTAGTTTGCGAAAGGTTTCAGAAATAATTTCCACACCGTAGTAAGGCGCGTTAAACCCCGCAGCAAGGACGGCCTTGATGAAACCAGCGAGGTCGAAACTTCCTTCGCCGCAAAGTTGGCGGCTGAAGCGCGTGTCCTCGAAAAGCGTTCCGACCACTTCCTTGTTGGCATCATCGAGTTCAATGGCTTTCAAGAATCGGGCGGGAATCTTGGAGATTTCACTGCAATGCATGCCACCGCGCTCCAGGTGCCAGATGTCCAGCAAGAGTCCACCGTTGGACTGATCGGCTCCAGCAATGATGGCCATCGCGGTGTCGATCGTCTTCACGTTGGTGAATGGCATCATCTCCATGACGATGTCGGTTCCGACTTGCCGCGCCTCTTCGCATAGGCGTGCAAACTCATGTTGCAGCAGAGGAACATCGGGAGGTGTCTCCTCAAAAAGAGCTGGCGAAATTTTGAAATTCCGGGCACCCAAAGCGGCTGCGGCTTCGAATAGTTCACGGCGCACCTGGTCCGACACCTTGCGCCGCGGGTCGGCTGGGTCGACGAACCAATCGGACAAAAACTCGACTTCCACATGTTTGATGCCGTTGTCCGCCAGTACCGCCTTGATTCCGGGAAAACCCATCTTTGCGGCGTTGGCCATCAGATCGGCATGGACAATGCCCATCCCGGTATAGCCTGCTTTAGAGGCAGCCGCAGCGCGTTCCTGTAGCGAAAACGAGCTGACCTCGGTAGGCGCACCGGGATAGACATCACCGGCCAGCGTCCAATAGGCGGCAAGTAGTTCGGGGTTGGTTTTGTTCACAGCAATACCTCTGCACCAGAGTTTTTAGAAGATGCAAACAAGGCTTCGATCAGTGTGCTGATGTTGAGCGCTTGCGTCGCGGGGATGACAACCGGTACGCCATGGCGCACAGATTGGTTGAATGCGGCGAGTTCTCGGTCAAAGAACACCGGGTTGCCGATTTCCGCCAGCTCGGGCGAGTACACGGTTTTCTTGGATGCCCAATTGATGGGGAAGCTGGTTTCATTCCACTCCGTCCAGCCCTCGGGAATACCCCGGTTACCTTTGTCGTAGATCCGATAGCTGGAGGGCGATGGGCAGGACTGCATGACCCCTTCGGTGCCATAGGCCGTGATGTCCCAGGTTTCCAGCCAAGGTAGTGGATCCCATGAAAAGAAGTCCACGACGACAATTTTGTCGGCATAGTTCAGAACCGCGCCCGCCGCGTCTTCCCGCGAGGTGGGTCCCATGGCGCCTGCAAACTTGGTGATCCGGGCATTCACCGAAAGGGGCATGCCAAAGTGGTGGATGACACGATCGAACAAATGGCAAGAAATGACGAACATCGCCCCGCCGATGTCCTCGGGTTGCTTCATATGGTTGGTGTCGGCCTCGTCATGCGAACAGCCCCCATGCGCACGCACCTGCAGCACCTTACCCAGGCGACCCGTTTGCAGTGCGTGCTGCATGGCGTCCACTGCAGGAGAGAAACGCCAGCAATAGCCCACTTGCAAGATGCCGTCGGTGCGATTGACTGCTTCGACAATTCGCCGGGCATCTGCGGAGTTGCGTCCTGCGGGTTTTTCGCAGAGGACGGCTTTCCCCGCCTCTAGGGCCTCAATGGACAAGTCCGCCATCTTGTTGCTTTTGGAGTGCACATAGACAGCGTGGACATTCGGGTCATCCAGAATTTCCTGCTTGCTGCGCGCTTCGATGCCCATCGCCTGGGTAAAAGGCTTGAGCAGGGGACTGTCGTCGTAAGCCCCCAGCATGGTGGCATTTGGCAGCCGCTGAAGGGCCCTGACCCGGCCTGATGTGTGGGGATGGGTGATACCCAGGCATGCCACCCCGAATGTGGTTCCGTCTCCAATAAACTTGCCCATGTCTGTCTCCTCTTTGAATCAAAAATTGGCGGGTGTTACCCGCTGCATGCACTTAGACCAGCCTTTACCTGGGTTCAGGTGGCGGGCCGTTGACCGCTCCAGGCGTTGCGAAGGAGCTTCATCAGCGCCACTTCTTCGAGTGGCCTTGGATTCCAGTAAGGGTTGGACATGGAGATCCGGCAGACCGACTCCAGATCCGTCTCTTTCAGCCCAATATCTCGCAGCGCCAAGGGCGCACCCAATTGCTTCGTCAGATCGAACACCCCTTCAGGGGCGCTCGGGACGCCCAGGGCCCTGGCGATACGTCTCATCGCATCTGGCGCAGCCTCTGCGTTGTAAGCCAGCGCGTGGGGCAAGACGATGGTGTGTGTTTCGGCATGGGGCAGGTTGAAACTCCCCCCCAGAACATGGCACAGCTTGTGGTGCAGGGCCATTCCCACATGCCCCAGCACCGATCCGCACAACCAGGTGCCATACAGGCATTCGCTGCGTGCGTCGCTATCGAAAGCGCTCGAAACGATACCCTTCAGCCCGCCAGCCAAGGCTCGAATGCCCTCTTCTGCCATCAATGACATCACCGGATTTCCATCTTTGGCATACAGGCCTTCTGCAGCATGCGCAATGGCATTGATCCCGCTGACAACCGACATCCCAACAGGCAGGCTGGTGCTGAGTTCAGGGTCATACAGCACGGTCTTTGGAAGCACTCGGATATCGCGCCCGGTTTTCTTCGCGCCAGCTTCGGTGAGGCCATAAATCGGCGTCATCTCGGAACCAGCGTAGGTGGTGGGTATGGCAATGATCGGCAGCGAAGACTCCAGCGCAATGGCCTTTCCCAGACCAATGGTGGATCCACCACCCAAAGCCACCGCGCAATCAGCATCAATCGTTTTGGCATATTCACGGGCCCTGCGAGCCACTTCAATCGGCACATGCATTTGCGCGCCGTCAAAGATCCCCGCGCCCATCTCGCCGAGCAAATCGCTCGCCCGCTGCGCTTGCTCGCGTTGTTGCGGTGTGCACAGCACCAAAGCGCGACGGGCGCCCAGGGCCTTCACCTCGTTGGCCAGAAGTCCCAGACTCCCCCTGGCGAAAACCACCCGTGAAGGCTGGGCCATGAAAACAAAGTCTTGCATCGTCAGACCCCCTGTGGGATGTAGTCAACTTGGTGGCGAGTGATGCGGATGTCGCCGAGTTCTTGGCGGATGCGCAGGTGCTCAGGGTGCGAAGCGTAGGCATCCAGGGCTTGCTGGGTCTCAAATTCAGAATAGAGAACGACGTGGCACGCGTAGTCGACGCCACTCACATCCACACCGACCTCCAGGCAGCGCATTCCCGGTATCAATCCGGCCAAGGCCTCAAATCGCGATTTGACAAACAGCGCCGATTCGTCTCGCTCCTGGGCGGTTTCGCCACGAACATTCCACATGACTATGTGTTTAATCATGGTCTGCCCCAGCGTTTGGCATCAACACAACTTGAATCATTCGGTTTTCCATTTTTCTCGGAAGCGGGTTCCGTGTCTCCTGACTTTCGGCTTTTATGACCGACCTTGGAGGCAACTATATATTCACACCCAGCGGCAAAAAAGAGTGATATAGGAAATATCTTTTCCAGTAAATGGAATAATTAACCGGCCACTTCTACCTGGAAATCGGTGTCCGAATTTTCGACCGTCCTGCGACGAGGCGGTGGCGTCCCACCGCGTTGGTGGTCGCGACAAAGTGCCTTGCGGCGCGAATGGCCTTAGCCTGTGCCAGAGGCCTTACGCGCCGTGGGCTAGCGGAACGAAGAAGACCACTTCTTGCCAAGTTCCTGGTCTTCAAACCGCTTCAGAAAGAACTCTGTGAAGACCCGAATCTTGGCCGGTTGGTGGCGCCTGCTTTGGTACGCGAAATTAATCGTCAAGGAAGGGAGCTCCCAGTCGGTCAGCACTGGCACCAACCGACCGGCCACAATTTCATCGTAGATGATGTAGAGCGGCTGGATGACCAACCCGAGCCCTGCGAGACCCGCCGCGCAGATTACTTGGCCTTCATTCGAATCCAAGATGCTTGTAATGGGCGTGCTTCTCTTTTCGTCGCCGCGGCTGAAGTGCAGCACGTAAGGGTCATTGGCAAGGTTGTAGACAAGCAAGCGGTGGAGCTTCAAATCTTCCGGGGTCTTGGGCACCCCGTTTTCCGTCAAGTAACCAGGAGACGCGGCAAGAACACGGCGGGTATGCGCGAGACGGCGGACCGTAATCCCGGAGTCGCCTTCATACTCGCGCGTGCGAATGGCCACATCGATGCCCGCTTCAATAAAGTCCGGATACCGATTTGCCGCTACGATTTGCACTGCCAACTGTGGGAAGCGGTCACTAAATTCGGGCAAACCTGGTGCGATATGCATCATCGCAAATGACACAGAACTGGTCACGCGCAACACTCCGCTGGGCTGTAAGCTGGTTTCTTGCACCACCGCCTCGGCTTCGGCCATGTCAGCCATCATGGCCACACAACGGCGATGAAAGGCTGTTCCCACCTCGGTAAGCCATAAACGCCGCGTCGTCCGCTCCACCAAGCGGGCGCCAAGACGTTCTTCCAGGGCTTGCAGCGTGCGGCTTGCGGCCGCATTGGACATACCCAGCTTTTCCGCAGCGCGCGACAAACTTCCCAGTTCAGCGACTTGTACAAAAAATTCGATTTGGGCCCAACGGTCCATGGTCTATTACCCCATCCAGCGGAAAACTCATTTCACTATAGAGCATTTTTTTCCATAAGGCGCAGTAGTAACGTATTGTCTGCCCAAATGTACACGCCCCAATGGAGACAAAACCCATGCGCAACATCAACGAAGACACCATCACGCAAGCCGTCCTGGCATCCATCACCAACTGCAAGGATGAACGCTTTCGACAGGTCATGACCAGCCTGGTACAGCACCTTCATTCTTTCGCAAGGGAAATTAACCTCACCGAGGACGAGTGGTTTAAAGGGATCCAGTTCCTGACCGCCACAGGCCACATCACCGACGACGTCCGACAAGAGTTCATTCTTCTATCGGATGTATTGGGACTCTCGACCTTGGTCACCGCGCAAAACAACATCAAACCAGAAGGCTGCACCGAGGCCACCGTTTTTGGTCCCTTTTTTGTCGAAGATGCTCCCACCTACCCCCTTGGGGCAGATATGGCGAATGGAGCCGGTGGAGAGCCTTGCTTTGTACAGGGAAAAATCACCGATCCACAAGGAATTGCACTGGCCGGGGTTTCCATGGATGTCTGGCAATCGGATGAGGACGGGCACTACGATGTCCAGCTTCCTCGAACAGAAAGCGGTCACCATGAGCACCGGGCCAGGGGGCGATTCATCAGCGATGCGCATGGCGGCTACCACTTCCGATCTATCCTGGCGCAGCCCTATCCCATTCCCCATGATGGTCCAGTCGGGAAAATGCTGGAAGCACTTGGACGCCACCCCTGGCGTCCGGCCCACCTGCATTTCATGCTGGTAGCACACGGCTTTGAACGGTTGATCACCCACGTTTTCCGGGACCAGGATAGGTATCTTGATTCCGACGCCGTATTTGGAGTCCGGTCTACCTTGATTGCGGACTGGGTCCGACACGAAGCCGGAACCGCTCCCGATGGTTCTTTGGTAGACCGGCCGTTTTACACCTTGGATTACGACTTTGTCCTCAACCCTGTCAAAGCAAGCGCGCAACCCTAATCAACAAAATTACCAGATCGCCGGCCGAGGCATTGTCAGGTACCCAGAAGGGGGCCACCGAACTGAACGACGGCCTCGGTGCCTCCGGTATGTTGCCTCCAGGGAAGCGGCATTGGACCGAGATTTTCATGGCTAACCGCCCGTCCCCCAATGCAAAAGGACCTGCTCACGCAAGTCCTTGGTATTTTCATAACTTAATGGTGCGGCGTGAGTCGCTTGAACACTGGGCCAAAGGATCATGAGGCCTAAGCACAGCGCGGCCATTGTCAATTTCTGATCGGCTGCGACACTACCAGGCACGCTGCCGTGTCGCAAACCAGTCTTTCAAAAATGCCACACAGACCGCGACCTTGTGCGGTGTCAGACGCCGCTCAGGGTACATGGCATACAGCACCAGCGGTGGACGCTCCACGTTAGTGAATAGTGCTACCAGCGCCCCCGTGTCGATCTCTGGCTGAGCAACAAAGCTAGGCAACACTGCGATACCCAGGTTCGCCATGACCAGGCGTTTTAAAAACTGCGTATTGTTCGCGCGCATGCGCGGCGCAAGCGCAATATGCGTTTGACCCTCCCAACGCAAAGGCCATCGGGCCCCCGCCGAAGCGTAGGCATATGCAAAACAGGCGTGATGTGCCAGTTCGTCCGGTGATGCCGGATGGCCGTGGTGCGCAAGATAGGCGGGGGTAGCGCACACGTGCAGAGCAAATGCAGCGATACGTTGTGCGGTGTAGCTGGAGTCCTTGGGGTCGGTGGTGGCACGCAAACCAAGGTCAAAACCATCGGCCCGTAAATCAATATGCCGGTCGCCCAATTCCACATCCAGATCCACCTGAGGGTGGGCCGCCACGAAGTCGGTGAGGGCCTCCCCCAGATCGGCCAAGCCTAGTGCCATCGGTACATTCAAACGCAGCCGGCCCGATGCGGCGGTAGATAAGCCGGCGGCTTCGGCATCCGCTTCCTCGACGTCGAGCAATACAGCGCGCGCTCGCTCGATATAGCGCGTGCCAGCTTCGGTCAGCGATACGCGGCGCGTAGTCCGATGTACCAGCCTCGCTCCCAGTGACGCCTCCAACTGATTGATGGCCTTGCTGGCAGCGGATGGTGAGATGCCCCGCTCGGCAGCGGCGGCCGAAAAGCTGCCCAGTTCAATCAATCGGATGAACAAGCGAAAAGTATCAAAGCGGTCCATGGAATTAAACCTATTGTTTCCCCATAGTGCAGAGTCTATGCACTCCATGCCACTTTATCTATTTATTTAATCCGAATATCGTGGCGTCTGTGTTTTACTTATCCAGCCGCAACATGCTTCATCACTTCACCCGCGCCGCCGCTCTCACCGTGGCCTCCTTACTCGCATCCCAGGCCACCCACGCGTCGGAAGGCCTGCAACTCGAACGCTGGCGCTCCTATGCCGGGGTCACATGGGAAGTACCCAAAGATGGCAACATACCCGCCCCTTTCGCCGCCTCGGTCAACGCGCCGATTGCCGGTTTGCACTTCGACTCCCGCGGCACGGCCTATGTCAGCACGCCGCGCCTGGTGGCACCAGGCGCGCCCGCAACACTCAGCCGGCTGAACACCGCCATCAAGCAAGGACCCGCTCAGCTCACGGCATTTCCATCGACGCAGAGCAATGCCGTGGACGGTCCGCCAGAGCTGAGCCTGCGCAACGTGCTTGGCTTTTATGTAGACCACCGCAATGGTTGGCTATGGGCACTGGACATGGGCTTTGTCGCCGGCGAGGCCGAGGCCCCAAAAGGTGGCCAAAAGGTGCTGGTGCTTGATCTGGCGTCAGGCCGAACCGTAAAGCGATTTCCGTTGGATAGCGTTGCCGACCGCTCAGGCAGCTTTCTCAACGACATTGCCGTGGATGAACGCCGGCGCGTGGCATACATCGCCGACAGCGGCATGCGCAGCGCCCCGCACAACCAGGTCGGTTTGATCGTGGTCAATTTTGATTCCGGCAAGGTCCGTCGGGTGCTGGACCGCCACCCCAGCCTGCAGGTCGAGGCCGGCGTGCAGGTCATGTCCCACGGAGCCGAAGTCTGGCCGGGCCAACCCTTGTTGATTGGTATCAATGGCATCGCGCTGTCACCCACTGGCGATAGGCTGTATTGGACGGTGACCACCGGCACCCATGCGTATGCAGTCTCCACCGCTGTGCTGCGCCAGCCAAACGCGAGCGACGCCCAGATCTCCACCAAGATCGTGAACCTAGGCGCTGTGGGAGGCAATACCGATGGCATCGTCGCCAACGCACGTGGCAATCTGTTCATCACCGACGTCAGCCGCAATGGAATCGTGCAATACCAACCCGGCACAGGGAAGATGTCGTTGCTGGCCGCTGACGATGGAGTTTTCTGGCCCGATACACCGGCCATCGGCCCAAACGGCGATCTATTCTTTACCTCCAGTGCCTTGAACCAACACTTCGCTGGAGCGGTAAAAAGTGGTGAGGAGCGCTATGAGATATGGCGGCTACCGCTGAAGCGCTGATTCCTCTAGAAATCCCGTTGCAGGAGAACTCCCAAATACAGACTCAACTTGGTCTGTCGTTGGGAGCCTGCGTGAACGGACGAACTAAATTTACGCAGCGCTTGGAATGCCCGGCATAGGAACAAAGCCCTCAATATGCTTCATACGCTCAATCCAGGCGACGACGTTCTTGTATGGTGACAGGTCGATGCCGCCTTCACCAGCCAGTGCCGTGTATGGGAAGCAGGCAATATCGGCAATTGTGGGGCGCCCCAACTCCAGGAATTGGCGGTTGGCAAGATGGTCATCCATGATCTTGAAAACGCGATTGGCGCCAGCATGAAGTTTCTCGAGATCCATGGGGTAATTCAGAACCTTGACCAACCGCGCACCGGCAGCGTTCATGATTTCACCGCCACCCGTAGAGAGCCATTGGGCAATCTGCCCTTGCGCTTTCGCGTCTTTGGGAAACCACAACCCCGATGGATCATATTTCCCTGCGATATAGATCAAGATAGCTTGTGCGTCCCGCAGGCGCAGGTCTCCGTCCTCAAAAATGGGAATTTCACCGAAGGGGTTGAGTGCCAAATAGCTTGGGTTCTTGTGCTCCTTGTTTACAAAATCAACTTTCACAGCGTCGTAGTCAACGCCGAGAATATTCAGAAATAGGCGAATCTTGTAGCAGCTACCGGAGATATCGCAGTCATAGAGTTTAGGCATAGTCATTTTTCAGTGGTGGTTAAAGGGAATTGGTATTGGCTGTGCACGTTTCAGCCAGGGAGAGGTAGTGGTGCTTCAGGTGATCGGCGATAAAACTTTGAACGAAGTAGTAGCCGTGGTCATATCCGTTGTGCTTTCGCAGTGTGAGCGGCTGGTTGACGGCCAAACAAGCCGCTTCAAACAGATCAGGATGCAGTTGGTCTGCCAGGAATTTATCGGCCAGTCCTTGGTCGATCAGGATGCCTTGCGGATATGGCGGCTCAGATTGCAACTGCATGAGGGCGGTTGCGTCATGTGCCCGCCACGATGTGCGGTCGGAGCCCAGGTATTGGGTGAAGGCTTTCTCACCCCATGGGCACTGCGTCGGCGCGCAGATCGGCGCAAACGCCGACAACGACTTGAACCGGCCGGGGTACTTGAGCCCTATGGTCAACGCCCCGTGCCCGCCCATCGAATGCCCTAAAAGTCCAATCCTGTCGCCATCTACTGGAAATGCTCGCACCAACAATGGCAGCAATTCATGAACGAGGTAGCTCTCCATTCGCCAGTTCGTGGACCAGGGTGGTTGGGTTGCGTCGATGTAAAACCCCGCGCCGATGCCAAATTCCCAGCTATCGCTGGCTCCCGGCAATGCTTGCAGCTCTGGGCCACGCGGGCTCGTATCCGGTGCAATCAATGCCAAACCTAGCTCACTCGCCAAGCGCTGCGCCCCAGCCTTAGTGGTGAACGTCTCTTCATTGCAGGTTAGGCCAGCAAGATAGAGTAGCGCAGGCACGCGACCTTCGGTCGCCTGCGGCGGCAGGTAGACCGAGAACTTCATCGGCAAACCGATCTCGATCGAATCATGCTGAAAGAAGCCCTGCACCCCACCAAAACAGCCGTGCTCGGAAAGAGTAGTTGGCAATCCCATCAGAACAGCACCACACCCCGGATCGATTCACCACTTTTCATCAAATCAAACCCCTTGTTGATATCTTCCAACGGCATGGTGTGGGTGATCAGCGGGTCGATGCTGATCTTGCCCTCCATGTACCAGTCCACGATCTTCGGCACGTCGGTGCGCCCGCGTGCGCCGCCAAAGGCCGAGCCTTCCCATTTGCGCCCGGTCACCAGTTGGAAGGGTCGGGTGCTGATCTCTGCCCCGGCTTCGGCCACGCCGATGATGATGCTGCGGCCCCAACCCTTGTGGGTGCATTCCAGCGCCTGGCGCATCACCTGGGTGTTGCCGATGCACTCGAAGCTGTAGTCGGCGCCGCCGTCGGTCAATTGCACGATGGCATCGACCACATTCGGGACCTCTTTGGGGTTGATGAAGTGGGTCATGCCGAACTGGCGGGCCATGGCCTGGCGCTCGGGGTTGATGTCCACGCCGATGATCTTGTCGGCCCCCACCATCTTGGCGCCCTGGATGACGTTCAGGCCGATGCCGCCCAGGCCGAAGACGACCACGTTGGCCCCGGCTTCGACCTTGGCGGTGAACAGCACGGCACCGATGCCGGTGGTGACGCCGCAGCCGATGTAGCAGACCTTGTCAAACGGGGCGTCCTTGCGGATCTTGGCCAGGCTGATCTCGGGGGCCACGGTGTAGTTGCTGAAGGTGGAGGTGCCCATGTAGTGGAAGATGGGTTGGCCATCCAGGCTGAAGCGGCTGGTGGCGTCGGGCATCAGGCCCTTGCCCTGGGTGCCGCGGATGAGCTGGCACAGGTTGGTCTTGCGGCTCAGGCAGAACTTGCACTGGCGGCATTCAGGGGTGTACAGGGGGATGACGTGGTCGCCCTTTTGGAGGGTGGTGACACCGGGGCCGACGTCGACCACGATGCCTGCGCCTTCATGGCCCAGGATGGCGGGGAAGATGCCTTCGGGGTCGGCGCCGCTGAGGGTGTAGTAGTCGGTGTGGCAGATGCCGGTGGCCTTGATCTCGACCAGCACTTCGCCGAACTTGGGGCCTTCCAGGTCCACGGTTTCGATGGTCAGGGGGACGCCTGCTTTCCAGGCGACGGCGGCTTTGGTTTTCATAGTGTTCGAGTGTTTGGTTGGGGTTGAGTGGAAATATGTGGATAACTAGATGCCGTGGAGAAACCAGCCTCCGTCGACCAACAGGTCGGTTCCGGTCATATAGCTAGCCATGGGAGATGCCAGGAAGAGCGCCGTGTTGGCGATTTCGTAGGGCTCAGCTTGTCGGCGCAGGGGAATGTTGTTCAACACACCGCTGTCCTCCAACTGCCGAAATAACTCCGGTTTGAGATTGCCCGGTGTAGCGGTCAAGCCCGGAGAAATGGAATTCACCCGGATATCGTGGGGTGCAAGCGCTATCGCAAGGTTGCGCGTCATCGCAATCACTGCGCCTTTGGAGGCGTCGTAAGCACAATGGTTAGCCATAGGCTTATGTGCGCAAATCGACGACAAGTTGATGATCGCGCCACCGCGCCCCTGCTCCCTCATCCGCCGCCCGGCAGCACGCGCGCCAAAGAACATGGCCTTGGTGTTGACGGAAAACATCCGATCCCAGAAAGCCTCATCGATTTCATCTATAGGCCGCAACGGATAAATGCCGGCGTTGTTCACAAAGACATCAACAGATCCATGCGCGCCAATGGCCGTATCGATCAGGGCTTCGAGGTCAACCTCACGGGTCACATCGGTGCGCAGATAGCGCACGTCAAAGCCTTCGTCTGCGAGGGTTCCAATACGTCCGGGCTGGAGATCTCCCACTACTACACAGGCACCCGCCTCGGCATACCGGCGTGCGATGGCAAGCCCGATGCCATCGGCCCCGCCTGTCACTACGGCAGTCTTACCGCTGAGATCAAGGAGGTCCAACAATGGAACATACGGTCGCTGTTGGTAAGAAGGCTGTTTATGCATGGACGGGGTCACGTTCGGTCTAGTAGATGGATCGGACGATTCCACCGTCCACACGCAATGCGGCACCATTGATCGCACTTGCTCTCTGACTGCAGACAAACGCAACCAGATCGGCCACCTCGACCGGATCAATGAGCCGAGCAATGATTGACGTGCTGCGGTTTTCGGCAACGAAACGCCGCTCGGCCTCTTCATACGGAAGCTCGGGAAACAAACCCTGAACAAACGTACGCACCCCATCGGTCCGAGTCGAACCCGGTACGACGGCATTCACCGTAACGGAAGTCCCCTTGGTCAGTTCTGCCAGCACACGGGAGACGGAAAGCTCCATAGCCTTTGATGCGCTGTAGTGTGGCAATTCCGGTGCCGGTGCGATTGCGGCCTCACTCGCCAGAAAAACGATACGGCCACGTCCCTGCTTCAACATGCCCTGGATGTAGTGCCGGCTCAGCCTTACACCGCTCATTACATTGACGTCGAAGGTTTCCAGCCACTGCGCATCGGTCGTCTCCGTGAATGGAACGGCTTCATAGATACCGAGGTTATTCACGAGAATGTCGACAGTGGGTAGCAAGGCGATCGTCTCGCCGCAGCCATGGGCATCGCCATTGTTTGACACGATGCCTTCCAGGTGGGCACCGGATACGCTCGTACGTATGTCATTGATAGCAGCATCTACCGCTTGCGCAGTCCGCCCACTCACGTAGACGGTAGCGCCTTCACGCGCCAGTGTTCGGGCGATCTCCCGCCCGATGCCGCCGGTGGACGCTGTCACCAGAGCGCGCTGGCCATTAAGTCCGAGATCCATGATCTTTTTACCTTCAAAGTTAGATAAGTGTTGAAAGACGTTTGAGCTATCAGCCGTCGAATCGCGGGGCACCGTTGTGCGCTGTCAACCCGCCGTCGACCGGTAGGTTGACCCCACTGATAAACGATGCGTCATCCGATGCGAGGAAGGCCACGGCTGAGGCAACCTCCGCTGGTTCTGCGATACGCCCCATGGGATAGGCCTTAGCGAAAGCTTCGTCGACTTGATTCGGATCGAGCTTGGCAACGGCCGCTTCAAACATGGGCGTTCTGACCGACCCGGGGCACACCGCATTCACCCGGATACCAAACTTCGCGAGATCCAAGGCCATACTGCGCGTGAGATGGCTCACGGCCCCCTTGCTCGTGGCATAGGCTGCCTGGCCAAAATCCCCCCCCAACCCCGAAATCGATGAGAGATTGACAATCGCCGTGGGCCGACGACTAGCCTTGAGCAAGGGCAATCCGGCGAGCGAAAGGCGCATCGTGCCCTCCACATTGACAGCCATGAGTTGCCGCCAATTGGCCAAGCTTGTATCTTCGAAGCTGCCACCGCAATGGATTCCCGCGTTATTCACAAGCACGTCGAGATGTCCGTGCCGTGCACTAACTTCTTCAACGACACGGCGAATCTGCTCGTCGCTCGTAACGTCTAATTCGACCGCAAAAGCCACGAAGCCTCTGGCATCCAGCCCAGCCGAGATGGCGAGCGCGGCAGGAAAATCGCGATCAGCAACGACCACGACCGCGCCTTCCTGTGCAAGGCGGGTTGCGATCGCCGCTCCAATGCCAGAGCCCGCGCCAGTAACGAGCGCAACCCGCTGATGAAACCGATCCATGTTGCGATTCCTCACACAAACTTTGTGACGCCACCATTGATCGCTAGCTCAACCCCGGTAATGAAGTCAGCCTGATCCGAGGCAAGAAAAAGAACCGCCGCGGCGACATCTTCGGGGCGGCCGAGGCGACCGGAAGGAATGTTTGCGGTCTTCAGAAAAATTTCTACCGCCTCCTCCCGGCCAGAACCATACTTGGCCGCCAAAGAATCAAGGAACCCTCCAGGTCGGTCCCACAAGGCCGTACGCACATGTGCGGGCGAAACGACATTCGAGCGCACGCCCTGGCCGGTGAACTCAGTTGCCAAGATTTTCGACAGCATCAGAATCGCGGCCTTAGAAACGCTGTAGTCGGGCAAAAGTGGGTGGGGAATGCGCCCGGTCTCGGATGCGCAATGGATGAGCGCGCCACGTTTGCGCTCCAGCATATGGGGCAAGACTGCACGGCTCATGCGGACATAGCCCATCAAATTGAGGTTGAAGGTCGCCTGCCAGTCGTCGTCGCTGATCTTCAAGAACCCATCCCGCGCAGTCGCAACACCGGCGTTGTTGAAGAGGATGTCAATCTGCCCAAAACGCTGCAAAGCCTCATGTGTCAGCATTTCAGCGGCGGCGGCTTCACGCATATCAAGCTTGACGGCGTGCAGGCTGTCGTTCGGCTGCGCATTGAGTGCAGAGATGTCAAGGTCGGCTGCAACCACTCGTACGCCCTCGGCAAGAAATTGCCGCGTAGTTTCGAATCCAATACCTGCGCCCGCGCCTGTGACGATCGCGACACGGCCGTTCATACTTTTATCCATTTTTATCTCCGTTTAGTTATCAGGGAATGATTCGTTCATGTCGCAACTGGTCAAACAGATCCAGGAACGAACGCTGCGTGTCCTGGAAGCCCAGGAAACCAAAATTTCGGCTTTTGTTCATGTCATTGACGCACTCCATAGGACGGCCTAGATCCAGATCCGTATGCCAGGCAGACGCTAGTTCACCAAGACGGTTGGGCTGCAGGCGCTGCGTCTGCACAAGCTGCTCCCACAGTGGCTCCATGTCCGCCATCTGTTGCTGCAATGGCACCGGTTGGCCGGGATAGGGGGCGGCGTCCATTCCAAAGTAGTTCCCTATGACACCCCAGAGCCTTTGCCAGCGAAACACATCGCCATTGGCCACATTGAATGCTTCGTTGCGAGCCTCTGGCGTTACGGCCGCCCACACAAGATGCTTGGCCAGAAGCCGTGCATCTGTGACATCGGACAGCCCTGCGTACTGCGTCGGGGAACCAGGAAAGATGAAAGGCCGCCCGGTCGCCTGGCAAACCGAGGCGTATACCGCTAGAGTGACTCCGATGTTCATGGCATTGCCCACCGCGTAGCCGACGATGGTGTGTGGGCGGTGAACGCTCCATCCATAGCCGTGGCGCTCCGCCAACTCGAATACAACGTCCTCCTGGACGTAATAGAAGTTGTCGATAGGCAGGCGGGGCTGGTCTTCACGGAACGGTGTCTCAGGCTTGTTCCGCGCATACATGTCGAATGGACCAAGATAGTTCTTCGTGCCGGTGACCAATGCCACGTGTTGCACTGTGGCGTGCTTGGCGCTGCAGACTGCTTGTAGGACGTTACGTACCATTGCACCATTGACCCTGCAGTTTTCAACCTCGGTGGGCATCCGAGTCCAAGTGCAAAAGAAGACATGGGTGACGCGGGCCTCTGCAAGTGCGTTGCGCGTTGCTTCGGCATCCAACACATCGACTGCGATATGCCGGAGCTGCGATAGCCCTTTGGGCGGCTTACGGGAAATTCCATGGACTTCCCACCCCCCCTCGGACAGAAGCTGGCGCGCGAGGTTGTTTCCCACAATCCCCGTGACGCCGACAATAAGTGCACGTTTCTTGAACATAAAAAATCCTTCTCAAACAGGAGAACAACCGTGGTGCTCAGGCACCTTGCTTGCGGCTATACAGGCCGACCATGGCAAGAATGACCAGTCCATAGGAGATCTGCTTCACCGCCTCAGGCACACGTAGAAGCGACAACATGCTGCTCATCAGTGTGATGAGCAGGACGCCTGCGACCGTACCGCTGTAACGCCCCCGTCCACCCAAAATGCTGGTGCCGCCCACGACCACCGCGGCAATACCGGGCAACAGAAAAGGGTCTCCCATACGCTGGTATGACTGGCCGGCATAGCCCGCGAGAAGCAGCCCGGCCATAGCACTGCAAATACCAGATGCGACAAATGCTCCCAGGATGACCTGGCGTGTGTTGATCCCAGACATGTGGGCGGCTATCTCGCGGGTGCCGACCGCATAGATATAGCGACCCATCAGGGTCCGCCGCAAGACCCAGACAATCACTATGGACACGACGATCCATACCAAGACCGCGTTGGGAACAACGCCGAAAATCTTGCCCGCTCCAAGAAGGGCCATTCCCGGCGAAGGCGCGCTGGACACAACGGTATTCCCGGCGTAGAACGCCACGGCACCGAGCAAGATGGTGTTGACCGCCAGAGTCCAGATTAGCGAGGGGATACGCAAGTACGCAACCCCTACCCCGTTGAGCAAACCGATGCACGCACCAGCAGCAAGTCCTGCAAGGGGTCCAAGCTCTGCCCAGATTCCGCCGTGGGCACGTGCCACCGACGTGGCAACGGTGGCCGCCACAGTCAGTGTCCAAGGTACCGACAGATCGATGTGCCCCAGCAAGATGACCAGTGTTGCGCCTGCAGCGATAGCCCCGAGAAATGCACCGCTTTGCAGTTGCAGAAGCAAATACGTCGGCGAGAAGTATTGGCTGTTGATAGCTCCACCCAAAAGGAGGAGCACCATGAGCGCTACGAGAACCGCACCGGTTGGGGTCTTAAGGTGACGTTGCATGGGCAGGGTAATCATTTAAATATCTCCAGGCGGTTACGGATGCGAAGCAGTCGGAAGGACCCGAGAGCCACAGCGCAGATCAACACCAATCCTTCAAATAGAGGCTGCGCCAAAGGCGGGACACCCGTGAAGAACATCAAGCTGCCAATGGTGCGAAGCATGAATGCCCCGGCGATCGTTCCGATGACGCTGGCGACGCCACCGCTGAGTGCAGTGCCACCGAGCACTACAGCGGCGACGGAATTCAGCGTGTAAGGAAGACCGACAGCGGCGTCGCCACTGGCCGTCTGGAAGCCCAGGAAAAGTCCTGCCATCGCAGCAAACAGACCGGCTGCTGCATAGGCCACAACCTTGGCTTTGTCGACCGAGAGCCCGGACATATATGCCGCTTGCTCCGCGGACCCGAGGGCAAATAGCGTGCGCCCGGTCAGAGATCGGCGAAGCGGCTCCCACACCAAAATAACAGCCACAGCTAAAGCCACCAACGAAGTGGGAATGAGATCCCCCAAAGTGCCCGTCATGGCATCACTGAGAGCACCGCTGACATCTCCACCTGGCGTAGGTCTTACCAGCAGCGCAACTCCGGTGTAGATCGTCCCCGTCGCAAGGGTGGCGACAATCGGCTGGATCCGGGCGTAGACAATGATGAGTCCGTTCGCCATGCCACACACCGTACCAACCAGCAGCACCGCAACAACCCCCAATGCCACCTGGGTGGGATCGCCCTGCACCAGTTCCGACGCGACGCAGTTGCTCAAAGCCATGATGGCGCCGATGGAGATGTCGATACCACTGGTCAGCACCACAATCGTCTGGCCAATTGCGACCAATGCCAGGGCCACACCTTGGTTCGACCATGCTGTGAGCACGCTTGGCGATACTCCGCGTGGATGAATGATCAAGAACGCAACCAGCAGTCCTGCCAACAGCACCAACGCTAGAAGCGTTCTTGCGTTGTGTCGCACATAGAGGCTTGGATTTTTCATGCTGCGCACTCCCAATTGGTAGCGTGTGTCGGACTGTCGTTCGCCGATGCGTGCCCCGGGGCCCGCGGTTGCTCTAAATTCATGGCGTGCATGAGGATTTTTTCCTCGTTCAGTTCGCTACCAGTCAGCGAAGCCTGAACCTTGCCGTCGTACATCACCAAGACCCGGTCGCACAGGCCAATGAGTTCATCGCAGTCGGTGGAATAGAACAAGATCGCTAGGCCCTTCGCCGCAAGATCGCGGAACAGGCGATAGATCTCTTGCTTGGTCCCGACATCTACGCCGCGCGTCGGATCCATAAGCAACAGCAACCGCGGCTCCGTCGCCAACCATTTGGCGAGAACAACTTTCTGCTGATTCCCTCCCGATAGAGTTGAAACAGCGATCCCGGTATCGGGGGCCTTGATCTGAAGCGTCTTCACCAAGTTGCCTATCAGCGTCGTTTCCTCTCGTTGATCGACAACGCCCCAGCGGCTGACACGGTCCAGTGCCGCGATACCCAAGTTATCGTGAATTGACTGGGCCAACATCAGGCCCTCGGTCTTTCTATCTTCAGGAATCAACGCCATGCGGTATCCCTGCTGCTTACCTCCTCGTGGGCCACTCGGTGCTGTGTGTTGCTCGCCCACACGGATATGTCCGCGTACGTCCCTCAGCAGCCCACCTAGTGCCAGCATCAGCTCACGCTGACCCTGGCCGTCCAGCCCACCTAGACCGACGATTTCGCCGGGACGCACCGAAAGGTTGACGCCCTTCAGTTGCGTCCCGAAGCGAAGATCCTGCACTTCAAGGTAGGGCGCCGATGCGACGGCCGGTGGCAAAGGTTTGGCCGGATAGACCTGCGCGATGGGACGTCCAATCATGAGGCGGACGATTTCCTCGTGCGGCTTTGAACCTGCAGGGAAGGTGCTCACATGCTCTCCGTTACGAAACACGGAACACGTGTCCGCAAGCGCGTCGACTTCGTGCATGCGGTGCGAGATAAAGAGCACGCAGGTGCCCGCATCACGCAGTTTGCGCAACAGTTGCATCACCTTCTCCACATCCTCGGCCGTCAGCGCAGACGTTGCCTCGTCGAGAATCAGTACACGTGGTCGGCGAATAATGGCCTTGGCGATTTCAACGATCTGCCGCTGTGAAAGTGGCAGATCGATGCAACGCTCCTGCAGATCTATCTGCCGGTCACAACCGATCTGGGCTAACGCCTCCCTGGCGAGCTCGTGCTGCCTGCGGCGATCTATGAGTCCGAGGACATTCCGGGGCGGGTTCGCAAGGCATATGTTGTCGGCTACGCTCAGATGCGGAACCAAGGATAGTTCCTGGAATATGCAGACAATGCCGTGATCAAGCGCTTGCAGAGGGCCGGACATACTCAGTTCAGTCCCATCTAGACGCACCACACCGGTGTCGGGCCGCACAACCCCAGCCAGCGTCTTCATCAGCGTGCTCTTGCCAGCGCCGTTTTCTCCAAGAATGGCGTGAATGGAGCCACTCGCGGCTTGGAAGGAAACGTCGCTGAGCGCCGTAATGCCTCCATACCGCTTGCTTACCCCTATCAACTGCAGGTAGTTCGTGTTCACACGTATCTCCACTTCGGTGGTTCGTCCAGGTTTTTCAAAATCCTGAGCTCAGTTGTTGTCGGGGTTGAACTTGTTGATTTCGTCGGGTGTAAAGCTGATCCCACAACTGCCATAGCTGGACACCGTTTCGTAGCTATCGGGAAGATCCGGGAAGTAGTTGACGTTCGGCTTCATGTCTTTGGTCAGAACGTTAGGAGTCGGCAGGTTCACGAGAGAAGGCAAAGCCTTCCCTTGAAGCAAAGCGATAGCCGCATTCATCGCAACGGGCCCTTGGCCGGGGGACGTGGATACAGAAATGCCAGGAATCTTCTGATCGACCAAAGCCTTGACAAAGCCGTTCTCGGCATCGCCGCCAACTGGAACCGGCGGATGATTCGCCGCCTTCATCGCATTGGTCACCCCTCGACAGCCGTGTTGGCACACCACGGCATCGAACTTCCCGTTGACGGCTATTGCGTCAGCGACGACTTTCTGCACGGTTCCGGTATCCCAATTCCCGGTTACCTCAGTCACCGAAATATCTTTGTATTGGTCCAGAATCTTGCGTACGCCTGCGTGGCGATCACGATCGGTTGAATTTCCAGGTAGCCCCCGAACTTCGAGTACCCGCCCCTTCTTCACAGGCATCAAGTCGACAACAGCCTTGGTCTTGATATCGCCCTCGAACTCGATCCACTCGGGTGTGATCCGCACAACGTCAGGGCTATCCACTGGGTTGTCAAACGACACCAGTACGGTGCCAGCTTTCTTTGCACGGCGGATCACCGCATCGAACGCTTTCGGATTGACCGCGATAAACGCAATGGCGTCGTAGCCCGCCTGGATGAAGTTATCGATTGCCGCTATTTGGCTGGCGACATCAGCCCCGGTGCTGACAACCTTCAACTCCTTGATGTCCTTTGCAACATCCGGCCGAGCAGCCCAAGCACGGGTCTGCTGGATCATCTGCATCCGCCATGGAATCCCGGTATGCCCATTAACCAAGGCCACGCGGTAAGGCCCCTTGCGCGCCGGGTAACTAATGGTCGATGTCACACCAGCGGCAGGCTTGTAACACGCGGGCAGGAAGGTATCCGCAGCATAGGTAAGCGATGCGGTTGCAGCCACGGCAACGCATGCAATTGCAGGCAAGGAGCGAAGCAGGTAATTGTTCAGCTTGGGGGTCATGGTATGTCTCCAGTTTTTTTAAAAGGCAGTGGGGAAATGGAGTCGCTAGGCGACTTCATGGGCGGGGAAATTCATTTCGATCGTCACCCCTGACGGATCTTCGAAAAAGACTTGGTGCAACCCAAGCCCGGGAACGGTGCGCTCCCGAAAAGCTATCTCATCAAGCTCCAGACGTGCTCTGAAACCTCTAACGTCGGTGGCGATGAAGGCAAGATGGTCAATCGCACCGGTTCCGGTCGTGTCAGCCTTGTCACCGAGGTAGTCGAGCAGGCCCTGCGGGCTGCCTGGATCTACCCCAATGAGGTGGACCACCCCAAAGTCCGCTTCGTCAGCGCCGTTGTACAGCCACGCACCGGGAAAATTGAAGGCTGGACGGAAGCCCTCGCGTAATCCCAATACACGCGTGTAAAACCGCACGGCCGCCTTGAGGTCCGCAGTTCGTACCGAGTAGTGGCCTAGTTTTGAGATGGACATTTTTCAAACTTTTAAGTGATCGATTGATCAATAGTAAGTTTAAAGAAAAAGTTTTCCCATATGGTTTTCCCTAGTCATCCTATGTTCGTACCAGGCTCCACAGTTTTTCCATTCCCTCTGGAAGACGATTCCTCTCGTCCGCCCCAAAGAGGAATCTCCTCTGGAATCATGCTTAAGCTGCAAGATCGCCTAACATGCATACACGCAACCTTTCTTCCTGTACGCCAGCCGAGAAAACCCCACCCTCAGTAATGTTCAATTGATCATCAATGAAAAATAAAACCAATGTCGATGGTGGCCAACCGATGACAACCGTAGTTGCTGTGGAGGCGGTGGCTCCGTCGGTGCGCCGTCGTCTGGCACCGGAGGACCGTGAACATTTGATCGTTCAGAAAGCTATCGCTTTTTTTGCGAATCACGGCTTCGAAGCGAGCACGCGAGACCTCGCCAAAGAACTGGAGATCACGCAGTCACTGCTCTACCGCTACTTCCCAACGAAAGATGCGTTGGTGGAGCGCGTGTATGAGGAGATCTTTGTTCGGCGCTGGAATCCTGAATGGGAGGAGTGGCTTGCGGACCGCTCTATGGTGCTGGGAGATAGGCTCAAAAAGTACCTACAGGACTACGCCCGATTCATTCTCCGTAGCGAGTGGGTTCGTATCTTTATGTTCGCAGGCTTAACGCGCGGAGGGATTAACCAAAAATACCTTTCGCGGCTGCGGGAACGGCACTTCAAGGTGATTGCCCGCGAGATGCGGCACTCCTTCAGCATCCCTGACCCCGCAAATGCCCAGGAAGAAGAGGATGAACTGGAGCTCGTCTGGGCCATGCATTCCAGCGTCTTTTACATCGGGGTTCGCAAATGGGTTTATGAGCAACCCGTCCCGAAGAACCTGGAACGGGCCATTGCATTCCGAGTGGATGCGTTCCTTGGCGGTACCCCCGCTGTGCTGAAGGAATCGCGAAGCGGCCGCACTTAGGTCAAGGCTCAATCTTCACGGTTTCGTACAGAAAGTCGAGCACCACACGAACCCTGGCGGGCAACTCCAGTCCAGGCCCCACAAAGACCGCGTGGACTGCCTCGACATCGCCAGGATTGAACTGTTCGAACAACGGAATCAATCTCCCTGCAACGATATCCTGAGATACGTGGAAATGGGCGAGGCGTGCAATGCCAACCCCTTCAAGTGCCAGCATACGCATGCTCTCTCCGTCGCTGACCTGAAGATTCCCCAGAGGAACCACGGCAGCGCGACCACCTGCATCAGTGAAAGGCCACGTCCGGGTGTGGCGGGAAAATCCGAACTCCAGGCAATTGTGGGCCGCAAGGCTAGCCGGCTCGGTGGGAACTCCATGGCGCCGGAGATATTCTGGCGAGGCCACCACCACGTACTGGCTTGAACCCAGATCCCTGCTCACCAGGCTCATGTCCTTTAGCGGCCCAGTTCGGATGGCTATGTCCGTTTTTTCCTCACGCACATTGACGACCTGATCGCTTAGCACCAAGTCCAGGCGGATGTCGGGATAGCGCTGAAGCAACGTGGGAATGAGTGGAATAAGGCAGTGCCTACCGAAAGGCACATTTGCGTTGACGCGAACCTTACCTCTCGGTGTCGATGTGCGAGATGCTTCCCTTTCGGCTACCGCTATCGATTCCAGAATTTCCTTGGCGCGGGCTTCAAAACTGGCCCCCTCCGGGGTCAGATAAATGCCACGTGTCGAACGCACCAACAGACGTGCGCCAAGGCGCGCTTCCAGCCGAGCGACCAACTTACTCACAGCCGACGGAGTCATGGACAGCCGCCTTGCGGCCGCAGAGAAATTCTGGGACTCCACGACCTGCACAAACACCTCCATCTCGGCAGACCGGTTTATGTCTTGACGACCCATATGAATCTATTTCACAGATGTTATTCCAGTCGGTAGTCTAGCGTGCATAACGGGAACCCCATAGAGTTGCCATCATTCGTCAACAAGGAGTTCCACGTGCTATTCACCCCCCATCAATTTGGTCGACTTACGCTTGAAAACCGCGTTGTTATGGCCCCCATGACCCGTTCACGGGCAGACCAACCCGGCGATGTGCCCAACGCACTAATGGCAACCTACTACGCGCAGCGTGCGGGTGCCGGCCTGATCGTTAGCGAAGGAACCCCGATTTCAGAGGTGGGTCGAGGCTATTCCATGACGCCGGGCATTTACACACCCGCTCAGGTAGCGGGCTGGAAGCAAGTCACCGACGCGGTGCACCGCAACAACGGGAAGATCTTTGTACAACTGTGGCACGTGGGTCGTCGCTCCCATTCGTCAATTTCGGGGTTTACGCCGGTGTCCGCGTCCTCGGCAAAGGATCCGGACAAGGTCTACGGACCTCTACCCACCGGTGGCTTTGGAATGATCGAGACTGAGAAACCTCGCGCAATGACCCTCGCGGATATCGAGGACACCATCGAGGACTTTGTGGCGGCAGCCGAAAACGCCATGGAGGCCGGCTTTGACGGCGTAGAGCTGCATGCGGCTCACGGTTATCTGATTGACCAATTCATGCGACTTGGAAGCAACACCCGGACCGACGGCTACGGTGGTAGCCAGGAAAAGCGGATTCGCTTACTTGTGGAGATCACCGAAGCCGTCGTCAGCGCGATCGGTGCCGACAAGGTAGGAATTCGCGTATCGCCATTTGTGACTGAGGGCTACGCGGAAGTGGATCCAGAGATTCCTGCTGTGACATTGAAAGCCCTCGAGGCATTAGCACCTCTGGACCTGGCCTACATCCACTTTTCGGAAAACATCTCCCGATATACCGCCATGCCCGAGGAGTATCGACAAAGGGTTCGCGAGGTCTATCGCAACCCGATCATGGTCGCCGGGAAGTACACGCATGAAACCGCGCAGGCAATGCTGGAAAGTGGCCTCGCCGATCTAGTGGCATTTGGTCAACCATTCATCACAAACCCTGATTTCGTGGCGCGAATCCAGCAAGGGTTCGAACTCACACCGGTGAACTACGACGCACACGCGACGTTCTACGGCGGCGATGGAAAGGGCTATACCGACTACCCCGCTTACGCAGAGGTCGGTACTGGGTCGGCGAAATTATCATTTTCGGACCAACCATCACACGAGTTCTGACTGGCATCGCCCGGCGGCACCGCAGTCAACAGCAGTGCCACCGATTTGGCATACCAGGATTGAGGACACATTGGCGTACAAACCAACAATGGATTCCGAGATAGAGCCAACTTGGAAGTGCTATCGCACATTCCTGACGGTCGTGGAATGGGTAGATGCGTCACGCGAAGCGCGTCTACCCAGAGACCATACCTTGTGAATCCAGTCATACGGATCCACGCTTTTCAGCGGTCAAGCCAGCGTACCGCCACCTTGCCACGGGTTGGCGGGACAGTGGCGTGTAGAGAACCCTACCGAGAAAGTGCATGCAAAGGGGCCAAGGTGCCCCGTTGACCCCCTGCGCATTTCAGGGGTCAAGACAAGCCGGTCGGCATCGGCGGTAGCACTACTCGACAAACTGGATCATCGGGTCAAATAGCGCCATCCACCACGTGTCTTGAAGGCTCCATCGTCACCCGCCATGCGGACGCCTTCAGCAGAAGTCGAAGTGATGCCCGGTCTTGTCAAACACCAAACAGGACGCTTGGATTACTTCAGCAGCCCCCCAAAAAAACTCATGTTTTTTCCAGCAGATTGGAAGGCATCAAAGTGCGCCGTCCGCCCCCTCTGACGTAGCAAAAAAGGACTGACTGGCAATGAAGCGTTTCGACAGTATCCGGCAGAATCCGGAACACCACCTAATTCATTGTCATTATTGAAGAAAATGGTAGGGCGTGAGTGACTTGAACACTCGACCAAAGGATTATGAGTCCATCCAAACTACCCGCTTTAGACCTGCATTGCCCAGCACATCAAGCACTTACACGCCTCTAAGCCTGCATTGTATGGGCTATATCCAGCTATGCCGTTGACACTTAGTTGACGTTCAAATGACCCATCACCAGTGCACCGGTTTGCAGGCTGGCTTCTTCTTGGTCGGCACATTCTGAGGTAGTTGGGACAACGCCAACTCATCGTCACGAATATGATGGCGAACCCAATGTGCTTGCTTCGTCAAGCGTTTGTTCGGCACCTTTCCCGCCATAGACGAGGTATCCCGGAGAGGCATCACCAGCCCAATAGCTACACCAGGCACGTCTTCACGGATCATGCGCATAGCCGGCTCCATGTCACTGTCGTTGGAGCAGATCACCACTTGATCAGCATCACCACGAACAGCATCACGGTAGGCATGCAAGGCAATGTTTACGTCTGTCTGCTTTTCTTCGATCATCCAGACTGGTGAAACGCTACTTTTGTTCGGGTCAACACCAGGCTGATGGGTTGGCAACCTGGTGGGTTCGAAGATATGAAAACCCTTGATCACTTGAACCAAGCCACCGTACTTAGACTCCAGTGCTCGTAAATATTGGGTCTGCGCATGGTTAGATGCTTCGCCATGCTGAGCATAAGAAGCCTTGACGGGCGCTGTGAAGTACTTGATGCACACGACCTCGGCAGTGGGGTCCTGCGGAAATAAGATGCGATCACGAAAGAGCGCAACAATGTCTAGCCACTTGTACGGCGTCCCCTTCAAGCGGGAGTAGTACAGGTTGTAGCCGTCGATATATATAGTTGTTTTCTTCAATTTCGAGCGCCACAAATGAAAAAGCCACCTTGCGGTGGCCTTTTCGCCCTAAGCATGAGCCAATTTAATGACACCGCGAAGGGATTGTATAGGCTTAATTGTACACCCTAATGACGGAACCGTCAGTTATCGTCAGCAGCTACCTAGGGTGCGTGCGCCATGGCCCTAGCGGCCATGGAATCATGGGCACAGCACAACCAAACGGTAGGCCATGGGGCTTTTCACCCCATCCCCCCGACCCCACGCCTTCGGCTTACGCGGCACTATTCGTGCGCTTGGGGCCCCGCTAGCCATCTAGCGATGACTCCAACCGACAGCATCCGCAACAACTACAATTATTCAACTTATAAAACAGTTCGAGAGCGAGTGTGTATACGGACTAGCTGCCTAGAGAAATCTAGGTCCTGCACACCAGCAGGGGTAACAGAGCCTCGCAGCGATGACTGGTAACAGTTATCAAGAAAAGGACCTCCGGGTCCTTTTTTCTTTTTTGAGCCCGGGTGCTTAGCTCTTCGGTGACCGCAAGACCACGCAAGCGAAGCGAGAAGCCGCAGGGCGTGAGGCAAGAACACTGATCTGCGCCTTAACGGGGGTGATCGTGGGCCATGGGGGTGTTGTACTTGCAACTTTCTCCCAGAGTCTCGCCCCGCCACAACCCATTGTCAGGCTTAAGTGACTGAAACCCCGTTCTGATGGCTCTGCAAGGGCGTTTCGGGGAAAGTCCCTACCTCCAAACGCGCAACGCGACCGCCATCAACAATCAAGCGCCATGGCCCTAGCGGCCCTGGAACCACGGGCCCGGCATGGCTAAGCGGTGAACCATGGGGCTATTCGACGCCAGACCCCACGTCGTCGGCTTACGCGGCACTACTCGCGCACCTAGACCCACGCATGCTCCAGAACAATGAGCCCCAAAAACGATGCGAAAAGACCACTATCGACATCCTGTTGACAGAAAAAAGATGCGTATACGATAATAATGATGTTCTTTACGCGAATAGAGCTTTTTAGCTAACAACTTTTAAAGCTTAGTCGGGCGCTTAGCCAGACTCTATTTTATTGCTTGGTTTTATTCCGCAGATAAGCTCTGCGGGCCTACGCTCGCCGCTGGCTCACTCCGGCCCGCAGATCTTATCTGCGGCTGATTCTTGGTAAAGAACCTTTTCATGTCGGCAGACGATCAAGACCCTAGACCAGTTTTTCTATCCAATCTTGATTTATCCAGTCTTCGTATAGAGTTGTCTAGCACACCCATAGTTCTTTTATGCGGTGGCAAGGTGGAAATAAAAGCCCACGTCAACGCCCCCCCTCCCCCAATTAAGTCGCTCCGTCACGCTATCACAAACGCATATCCTGCGTTTGAGGTATTTCGACCAGAAGAAATTCAAAACTGGTCCTCTGACGGAATTTTCACGGATTTAATGAGCTTCGAAGCAGAGCTGGCAAGTGTTTGCGGCCTCGTCGTAATAATCCTAGAAAGCGCAGGAGCACTCGTAGAATTAGGAGCATTCTCTCAACTACCGGAATTGAGCAGAAAACTTATTGCCATTCACTCATCAGAGTTTACAAATCAAACATCATTTGTAAATCATGGAATTCTTAGATTTATATCAGACAAGAATCCATCAAGCGTAAAAAGTTACCCATGGTCCATTGGCAACGAAAGCACAATAAGCCAAGAAATAACAAATGACTTAATTCTTGATATCCAGCAAGAACTAAACGAGGCCCCAAAAAGTCAAGTATTTAAGATAATGGATAATTCACATATCATGGTATTGGTGTGTGAACTATTAAGATACTTCACTGCGCTAAAAGAAACAGAAATACTTGAGTATCTAAAAATTCTCGGCGCAGATATAACAAAAGAATCTTTAAAGCGCAAATTATTCTTACTAAAAGAATTCCGTCTAGTAAAAACACAGGACTATAGCGACGCACTGTTCTTCATGCGAACGCAAAATACCTTTCATAAAATTCGTCTTCCAGCAAAAGTCGACATCCTCCGAGTTGAAGTGCAATGCTTAGACTATTACAAAAGCAATTCAAAACAAAGAAATAGAAATAGGGCTATAGCCCAGGCATCTAAAGGGGCGTATCGATGACAGCAAGACTCGCCCAAATTATGTTTGACACCTTTGGTTTAAGTGAAGAAAACTTTGACCGCTTAGTTACAAGATCACCGCACTCATACAAGATTTACACAATACCGAAAAAATCGGGCGGAGTGCGGACAATCGCCCAGCCAGCTAAAGAAATAAAGTTTCTGCAACGCTGGTTGATTGAGAATGTTTTTTCAAAGCTTCCAATCCACGATTGTGCGTCAGCATACAAAACAGGTGCAAGCATCAAGAGCAATGCGAATGCACACAAGGAAAATGAGTACATATCAAAATTTGATTTTGAGAATTTTTTCCCCTCGATAAAACACAGCGACTTAACAAAACATTTCAAAAATCATCTTGAGAAAAATATTCACCCCGATGATATAAAAACCGTTACTCGTTTATGCTGTATCCGGCCTAAAGGAGGGGGAGTTCTTTGTCTTAGTATTGGAGCGCCGAGCTCCCCCATACTCTCGAATTCCATAATGCATGAATTTGACACTCAAGTTAACAACTGGTGCAAAACAAAAAAAATAACATACACCCGTTATGCGGACGACATGACATTCTCAACAAACACGAAGAATGCCTCTGCAGAAATTGAATTAAAAATACAACAATTTACAGAAAATATATCCTACCCAAGCTTGAAGCTAAACAGCAACAAAACAATTCATCTTTCTAAAAAATTCCAACGAAGAATAACAGGCGTAATAATAAACAACGATGGCCAATTATCGATTGGAAGAGATAGAAAGCGGCTTATCAGCTCTTTAATACATAAATTTACGCTTGGAAAACTACAAAATCAGGATATATTCCAACTGCAAGGTCTAATTGGATTTTCGAAAGATATTGAACCAGATTTCATAAAAAGTATGAAGAAAAAATATGGCAGTCAAGTAGTCGATGGAATACTATCCATTCGAATAATTGACTAATTTATCTTGCCCTTTCAAGTAGCACACTCAATGAATACAAGCAAAATCACAAAACCATTGGATGATGAAAACTTGGCTGTGTGGGAGGCAACACGTGATATAGAGTTCGAAATCGTAGAGTCAATCGGCCAGATGGTTCGAGGGGAAACCACGGCAATAGACGTCTCTGCAATTGATGCATATAAAAGCCCAAATACACATCAATCCGAATCAACGGATTTTCAATAGAGCCAAATGGTATTAAACAAGATTTGACCGGGGCACCGAGTAAAGTAAAAATAATAGATCATGAAAAGGGTATTCAGGGCTCTCTGACAAGTAGCGAAAAATATACTTCATCGTCGTTTCGAAGTATTTTTTCTGACAGATGCGGCCAAATTTTCGAAGGGAATTCTTCTAGTCCCAAAGCGATAACGCATCGTACAAATCTGGAGCCTTTCCCAGCAAGTGCATTAGAAAACGTAGATGCCGAGACAGCATGTGAATCAGTAAGGCCGATTGCTTCCGCAAGTTGTCGATTCGTTTTTTCCCCATACTTATCCAGCAAGCCTCGCAATACTGGTGCCCCTGCGCTGGTACCGATAGTGCGTGTGCCGATAACAGATGGTGACGAATATGCCCGCCCCGTCAAGGCGGTAATATCAAGCGTCATGCTCAGCGCCCAGTCCCGAATAGCCTTGAGCACAACGTCAAACGCAGCTTGGCCTGAAGAGCAAGGGCCTGAGTTAGCTTCAAGATGGTTTATCGAGAATGTGAAAAAGCCATCTTCTGTGGAAAGAATGGCAACGGGCTGGATTGCCTGCATATAGAAAACTCCTTGACGAACGGTAAGTAAAAATGGAGGGTGCGTTACTTTTCGCGGACGCGAAAATCCTCACGCGATGAAGTGAAGCCATAGCAGCGAGAGCGTTACAAGGGTGGCTCCAATGCCTGCAGCAATGCGGCATCCGTCAATCAAAATTTCACGAATCATGTCTTTCTCCTATGAAACGGTTCAAATCCGCTGAACCTGCAGCACCAACAAGATTTCTGAGCGGCTAGTTTCGTTACCCGTCGTTTGCATGAATTTCGGCAGAAATGACAGGCCATCACGGCTCTTACTGTCTTTGTTTTCCGTCAAACCGCCCAAGACGATCAAGTCTCCATCCTGCATGCCCACACTGGTTTTCAGCGCACGCTTGGTCAGGGTGGGCGAGTTGTTCACGCCCGTAGTGGTGGCGATGAAGTTGGACAGTTGCTGGTCAATGTTCAGATCAATGCCGCCTTCGCGCACCGTAGGCAGGATGTTGAAAATCACACCGCTGGAGCGGTATTCCACGCTCTGCACAGCCTGACCGTTTGTGGTGTAGCTGACGGAACCCAACACAGGGACATCCTGGCCGACCGAGAACGTACCGTTATCACCCGAACGAATGCGCAGGCTAGGGCTAGACACCACCTTGGATCGGCTGTCCTGGCTCAGTGCCGAATAGATGCCGTCCAGGCTGGCATTCTTGAACCGGACAAAGCTGCCAATTGGGTCGGTGCTGCCGATACCGATAGACAGCTTGCCACCAAGCAACGAGGCCAGCAGACCGAAAGCTGAGCCGTCTTTGTCGGAGGTGCTGACCTCGTAGACCACGCCGCGCACGACCACCTCACCTAGTGCGAAATCGACTTGCGGCAGCAGCTCTTTGAGTTTTTCGACTTCCTTGTCAGTGCCAGAGAACACCAGCGCATCGGCGGTCTGGTCGATCAGCGATGCCGCCGAACCATCGGGAACCGGCTTATCGGTCTTGGTGCCTTGCGAGGCAGCAGCAGAACGGTTCACCGAAAAGCTGCCTTTGAACAGCGGTGAGAGCAGCCGGGCGATGTAGTGCACATCGCGGTGCAGAGGGCGGTAGACGAAGCTTTCGGTATCGGGCTCTGCCTTTTCTTCCAGCTTGGTCCTAGCAATGAAATCGATGCCGTTACGGGTTTCAACCACCAGCCCGAGCGAAGCCAAAAAGGCTTTCAAGAAAACGCGTATGTCGCCCTTCTCGCTGGAGTACCGAAACGACACCGCCCGCGCATCGGTCAATACATCAGGATCGATTACATATGGCGAGGCCAGCACCTCACCGTAAATAAGTTGGAGTACCTGCGCCACATTGATCGACTGAAAATCGAACCTGACGGGTTTGGGGGCGCTCTGGCACCATGTTTGGCCCATCGACAGACACAGCAAAAACAGGAGAGCGACACGTTTCATTTCTTGTCTCCTGGCTGCATGCCAGCCGCAGCAGAAACACCGCTCCAGGCCATAACACGCTCACCATCGACTTCACCAACCATGGCGAGGCCCTGGTTTTGGAAGGCCGAAGGGTGTTCCAAGCGAACACGGCCGAGAGTGTTGGCCAGCACCACATAGGCCTGGCCGCCGAGTTGGTAGGTGCCGGTGATGCGCCAGACCTCGGACACACTCTCTGCAGCCGCTTTGCCGGGCTGTGCCGCGTTCGACGGCATACCGACAACCTGGGCGGTACTGCCCGCTTTAGCTTGCGCCTTGACAGCATCCTTCTTGTCGTATCGGGTGGGGTCGAAGAAGTGCAGCACGCCGTACAGCGACACTCCACCGAGAGCAATCATTCCCACAACCATCGCCCACAGCTTTTTACTGTTCAGGATGTTCTGCCGCTTGTCGACCTGCAGCTCTTTGCCTTTGCCACCAACATACGAGGAATACAGCGGAAATATTTTGGGGTCGTACTTCTTGTTTTCGACCGATACCCGGGCCTTGGCCGTGAGCTTGTAACCCTCCCACATCTCTACACGGTAAATTTTGTTGAGACCGAGAGATTTGATTTTGGTAGTGCGAAAACTCAGCTCGACCACCACTTTTAACTGGCGGTGCAGGTCTGTGATGTCTTGCACCATCAACACCAAGTCACACGACACCTTCGTGAGAGGGTCCACGTAGTGCCGATGCTCCCGGAAGAAAATCGCATGTTCTTTAGAAATCTTGCAGTCTGTGCCCCAGAAGCGCCAAGCCTCATCAATGCACACCATATCGCCCGGCTGGCACAGCGTTTGCGCATCGGTGCCATGGGGCAGAAAATTTGGACCGCTCAAGTCTTCGTTTTTGCAGTGAATGACATGGCCCAGCTGCGCCAGTTCGATGCCGAACTTTTCTGCGCAATAGGCTCGGCATGCATCGTTGTCGATGCCGTCCACGTTGGTGACCACCCGGCGACCGGCCACCAGGGCGGGCAGGATGACGGACACGACACATTCGAACGACTTGCCGGAGCCCATGAGGCCGGTGTATGCATTGATTGGCATGGAAGGTTTCTCAGTTTCGCGGACGCGAAAATCAACCAATTACCGGGATACGGCGGATGATGAAGCGGGTGGCGTAGGCCGACACCACCAGGGACAGGCCGGAAGGCAAGGCGAACACGTCCAAGAAGTACGCAGTGTTGGATGCGATACCCGACAGCGCGCCATTGAGCGAACTGGCCGAGGGCAGGAGGCTGGCGATGATCGAAATGAATTCTGTCGTGATGAAGTACAGAGCGAAGTACACGCAGAACTTCACCAGTACGGAACGAACAAGCCAAGCCAGGATGCTGTTGAAGGCGCTTATCAAGATTCCAAACATAGCGACCTCACGCAGAAAGAATGATTAGCAAAGCAGACAGGGTGAAGGCCAGTACCATAGCTGCACGGATAACGTCGCGGTTGTTGTCCAGAATCGCGCAGTGCGCCTCAAATGTCTGTGTATGACCAAACAGGTTCAAGGTCGGGCGTGGACAGATTCCGCTTGCCATCGTGGGGCTGAAATTCTTCAAGTCTGGCAGCAGGTCCAATATCGGCTGCAGAATCATTTGCGCCGTGGGTGTTTGCTCCAACGTCGGTGCGCCTATGGCCGGGTCTGCACCAAGATTTTCCTGCGCGTTGCTTGCCGCGGGGTTTGTCGTATTGGCGTTGGGTGTAGTCGCTGGCGTAGTGGTAGCTGCCGTCGGGTTTTGCGGCAATGCCCACGGCTGCGGGCTCGCTGTGGTTGCCGGATTGGGCGCGGTGAAATCGCGGATGGTCGGTGCGTAGTCTGGATTTTGTGCGGTCCACGTCGCAGCTTCTGTTGCCGTGATCGGTTTGGACTGCGGATATGGCAAGCCGTCGTAACCGGGTTGGGCAGCAGCTTGCTGCCAGGCCTTATTTACCAAAGCGGCAACGATTGCAGGGTTCAGCTTTTTCTCTAAATCGACCGCAGGAATGTCGTTCGTCGCCTGCTGTGGCGTAAGTGCAGTTTTTTGAGGAACGGCGGCGGGCGATACGAACGTGTATGCGCTGCACATCCCGTTCTTAAACATCGATCCAGCCGGGCATGACGTAGGTGCACCCGAAGCCTGTCTCAACGCAAAGATGACTCCACACGCGACCTGGTTAGTTGAGGGTGAACAATTTGGAGTTGAAGACGTATTCTGATTTGTTTGGCTCAAATATTCAAAATATCCTTGCCGCGCAATCGCTTCACCATCTCCACCAGCCAGTTCAATGTTGATGTTTCCAGAGTGAAAGGATACTTTCCAGTAAGCACCGCCAATAGTCATGGCTGTGGACGTTTGGATCGGCAATGAGTCACCCGACTCATCAATCTTCCCGTCGTTGCGAAAGAGCCATCTAACCAGGGAGTCGATTCCCAAATTGACCGCATAGGTAATTACTGCACCAACGCCGACGGCTAAAGCGACAGATGCCCATCCTGGGGCCGTAACTGTGCCGACTGTCACAGCCGCTGCGGTGCCTGCGACCCCGGACAATTGTGGAGATATTCTGGCAAGCGTGTTGCCGTATCGCGGGTCATTCGGATTGAATCCGCTATTTTGTAACCGCGACATGAGCGCACCTGTCATCGCTCGGCTAACGTTATCCGGCTTGGCTTGCGGATCAAGTGCAAATGCACTTTGAATTGACAGCATCAAAGCACATGCAACCACCCAGCAAATGATGTATCTAATTGCGTTCATTCCAGCCCCGTGATGACGGCCCAAGCGCAAACGATGCCCCAGGCGAAAATGAACAAATACCAAAGTTGTGAGGAGGTCATGGCTGTTGCTTTCAGAAAAATGGCAGGGTGATCAGTCCTGCCAGATTCATGCGTGAAGCATCGGATTAACGGCCGCGCAACATGCCAAGAACAATGTTAGTCGCCTTATAGGCCACGTAAACCACGGCCAAGGTGGCACCGATTGCCAAAATCGCCGTGACGATGTCGGCCGAGGTGAAAGCACCCGTCATCGGGGTCAGGTCCAACGCGGCATGCGCCGAGCCAGCGGCCAGCAGTGCGGCGGGAGAACCGTACTTGAGTGCTTGTTTGAAAAACTTCATTTGATTTCCTTGGAAAAATGACGGGAGCCGCCCGACACGGTTGGTCTTATCCACGGCGGATCAGACTCAATACGACACCTACGCCGCGCCCCAGCAAAAAGCAGAACACGACGGTAGAAAAAGCAAGGGTGAACACGGCGACCACGGAAGCGCTGTCCAGCGGTTCTATGACCATATCCAGAAATGCAGAATTGGCAGGGTCGATCACGTAAACCGACTTCATTGCGGGGCGGTAGCGGACACCAGCCACGGTCTGGCACGGGGCTGCGGTTGCCCCGGTCGTAGCCGGGACGCAGACAATGACTTGCTGAAGACCGCCGAGCGCCATGATTTCCCAAGCAACAGTTACTCGACCGCATCCAACGTCATATCGACGGGGATCACCATGGAGGTTTCGCCCGTGTCTTTATCGGTGACGCGGTACGGCTTGCGGGAATAGCCACCCAGCTTGCACACCACTGACACCTCTTCACCGACTTCGCCCAGCTTGCCCTTGCTGCGGATTTCAACGGTGGCCGGGCGGGAATAGGCATCTGCAGCGGGCGTGATCATCCGGGTATAGGTGCTGGACTCGTACCGGCGACGCGCGTCGATCTTGCCCTTGACGATGACTTCCATCGGCATGGCTTTGGCTTGAGAGATTGAAGAAACTGGAACAGCAGACATGGTTTTTCCTTTAGGCCGCAAGCGGCATGAGTTCCCGGCTAACGTTGTACTCAGGCCGATTCCGCGCCGGGGCGAAGCAGAAGCGCCTATCCATCCGCATAGGAATGAAATCGTGAATAAGTGAGTCATTGGCCACAATGACAATGTCGGAGCCAATCCAGCTCACGCCCACGTCTTCCAGCATCTTGCGATTGCGGTAGTACGTGGGTTTTGTGTAACGGTCCTTGGTTTTGTCATCACCCGAGGTGCACAGGGATTGCCAGAATCCGTACAAACGGTTGCCTGTGAGGCGGCCATATTCGTTCTGTAATCTGTTGCAAACCGCGTCGGTCGTTCGTACGGTGTCCATACCTTGTTTCCCTTCTCGGAGAATCCGTTCAATCTCTTTGTCGTGTAGCGTTTCTAGATACTCGTCAGTCAGGTCTTTGACTTCGGGGTGCTTTCCGAAGTCGTACTGCAGCTTGTCGCTATTGATGCCGACCTCTACGCGCAGGCGTTTATCTGCAAGCCGCTGTAGTGCGCCGATCTTTGATTCGACGCGTTCCATATTTCGCGGATCGTCACCATGCAGGTGCTTAAATAGGCTTCTGAAAAATATCCTCAGCCGTGAAATCTCATGGACGCGGAATTCTTCGCCCTTGTGATAGAACTTCACCGTGGTGGTTTTGCCTGGGAAGTGAACGGCCATGTTGTATTTCCCGGCCTTGCGCTGGCGACGCGGAAAATTCACCAACTGCATCGTGTCGAAGAACTGTTTGCATGCGGCTTTCGACAAGGCATACACATGGGCCACGTCCACGCGGTGGACCGTCCAGATGTCTGCGGCAGGTAAATCGATCTCCAGCAGCTTTTCGACCAAGGCCACCAAATCGCGGGCGGCTTTTAAAAAGTCGGTCGGACCGCCGTAGACGTTGTGACCGAGTAAAACCTTGTGGACGCTGGCCTCTACCAAGATGTACGGTTCACAGGGTTGCAGCCGGGGCGTTCCGTTGCGGTCAGCAAACCAGTCTTCGTATTTCGGAATCACCGAAATGCGGGCATCCCAACTGCCTAAGAGCTGCCCCGTGTGCAACTCATAGAGCATTTCGCCCGAATTCAAATCGACGCCAGACCTCAGAATGCACTTTTGCTCGACGGCGCGGATGAAGTCGCGGTCCATGTGCGGGCTCTTAATTTTGATGGTGTCGTAGGCCATGGGTTCAAGCAGGGCGTGAAACAGAAGAAGTCTCAAAATTGAGACTGTCAGGCGGTGCTACCACGCCCGCCTGACAAAAAACCGGGGGCAGGCCGTTGGCGAAATTGGCCGCTTTTGTCGCCTCGAACTGCTCCACCTGGGCACGCAATTCGGCTGCGCACGAGCAGTCGCTCAATCCGCATTCGCGGGTGTTCTTGCAGGAAACGGTAAAGCGAGCGCACTCAGGCATGTGAGATTCCACCGTCCAGCAATCGAGGCCGCTTGGAGTCGTCCAGGCGTTGACGATGCGGGCGCAATAGGTAACGGTGTTTTTGCGAACCTGAACGAACTTGCCCGAAAGGACAATGCCGCGCTGGGCGGCCGCATGGCAGGCTGTGGCGTGGTCTGAATGGGTATACGGCTGATTGCTGTAGCTCACGACTTCACCCTCTCGCGTGTGTTCGTGCAGGCGACGTTGCTGGTTCCGGCTGGCTTCGCTTCGCTCCAGGCAGGCGGAACCAGCATCGCGCCAACGGCGGACATGGCGAAGGTGAACACGTAGGAATGCGCATTCATCGCGGTGCAAAACCGGCTTCACTGAGCGCGGTACGAAGAGACTGAATGGCTGCACGAATGTCGCAAGCCTCTTGATCGTCAATGGCATTGACTCGCATCTCTGACCAGCCGACACGTTTCACGAACTGAGCTAATGCCACGGCTTCGGTGTGCACAAGAACAACCGAAACAGACACCATTTGATCGGTCATCACGTGAGCGCCTTCGCAGCACACTGCGAACGAAGAACTTCGAGATTTATAAAAACTCGTTTTCCTACGGTGATTTGCGGCCAGTAGCCTCTATCACACTGGGCAACTAACACCGTCTCCGGTAAACCTATCGCAGCAGAAAATGCAGCACGGGTCATCAAAGGCACAGATACCAAGGCAGCAGCAGAAGCTTGCAATGCGTGCATCTGTGAAAAGTTGTCTACCGCGCCCATAATTAGCCTCACTCTTACCAAAATTTAGTAAGGCATCATCTTACCAAAAAATAGTAAGCAACAAACCTAAAAATAGTAAAATGACACCAGAACGCTTTGATGGCGACGCAACAGACTTCAGAGAACGCTTTATCTGGGTGATAAGGAATTTCGCCGGAAGGCCCACCCGATACAAGGTTCTTGAAGAACGGTTCGGAATAAGCGCTCGCAAATGGCAAAACGTCTGCAATCACGTTCAGCAGCCAAGCATCGAAATGGTGGCCGCCATGGCAACCGTCTACCCGTTCTTCCTATCGTGGATGGTGACTGGAAGCGGGCGAACACTCATACAACTGGACCCGAGCGATCCTGACTGGTTTCAGACCCTGCTTGACACCTTAGAAAACGCTCCGGCGGCGCAAACGGACGTTCTGAACAGATATGCAGACCGCCTAACTCTTGATCACGGTATCGAAACTGCTGAGGAAGCAACGTCGGCAACGATGTCAGAAAAGAGAATCGCGCTTGAGCAAGGACTCGGCATAGAAGCGGAAGAACCCCAGAAGGTGCGCCCTAAAAATCATGGCAATAAATAAGGCGAACAACGGCTGGTTAGTTGACAGTCAACCAGGAGGACGTGGTGGTAAAAGGTTTCGGAAGACATTTAAAACACAGGCAGAAGCAAAGGCCTATGAGGCCTGGCTCACCACCCAGGTAAATCAGAATGAGAAATGGCAGCCTGAGAAGCGCGACACGCGGAAGCTCCGTGAGCTGATAGACCTCTGGTATTCACACCATGGCTCAGGCTTGAAAGCTGGCGCAAACACATACAGCCGTCTCAAGCTGGCTTGCGAAGCAATGGGCAATCCTGTCGCAGATCGTTTCACCGTTGGCACCTTCGCAACGTACCGAACGACGAGACTTGCTGCGGGGATCACTCCAAACAGTGTGAATCGTGAACATGCGTACCTGCGAGCCGTTTTTAACGAGCTACGGCGACTGGGCATATGGAAGAAACCCAACCCCCTCGCCGAACTGCGACAGTTCAAGATCGAAGAGAAAGAACGGGAATACCTCACGTTGGAGCAGATCAGCGACTTGCTTGAACACCTGGCGGTTGGATCGAACCGTCACACGGTGATGATTGCCAAAGTTTGCCTTGCTACTGGTGCGCGATGGAGCGAGGCTGAAAACCTTGAGCTCAAACACGTACGCAACGCGCAAATTCAGTTTGTCGGTACGAAGTCAGGGCGCATCCGAACCGTTCCTATTGAAAAGCAATTCGAGAAAGACCTGAAGGCTCACCACGACAAGAAGGAAACGAGCCAGCGCCTGTTTGCCTACGCATACTCCGCTTTTCGGGATGGCGTGGACCGGGCGGGCATCACGTTGGCCGACGGTCAGCTCACGCACGTACTGCGCCATTCATTCGCATCACATTTCATGATGGGTGGCGGCAATATTCTTGTGCTGCAACGTGCTTTGGGTCATGCGAACCTGACCATGACGATGCGTTATGCGCACCTGGCACCTGACCACCTGCAAGAGGTGGTGAAGCTCAACCCAATTTCTGCGTTGACACTTCGTTGACAGTTGACTGAAACCAAGACGCAAAAATTGCGCTAAGTTGTTGATTTGAATGGTAGGGCGTGAGTGACTTGAACACTCGACCAAAGGATTATGAGTCCTCTGCTCTAACCAACTGAGCTAACGCCCCACACAACCCGGCATTCTACTGTGCGAAAAACCGGCTACTTCTGGTGGCTCAGGGCGTTGCTGACCAGCTTGGAGGTGATGTCTACGATCTGGATCATGCGGTCGTAGGGCATGCGGGTGGGGCCGATCACGCCCAGGGTGCCGACGATCTGGCCGTCGACCTCGTAGGGGGCGCTGACGATGGAGAGCTCTTCGAACGGCACAACCTGGCTTTCGCCACCTATATAAATGCGCACGCCTTCGGCCTGGCTGGAGATGTCCAGCAGCCGCATGATCTGGGTTTTTTGCTCGAACAGGTCAAACGCGCGGCGCAGATGGCCCATATCGCTGGAGAAGTCGCTCACGGCCAGCAGGTTGCGTTCGCCGGAGATGACCACCTCGTCCTGCTCGCGGGTGAGGGCGTCGGAGCTGGCGTTGACGGCGGCTTGCATCAGGCTGGCGATCTCGCCGCGCAGGGTTTCGACCTCGTTCTTGAGGCGTTCGCGCACCTGTTCGATGGACAGGCCGGCGTAGTGGCCGTTGAGGTAGTTGGCGGCTTCGACCAGTTGGGACGAGGTGTAGTCCACTTCGGTAAAGATGACGCGGTTTTGCACGTCGCCCTCGGGCGAGACGATGATGACCAGAAAGCGTTTTTCCGACAGGCGCAAAAATTCAATATGGCGAAACACCGAGGTGCGCCGGGGTGCCATCACCACGCCCACAAACTGCGACAGGCTGGAGAGCAGGTTGGCGGCGTTGACGATCACCTTCTGCGGCTGCTCGGCAACCAGCTTCGGGGGCACCAGCGGGCCCGGCTGCGCGGTGAGCATGGTGTCCACAAACAGCCGGTAGCCGCGCGCTGTGGGGATGCGCCCGGCCGAGGTGTGCGGGCTGACGATCAGACCCATCTCTTCCAGGTCGGACATGACGTTGCGGATGGTGGCGGGCGACAGGTCCAGGCCCGAGGCTTTGGAGAGCGTGCGCGACCCTATGGGCTGGCCATCGGCGATATAGCGCTCGACCAGCGCTTTCATTAACAACTTGGCGCGTTCATCGAGCATGGCTCCATTTTAGGGGCATTGATAGTCCTGGCCGCACCCTCTGGATGCAGCACAAGTCGTGTTGTAATTTGTGAATGAAATCACAATTCCGCCACGTAGCGCTATTCGGCAAATACGCCGCGCCGGGCACCTATGCGGCCAACGCTTCGTCGCGCAAGGTGCTGGAAGAAATTGCGCAGTTTTTAACCAGCCAGGGCTGCGAGGTGGTGGTGGATGCGGAAACCGTGGCCAACACCGGCTTGAGCGGCTACCCGGCGCTGGATATCGCGGCGATTGGCCAGCGCTGCGACCTGGGGCTGGTGGTGGGTGGCGACGGCACCATGCTCGGCATTGGCCGCCAACTGGCACGCTACGGGGTGGCGCTGATGGGCATCAACCAGGGGCGGCTGGGGTTTATTACCGACATTCCGATCGAGTCCTATGCCACCACCCTGCTGCCGATGCTGCAAGGCACTTTCGAGGAAGACCACCGCAGCCTGATGCACGCCCAGGTGATGCGCGCGGGCGAGTGCGTGTTTGACGCGCTGGCACTGAACGACGTGGTGGTGAACCGGGGTGCCACCTCGGGCATGCTGGAGTTGCGGGTCGAAGTGGATGGCCGCCTGGTGGCCAACCAGCGGGCCGACGGCCTGATCATCGCCACGCCCACCGGCTCCACGGCCTATTCGCTGTCGGCGGGCGGGCCGCTGATGCACCCGTCCATTCCCGGCTGGGTGATGGTGCCCATTGCCCCGCATACATTGACAAACAGGCCGATTGTGCTTGCCGATGCGGCGGAAGTAGCTATTGAATTAGTAGCAGGCCGGGATGCCAGCGCAAATTTCGACATGCAGTCGCTGGCCTCGCTGCAGCATGGCGACCGCATCATTGTGCGGCGCTCCGAGCACCGGGCGCGCTTTCTGCACCCCCAGGGCTGGAGCTACTTCGACACCCTGCGGCGCAAACTCCATTGGAACGAAGGCACCTGATTTATGGTACTGAACACATGGCGCTAAAACGCATCACCCTGCGCGACTTCGTGATCGTGCGCGAGCTGGACCTGGAGCTGGACACCGGCTTCAGCGTGCTCACCGGCGAAACCGGCGCGGGCAAATCCATCCTGATCGACGCGCTGCAACTGGCCCTGGGCAGCCGCGCCGATGCGGGCACGGTGCGCGAGGGCGCGGCCCGGGCCGACATCAGCGCCGAATTCGACAGCCCGGCGGCCGTCAGCACCTGGCTCGAACAGGCCGGGTTTGACCTGGGCGACAGCCTGCTGCTGCGCCGCACGGTGGATGCGCAGGGCAAAAGCCGCTCCTGGATCAACGGCAGCCCGGCCACCGCCACCCAGTTGCGCGAAATCGGCGACCAGCTGCTCGACATCCACGGCCAGCATGCCTGGCAAAGCCTGACCCGCCCGGACACCGTACGTGGCCTGCTGGACGCCTACGCAGGCACCAGCACCCGTACTTTAGAGGCGCTATGGACCCAGTGGCGCAGCGCCCAGAAAGCCCTGGCCGATGCCCAGGCTGCGCGAGACTCGCTGCAGCAAGAGCAGGAGCGGCTGGCCTGGCAGATTGGCGAGGTGGGCAAGCTCAACCCCGGCGCCGACGAGTGGGCCGAGCTGAACGCCGAGCACACCCGCCTCTCCCACACCCAGGCCCTGCTGGATGCGGTGCAAACCGCCATCGACGCGCTGGAGGGCGAAGAATCCGGCGCCTTGGCCGGGTTGTCCCGCGCCCACACCGCGCTACACAATCAAGAGCACATTGCGCCCGAGTATGCTGCGCTGGCCGAGGTTTTGGCATCCAGTCTGGCGCAGGCCGAGGATGCCGCGCATTCGCTGCACACCACCCTGCGCAAAACCGAGCTGGACCCGCAACGCCTGGGCGAGTTGGACGACCGCCTGTCGCAGTGGGTGTCGCTGGCCCGGCGCTACAAACGCACGCCCGCCGAGCTGCCCGCGCTGCTGGCCAGTTGGAAGGCCGAGCTGGCCCGGCTGGATGCCGCCGCCGATGCGCAAGCCCTGGAAGCCGCCGAGCGCAAGGCCCAGGCCGCCTACCGTGCCGAGGCTGCCGTACTGGGCAAAGCCCGCGCGCTGGCGGCCCCCCGGCTGGCCAAGGCCATCACCCTGGCGATGCAGGGCCTGGGGATGCAGGGCGGCCAGTTCCAGGTGGCGCTGCAAAAGACCGAGCCCAGCGCCAGCGGGCTGGAAGAAGTGCAGTTTCTGGTGGCCGGGCACGCGGGCAGCACGCCGCGCCCGGTGGGCAAGGTCGCCTCTGGGGGCGAGCTGTCGCGCATCGCGCTGGCGATTGCCGTCACCACCAGCGCGCTGGGCACGGCGCAAACCCTGATCTTTGACGAGGTGGACTCCGGCGTGGGCGGTGCCGTGGCCGAAACCGTAGGCCGCCTGATGAAACAGCTGGGCCGCGACCGCCAGGTGCTGGCCGTAACCCACCTGCCCCAGGTAGCCGCCTGCGCCGACCACCACCTGGTGGTGGCCAAGCTGCGCGACGGCAAAAGCACAGTCAGCAGCGTGGCCTTGGTGCTGGGCGAACAGCGTGTGGCCGAAGTTGCGCGCATGCTCGGGGGTGAAAAACTGTCCGGCACCACGCTGGCGCATGCCAAGGAGATGCTAGGCGAGCTATGAAACTTGAAATTGTGTTGATTACCGGCATGTCCGGTTCGGGCAAATCTGTCGCCTTGCACGCCCTGGAAGACGCGGGCTACTACTGCGTGGACAACCTGCCACCCGAGTTGCTGCTGAACTTCGTGAAACTGGAGCAAACCCAGGGCGCGAAAAAGGTGGCCATCGCCATGGACGTGCGCAGCGCCACCGCCCTGCCCCTGGTGCCGCAGCATCTGGAGACGCTGCGCAAGCAGGGCGTGCACATC